>JAFGNZ010000108.1 GCA_016926755.1 Myxococcaceae bacterium | reverse complement strand
TGGTGACGGGGGAGTACCCGCCGCCCACGGAGCCTGGAGTGGATGGGGCGGACAGCTGGCACGTGGAGGGAGCAGGCCCGCGGCCACCGATGGCGCTCAACCCGCGGGTGGAGCCGCAGCTGAGCGCGCTGATTCTGAAGATGCTGTCAGTGCGTCCCGAGGCGCGAGGCACGGTGCGGGGGATGGCCGAGGCATTGGAGCAGGCGGCGAGGAGCGCGGGGCTGGGTGCGGATCAACCCCTGTTCGGCTGGGAGAGAGTGGAGGGTGGAAGGAGACCTGCAGCGGCGAGGTCGGAGGCGGAAGAGGCCGTGCAGCAGCCCTGGGCTGCCGCAGGGAGGGTTCCGTTGCGAGAACCCTCAGGCGGTTGGGCAGGAGCGCTCACGGTGGCGGCGCTGGTGGCGGTGGTGTTCGTGGTGACGTCGCGGCCCGAGCCAGAGCCCGAACTGGAGATACCCGAGCCACTGCCGATGCTGGTGCAGGAACAAGGGCGGGATGCAGGTTCGGCGGATGCGGGAACGGTGGGGCTCAGCGACACCGCGCTCGAAGCGCCGGTGGCAATCGCCGCGCCAGAGCCGTACCGGAAAGCCTTCGGCGTCGATCTGCCGAAAGAGCTGCTACGGGGCCAGCGCCGCCCGCCCTGCGGGAGGGGACAGGTAGAAATCCATGGGGGCTGCTGGATGAAGCTCGACGAGAGGCCTCCTGATTGCCCGGAAGACGCCTATGAGTGGAAGGGTGACTGCTATTCGCCTGCCTTCGTTTCTCGGCGTCCGACCACTTCGGACCCGTAGACGAGACCCGAAGTCTCATCGTCACTGTTCACGCGATTCCGTGTCGATCAGGAATGGCTGTACGTCCTTCTCCAGCCCCCGCGTGCGCTCCAGCAGCTTCTGGAAGTGGTCCGTCCCGTTGCGCGCGTCGAACCGCGCCGCGATCTCCCTCGCCTGTGTCTCCACCCACCCGTGCAGCTCCCGCATCTCGTACGAGCCCTGCTCCTGATGGAGCGGAAACGCCTTCGGCAGCCGCAGGCTCACCGTGCCGCGGCCCTCGGCCACCAGCCGGGACAGCAGGAACCCCGCCGCCGCGTGGAACGTGAACCGATCACGCCAGCTCGCGTGATCCAACGCCCACCCCAGGTGCTTCTCGAACAGCACCAGCCCCCGGGACAGGTTGCCCGTGAGCGCCAGGAACTCCACGTGCTCGCCCACCGCCGCCAGGAAGTCCCGGTTGCGGCGGATCATCGGATAGCCTCGCAGGTGGCAGTCCCGCGCCTCCTCCAGCCGCCCGAGCTTCACCAGCGGATAGAGCACGCTCCCGTAGGTCAGGTGGGGAATCTCCGCGCAGCCGCTGCGGCCCTCCAGGATCGGTCGGGCCTTCCGCAGCGCCTTCGCGTACTCGCCCCGATCGATGTGGTGATCAATCTCGTCGTCCAGATCGCACGCGCGGCAGTCCGTGAGGTGATCGCGCGGGGCCGCCACCCACTGCGTCCAGTACGCCTCCGCCGCGGCCTCCTCCCCCATGTCCCGCGCCGTCTGGTAGCGCAGCTTGAGGATCGCCCGCTTGCCCGCATCCACCCGCGCGTACGTCTGCTCGATGTCGTCCAGCGCGTCCTGGATCTGCTTGCGCGTGATGTGAGGGAAGTCGTCCAGCCGGCCCACCACCCACTTCTGCTTCCACAGCAGCAGGTCCGCCTCGAAGCGCGTCGGGTGCTTCTTCGCCTGAGCCCGACACCACGCGAAGGCCACCAGCGCCTTGTCCGGGAAGCCGCCGAAGGTGGCCGCGTCGATCAGCCCATCCCGCACCTCGAAGGCCAGATCCAGATCCCCGTGCGTGTCCGCCAGCCGCGCCGCCTCCTCGAGCGCCATCACCCGCGCCTCGCCGTGCTGCAGCCGGGAGGCGCGCGCCAGCAGCGCGTCCACCTGCTCATGCCAGTCCTTCGCGGTCAATGCATGCCTCCCGGCCCCGAGTCCTCGCCGCCGCCCTCCAGCCGTGCCGCGATGAGCCCCAGCAGCCCCTGGTTGAGCAGCGCCATCTCCTTCGCGTTCAGCGGCCGGTGGCCCAGCAGCAGCGCCTGCACGTACAACATCTCCACCGACAGCTTCATCAGCGCGCGGTCCGTCACCCCCGCCAGCCTGCGCACCACCGGGTTGAGGAAGTTGAACGTCAGCACGGGCCTGTCGTCGCCCCGCGCGCTGGAGAGCACGCTGTCCATCACGGAGGCGTACAGCTCGTCGCTCTCCTCGCGGGCCCGCTCCACCTCTCGCCGGAAGGCGCCCCCCGACTCCTCGCTGTAGAGCGTGGGCACCTCCTTGGGGCGGAACTTCTTCACCGCCACGTCGCAGCGGAATGGCTGGAGCGCCAGCTCGGCCAGCTTGACGAGCGGGAAGACGGACTCGCGCTCATCCAGCGTCAGCTCCTCGAAGCTCTGCGGCAGCTCCGCGGCGGAGAAGGGCTCCACCTTCGCCTGGGGGAAGAGGCGCGGCAGCTTCTCGATCAGCTCCGTGTCATAGGTGTACGCCGCGTTCACCACGCACAGCCCCTGCGCCGCGGCCACCCGCGCCACCTGCCGGAAGTCATCCAGCGAGGAGACGTAGCGCACCGTGGCGTGCGCGCGGCGGTAGTCCACCAGCGTCATCGTCCCCAGGGAGGTCTCGAAGGGCAGCCAGCCGATCACGAGCTGGTAGAAGTCATCGTCATCCAGCGCCAGCGCCTTCACCGACAGGCCGTGCAAGGAGATGAGGCGCTGCAGGGCACGCGGCTCGTCCCTGGCCAGCTCCATCAGGTAGCGCCGCAGCGCCTGGCCCAGCGCCTCGCGCGCCTTGGCCAGCGTCTCGTTCTCGTAGAAGGACTCGCGGCTGGCGGTGGGGCGCAGCTCGTTGGCGTTCACCACGCACTTCACGAAGAAGGCCCAGTCCGGCAGCAGGTTCTCCGCGCTCTCCGACAGCAGCATGTTCTTCAGGTACACGCGGTGCTTCTGCTTCGCGTTGTAGTGCGGGCTGAAGGGCAGCACGAAGGCCACGCCCTCTACCTGGCCCGCGGTGGACTCGAGCGGGATGCAGTCCAGGAAGTCCGAGCCGAACACCTCGCGCCCGTAGGCCAGCAGCGCCGCCCGCCGCTCGCTGATGCTCTCGTACTTGCGGCGCCACGGCGCCCCCTCCGTGTTGATGCGCTCGGTGCGCCCCTCCGCCGTCAGCAGGATGGGGAAGGGCAGCAGCCCGCCGTAGTGGAGGGCCAGCTGGTGCACGCGCTCGGCCGTGAAGAACTCGGCCGCATCCGCCCGCGCCAGGAGGAACACCTGCGTCCCCGGGCGCTCCAGCGGGTGCTCGGAGGGCCGCACGGAGTAGGTGCCATCATGCCGCCCCCGCCACTCCATGGTCTGCCCCTCGCCCTTCACCGAGCGCGTCACCACGAGCAGCTCATCACACACCATGAAGCACGACAGCAGGCCAATGCCGAACTGGCCGATGAAGTCGTTGCGGCGCTCGGCCAGCGCCTCCCGCTTGGAGCTCTCGCCGATGGTGGCCAGGAAGCGGTGGAGCTCCTCCTCCGTCAACCCCACGCCGTCATCGCTGAAGAGCAGGGTGGGCGGCCCCCCATCCTGCTTCTCGATGAGCTCCACCCGGACGGTGCCCTCGTGGGCGGGCTCCAGCAGCTGCCGGGCCCGGAGGGCATCCGTGGCGTTCTGCAGCAGCTCCCGCACGTAGACGCCGGGAGAGCTGTAGAGGTGGTGGGACAGGAGGTCGATGACCCCGCGGAGGTTGATCTGGAATCGGTGGTCCACGTGCGGGCGCAGCGTAGCGCACCGATGTCTTGACTGGCGGGTCAGCTGATGACCTGGGGCGGCCGCTGGGGAGCCGGGCGACAGCGGGCCCCTGCCACCCGGGTGGGCCACCCGGTGTCACCTCTCCCCCACTCCTACGAGGGTGGGTGGCATCCGCACGGCAGGTAGGTTATTCCCAGGCCCGCGCGGGTGGCCCGGCATCATGGGTAGGACACTATGGATCTAGGCAAGGCGGGGTGGCTCTCCTCGATCCTCGAGGAGGTGGTGGAGGCCCACCGCAGCGTGTCCGTTCCCGCGGCAACTCCCGGCCTGTCGGGGAGCCACTCCTCCGGTCGTGCCCGGGCTCGCGCCTACCTGCGGCAGACGCTGCGGGCCTCGGGCCTGCTGTACGGGACGCCCACGGAGGGCCCCCCTCCTGCCGAGGGCACGCCGCCCGCGGGGGCAGCGGGCGGCCGGGTTCGCGCGCCTGAGGAGCAGCTCTTCCTGGCGGTGGTGCGCACCCTGGCGCGGATGGCGCTGGACATCGCGCTCCTGACAGGCGCGCCGCTCGGGCCCCGCGCGGACCAGCTCCTGCTGCTGCTCGCCACGCTTGCCGGCGAGCTGGACCTGGCCGAGTCCATCGCCGCGAAGCTGCAGGACGGGCGTGCGCTCACCCGGCGCCTTCAGGGGAAGGTGGAGGGGGCGCTCGCCCGGCGCGCCATCTCCCTGGCGGGGGATCCCGTGTACGGGCTGGTGCTCCATAACGGGGCGCTGTACGCGGATGCGCAGATGTTCGGCCGGCAGGCCATCGACTACTTCGCCCGGGGGCGCTTCCAGCGGGCCGCGGCGCAGCGGCGCATCGACTTCGCCGCGAAGCAGAAGGCGCTCCTGGTGAAGGTGCTGGCGGGGCTGTCCTGCGCGGATCGCGAACCGAGCTACGCCGCGCGCCGCGCCATCCTCCGGCAGGTGGAGGATCTGGCGCTGCCGAGCGCCATCGAGTCCGAGCTGAAGGCGGCGGTGAAGAAGTCCTTCAAGCACCGCCTGCCCGTGCGGGAGATCGTGGCGGAGGTGCGCAGCAAGGATCTGAAGCACTTCATCCTGGAGCAGGCGCTGCTGGCCTCGCTGGTGGATGGGCAGCGCTCGCGAGGGGAGCGCGCCTTCATCCAGGAGCTGGCGGTCGCGCTGCGGGTGCCCGAGGCCGACGTGCAGCGGCTGGAGCTGGAGATGGCCGAGTTCTACGCGCGGCACCGCTCGGTGGTGGACGTGTTCACCGTGTCCGCCGCCGCGGGCATCATGGGAGAGGACTTCGTGAGCCGGATCCAGGAGGCGCTGGACAAGAACTTCCACCGGGTGATGCAGGAGGTCCGGGAGACGGGAGATCTGGCCGTGCTGCTGGCCAAGGCGGCGCGCGGCCAGAAGCTGACGCGGGACGAGCGCCGGAGGATGCGGGCGCAGCTCATCGACGTGGCCAAGGTCATCCCCGCGCTGGCCATCTTCGCCGCGCCCGGCGGGGTGCTGCTGCTGATCGCCTTGTCCAAGGTGCTGCCCTTCAACCTGCTGCCCAGCGCGTTCCAGGACGAGCCAGTGGCGCCGCCCGCGCTCGGGCCTGGGGAGGAGGCGAAGGAGGCCGACCTCACGCAGGCGGAAGAGGCCGCCGAGCGCCAGGTGGGGTGAGTCAGGCGGGCGTGTGCGGGGCGGTGGGGAGCGCCTTCACGATCCGGTTGTTTCTTGAGCCGCGGGCTCGGCTCGAGTCCGGGACGTCGCCTTGGGTTGCCGCTCCGGCCGCACGCGGTAGGCGCCCGTCTTCGGATCCACGGAGGCCCGGGGCGGGCGCCGCGTCTCCTCGAAGAGGCGCCAGCCCGGCTCCAGGCTTCGCCAGAAGGCCATCAGCGACTCGGTGGCGTGGGGGAGCTGCTCCAGCGCGGCCAGGCCCTCGGCGTCCAGCCTGCGAGGGAAGATGTGGATGGGGACGTTCCGGCCCATCTTCGTCCGCGCGTCCAGCGTCATCACGTACAGCTGCTCGATGGGGCCGTCCTCGATGGCGATGCAGCCGATGCTCACGCAGTTGCCGTGCACCATGATCGCGCCCCCGGGATCCTTCTTGCCCAGGAGCCGGTCCGACTCGTTCGGGTAGCTCACCCGGATGGACAGGTGGTAGTCGCTCCGGGGGTTGAACAGATCGATGGTGTAGAAGCCCTCGGGCACCTGGAGGTCGCCCTGCTGTCGCTTGGGCCCCAGCTCTCCGGAGGCGGCACAGAAGGGGTAGGTCTTCACCTTCGTCAGCGGCTTGCCCCGGGGGCCCGCCCAGACCTCCAGCTCCCGCTCGTGCTTGAAGGCGCGCAGGTACAGCTCCTGCGGCGGGTACTCCAGCCCCGCGGCGGCGAAGAGCTCCGAGAGGGCGCGGGCCTGGTTTTGACGCGCGGCGGCAGCGCGATCCTGGGCGTGCGCCGTCAGCGCACAGGTCAGCAGCAGCAAGGTGAGCAGGGGTTTCACGGTGGGGTTGGACCCCTTCCACCCACCGGGCGTTCCCGCTGGATTCTGAACACTTCCCGACGGCTCTCCGGCCCCTCGATCGACGGCCTACCGTACGGGTCTCTAGCGTGCGGCCCGCGCGCCCCTACCTGTCCGGCCCCTTCTGCTCGTATCGTGCGCAACCGCGCTCCCCGTGGCTCCCCAGGCCTGGGACAGCGCGTGGCCTACACACATGAAAGGCAGGTCCAGCGATGTCGAAGGTCTATGAAGCCCCCGGTCAGCCTGGCAGCAAGATCACGTTCGCCAGCCGCTACGGCAACTACATCGGCGGCGAGTTCGTCCCGCCGGTGAAGGGGCAGTACTTCGAGAACATCACGCCGGTGACGGGCAAGTCGTTCTGCGAGATTCCCCGCTCCAACCACGAGGACATCGAGAAGGCGCTGGACGCGGCCCACAAGGCGAAGGCGGCCTGGGGCAAGACGTCCGTCACCAGCCGCGCGGAGATCCTCAACAAGATCGCCGACCGGATGCAGGCCAACCTGGAGATGCTCGCGGTGAGCGAGACGTGGGACAACGGCAAGCCCATCCGCGAGTCCCTGGCCGCGGATCTGCCGCTGGCCATCGATCACTTCCGCTACTTCGCCGGCGTCATCCGCGCCCAGGAGGGCAGCATCGGCGAGCTGGACGAGCACACCGTCAGCTACCACTTCCAGGAGCCGCTGGGCGTGGTGGGGCAGATCATCCCCTGGAACTTCCCGCTGCTGATGGCCGCGTGGAAGCTGGCCCCGGCGCTGGCCGCGGGCAACTGCGTGGTCATCAAGCCCGCCGAGCAGACGCCCGTCACCCTCCTCGAGCTCATGAAGCTGGTGGGCGATCTGCTGCCTGCCGGCGTGGTGAACGTGGTGAACGGCTTCGGCATCGAGGCGGGCAAGCCGCTGGCCAGCAACAAGCGCGTGGCCAAGGTGGCCTTCACCGGTGAGACGACCACCGGCCGGCTGATCATGCAGTACGCCTCCGAGAACATCATCCCGGTGACGCTGGAGCTGGGCGGCAAGTCGCCCAACGTCTTCTTCGCGGACGTGTTCGACAAGAACGACGACTTCGCCGAGAAGGTGCTCGAGGGCTTCGCCATGTTCGCCCTCAACCAGGGCGAGGTGTGCACCTGCCCCTCCCGCGCGCTCGTCCAGGAGCGCTTCTACGACACCTTCATGCAGAAGGCCGTGGAGCGCACGAAGAAGATCATCCAGGGCAACCCGCTGGACACGGCGACGATGATCGGCGCGCAGGCGTCCAACGATCAGCTCGAGAAGATCCTCTCCTACATCGACATCGGCAAGAAGGAGGGCGCCAAGGTGCTCACCGGCGGTGGCCGCGCCAACCTGTCGGGCGCGCTGGCGGAGGGCTACTACGTGGAGCCCACCATCTTCGAGGGCCACAACAAGATGCGCATCTTCCAGGAGGAGATCTTCGGCCCGGTGGTGTCGGTGGCGAAGTTCAAGGACATGGAGGACGCGCTCACCACCGCCAATGACACGCTCTACGGCCTGGGCGCGGGCGTGTGGACGCGGGACACGAACCAGGCGTACCGCATGGGCCGGGCCATCCAGGCGGGCCGCGTGTGGGTGAACTGCTACCACCTGTACCCGGCGCACGCGGCGTTCGGCGGCTACAAGCAGTCGGGCATTGGCCGCGAGACGCACAAGATGATGCTCAACCACTACCAGCAGACGAAGAACATGCTGGTGAGCTACGACCCGAAGCCGATGGGCTTCTTCTAGGCCGTGGCGGAGGGAGGCACCATGCGCGTGGAGCGAGTGTCGGTGACGCCGAAGGCCGAGGCCCTGCTGCGCAAGCTGCAGGGGCAGTATGGCCCGCTGCTCTTCCACCAGTCGGGAGGCTGCTGCGATGGCAGCGCGCCGATGTGCTTCCCGCGGGGGGACTTCAAGATCGGCCAGGAGGACGTGTACCTGGGGACGATCGTGGACACCCCCTTCTACATCTCCGGCCCGCAGTTCGAGTACTGGCAGCACACCCACCTGACGGTGGACGTGGTGCCAGGGCGGGGGAGCGGCTTCTCGTGCGAAGCGCCCGAGGGCGTCCGCTTCCTCATCCGCTCGCGGGTCTTCGAGGACGCGGAGTTCCGCGCACTCCAGGAGGAGGGCCCGCCGCCGCGCGGGCCTCGGCACTGAGCCCGGCGTGGGGCTCGGGACAGGTCCCCGAGCCCCACTGGCCGAACTCAGCGAGACTGTGAGCATGCGAGACCCCCGGCGCATGGCGCGGCTGCTCGTCCAACACCTCCGCCTCGGGGTGGTGATGGACAGTCGTGACTGGGAGCGCGAGCGGCTCCTGCTCTCCCTGGGCGAGGCGGCGGTGGCTCCGCTCGCGGAGCAGCTCCGCGTCCGCGAGGAGGAGGAGCTGCGCCGCTGGGCCGCGGGGCTGCTGAGCCGGGTGGGGGGAGCGGCGGCGGTGGCGGCGCTGCGGCCCCTGGCCTCGGATCCGGAGGCCGAGATTCGCCTGGCGGCGGGCAAGCTCCTGGCCTCGGTGCGGGACGCGGCGGCGCTGGACGTGTTGAGCCCGCTCGCGCAGGAGGGCGTGCCGTGGATGCGCTACGAGGCGCTCCAGGCGATGGGAGAGCTGGGGGAGCCACGCGCGCTCCCAGTGCTGCTGCGCGCCCTCACGGATCGCGATGTGAATGTCCGGCTGCGCTCCATCAGCGCGCTCCAGCAGCTGGGCGCTGCGGCGGTGCCCGCCCTGATCGAGCTGGCCCGGACGGTGGAGCCGGACATCCGCGCCTCGATCCTCTCCTGCCTGAGGCACATCGGGGATCCCCGGGCGGTGAGCCTCGCGCTCGGACAGCTGGATGCGCCTGATCGGTATGTCCGCTCCGCCGCCATCGCTTGCCTGGGGCGACTCCGGCCACCGGAGGCCAGGGCCTTTCTCGCGGCGCGCATCGCGGACCCGGAGCCCTGGGTCCGTGGTGCCCTCTGCGATGCGTTCGGAGAGCTGGGAGATCCCGCGTCGGTCCCGCTCCTGCTCCGGCTGCTCCAGGAGGATGGGGACAGCGGGGTGCGAGCCGCGGCGGCCCGGGCGCTCGGGAAGTGCGGGGAGGCGGAGAATGCCATCCCCCTGCTTCACCTGCTCCTGGCCGAGGAGGACTCCATGCTCCTGGAGGCTCTCCTGGAGGGGCTCGCCGTGCTCGGGGATGCGCGGATCCTCGAGCTGATGGCGCTCTTCGAGCCGCGGCGCCTGCGAGGCCTCTCACGCAAGGCGCGAGTCCGGCTGCACCGCAAGGCGGACCACGCGGCGGGCCGGATTCGCTCCCGCTTGCAGTGAGGCGCTGGGATCAGCGCTCGTGCCCACGCACGGCCAGCTCCGTCAGCCCGAGCCGCCCTGCCAACGCGAGACCCGAGGTGCTCAGGCCCGCTCGAGCCGGAAGAGGAGCCGGCGCAGATCCTCGTTCACCTTCACGAAGTGGGAGTTGCCCTTCTCCTCCGCGAGCTGGGCCTGGAGCTTCGGCAGCGCCTCGCGGGCCTTGGCCGCGGCCTCCTTTGAATCTCCCACCAACCAGTCCAGCCCCTGGATGAGGGCGAAGCGCGCATCCAGGTCCTTCTCGGAGAGGCGCCCGGCCATCGCCGCCGCGTGCTGGGCTCCGCCGCCGCGCCCCAGCGCCAGCGCCGCCCGCTCCACCACCCTCGCGTCCTTGTCCCCCAGCTTCTGGGCCCAGCAGTCCGCCTCCACGCCGCACGCCTTCGCCGCCTCCAGCACCTTGCCGTAGCGGAGGAGCTCCTCGGCCCGCTTCACCCCGAGCGCGTCGGGCGCCTCGCAGCCGTCGCCGCCATACTCCGCGCATTCCCTGGCGGCGAGCGCCGGCTCGGCCTGCGCCCACTTCGTGAAGAGCGGCTGCTCGCGCGCGTCCCCCAGCATGGCCACGCCGCGCATGGCCACCTCCCGGGTGTACCAGTCTCCCTTGCTCGCGGCCTTCTCCAGCGCCGGCAGCGCCTCGCGCCCGCCCAGCAGCACCAGGGCGCGCACGTAGGAGGTGCGCACGGTGGGATCCTCCTCGGCCACCAATGCGGAGATCGGCCGCACCGCCGCGCTCGTCCGCATCCGCCCCAGCGCCTCCGCCGCCTGCATCCGCACCAGCGCCTGGATGCGCGGATCCTCATCCTTGAACGCGAGCTGCTTGAGCAGCGCCGACTCGGCCCGGCGATCCCTCAAGTCCCCGAGGATCTGCGCGCCCTTCATCACGTAGCTGGCCGCGTGGACGCCGTTCTTCTTCGCCCACCGGCTCAGCTCCGGGTCCCGGCCCTCCATCGCCGCCAGCAGCGCGTCCGCGGCGGGGGTGCCGAGCTGGTAGAGCGCGAAGGAGCTCTCCACGTAGAAGGAGATGCCCTGGCGCTCCCGCGTCAGCATCCGCATCAGCAGGGGCACCGCCCGCGCGTCGCCAATGCGGCCCAGCGCCTCGATGGCCTTCTTGTTGAGGAAGGGCTCGGTGTTCTCGTCCGAGGCCAGCTGGATCAGCCCCTCCACCGCCCCGGAGGCGCGCAGGGCGCCCAGGGCCTGGATGGCCTCGATGCGGGTGTAGTTGTCCCGGGACTTCAGCAGGCCCGTCAGCGCTGGCGCCGCCTTCGGGTCTCCCAGCTTGCCCAGCGCCGCGGCCAGCTCCTTGTTGGCCAGGTACGTGTCGGTGTCGGTGGTGGCTGGATCGAGCGCGGCCTGCAGCGGCTCCAGGGAGGAGGGGTGCTTCAGGTCTCCGAGGGCGCGCGCCAGGGCGGCCCTGACCTCCGGACGCTTCTCGGCGGCCAGCCGGGCGTGAAGCATGGGCAGGAAGCTCTCCTGGAGGTTGCCGGAGGAGCGCAGCGCCTCCACCACCTGCACCCGGGTGTCCGCCTTCCGTGCGCTGCCGAGCTTCTTCTCCCAGTACTCGGGCTCCTTCGGATCTCCCTTGCACCCCGAGAGGACTGCGAGAGCGAGCACGAGGCTCAGCGCGGCAAGCGAGCGGGGCATGGGGACCTCCTGGGCGGCGACTGTGGGTGAACAGGTACGTCGTAGCGCTGTTGGAAAGAACGGGTCAAACCCCCCGGGCGTGTGAGGTAGGCTGGTCAACGACATGGCCTCGGAAACCGTTCTTGCTTCACAGAAGCGCACCTGGACGCGCCGGACGTACCTCATCGATCGGGAGTTCCAGCTCAAGTACATCTTCATGCTGGGCTCCATGGGAGCGGGCAGCATGGGGTTGTTCGGAGCGCTGGCCTGGTGGGCCCACACGGCGGCGCTCGAGGCGGGCTCGGGGGCCGAGGGCTTCGCGGGGATGACGATCCTCTGGCTCACGTTGCTGGCGGTGGTGGGGACGGCCACGGCGCTGGGCCTGTTCGGGCTGGTCTTCACGCACCGCGTGGCGGGGCCGGTCTACGTGATGAACCTGTACGTGGAGGCGCTGGCGGCGGGGCACTACCCGCGGCTGCGCCCGCTGCGCAAGTACGACGAGCTCAAGAAGTTCTTCGATCGCTTCAGCCACGCGGTGGAGCGCATCCGCGCGCGAGAGGCCGACGAGGCCCAGGCCCTGGCGCAGGCCTTGTCGGCGTTCCAGCCGCTGGCGAGCACGGAGGAGGCCCAGGCCGCGCTCAAGACGCTCGAGGAGCTCCACTCCCGCAAGCGCGAGGCCCTGGACAAGCCCGTCAGCGCCCGCCACCCCATTCCTCCCCCCCGCTAGTTTCACAGGAGGCGCCCGGATGAGTCGACCTCGTATCGTCTTCATGGGCACGCCCGAGTTCGCCGTGGCGTCGCTCGAGGCCTGCTTCGACATCGGCGACGTGGTGGCCGTCGTCACCCAGCCGGACAAGCCCAAGGGCCGCGGCAAAGCCGTCGCCATCTCCCCCGTCAAGGCGCTGGCGCTCGAGCGTGGCGTGCCGGTGCTCCAGCCCACGAAGCTTCGCACTCCGCCCTTCTCCGAGGAGCTGCGCGAGCTGGCCCCCGACGTGTGCGTGGTGACGGCCTACGGGAGGATCCTCCCCAAGGATGTGCTGGAGGTGCCGGCCAAGGGCTGCGTCAACGTGCACGCCTCGCTGCTGCCCCGCTTCCGTGGCGCCGCCCCCATCCAGTGGGCCATCGCCCATGGCGACGCGGAGACGGGCGTCACCCTCATGTGCATGGACGAGGGGCTGGACACCGGGCCCATGCTCGCGATGAAGCGCCTGCCCATCGGCCCGGAGGACACCAGCGCCACCCTCCACGAGAAGCTCGCCCGGCTCGGAGGCGAGCTCCTGCTCGAGTCCCTCCCCGCGTACCTGCGCGGTGAGCTGAAGCCCGTCCCCCAACCCTCCGAGGGCATGGTGCTCGCGCCCATCATCCAGAAGGAGGACGGGCTGCTCGACTTCACGAAGCCCGCGGTGGAGCTGGAGCGTCGGGTGCGCGCCTTCACCCCCTGGCCGGGCGCCTTCACCGGCGTGAACGGCGCCAGGCTCAAGGTGCACCGGACGAAGGCGGGCACGGGGCGCGGGGCTCCCGGCACGGTGCTGGCCGCGGGGCCGGGAGGCATCGAGGTGGCATGCGGTGAGGGCTCGCTTGTCCTATTGGACGTCCAGCCGGAGGGCAGGCGCGTGATGGGCGCCGCAGAGTTCCTCTCCGGCCATAAGCTGGCGCCGGGCAGCCAGCCGTTCGCGGCTCCGGCAGAGAGCAAGACGTGAGTGCTGTTGGGAACCAAGAGAGGAGACACGCGATGGGCATGAGACTCCTGGTGCTGCACGGGCCGAACCTGAACCTCCTGGGCGAGCGGGAGGGCACCGCGGGTGGTCGGTTCGATGACCTCAACAGCGCGCTGCGCGCCCGGGCCGCCAGTCACGGCCTGGAGCTGAAGATCTTCCAGTCCAACCATGAGGGCGCGCTCATCGACACGCTCCACGCCGAGCGCCGGAACATCGGCGGCGTGGTGATCAACCCCGCGGGCCTCTTCGGCTCGCACGCGCTGAAGGACGCGCTGCAGGCCGTGGGCGTGCCCGCCATCGAGGTCTACCTGGAGCCAGGGCGCGCGACGAAGTCCGTGCTGAAGGGCGCGTGCGCGGCGCAGGTCTCCGGCAAGGGCTTCGACTCCTACCTGCAGGCGATCGATCGCTTCGCCCAGGGAGAGCTCAAGGCCGGGCGCGGGCGCGGAAAGGCCGCTGCCGCCAAGAAGGCGAAGACGATCGGGCGCAAGGCGGAGGCCGCCGCGCCACCTCCGGCCGAAGCCCCCGCCAGGACGCTGGGCCGCAAGGCCGACGCGGCAGGGGATTCGCCCGCCAGCGCGCTGGCTCGCACGGCGGAGGCCGGGGCTCCCGCCAAGACGCTGGGGCGCAAGGGCCCGGTGGCGGAGGTGCCCGCGAAGGGGGCGAAGACGCTCGGGCGGGAAGCGAAGGGAACGCCCGCCGCGGACCTGCTCTCCCGAGCCCTGGTGCGGCAGAAGATCGCCGATCGGCTCTCCGGGAAGCTGACCCCGGGGGGGCTGGCCACCTGGGCCCGCACGCAGTGGCTCGAGGTGCAGCGCGGGGCTCCCGCGGAGAGCGGCTACCGGGATCTGCTCGAGGACAGCCTCCAGTCCCTCACCCTCTCCACCCTGCCCGCGAGCCGCCTGTCGGATGAGCAGCTCGTGGACCTGATGACCCAGCTCGAGTGATGAGCGCCCGCACCCTCGCCATCCAGGTGCTCGCGCGCGTGCGCGCCACCGACGCGTACCTCAACGTCGTCCTCGACAGCCTCCTGTCCGAGACGTCCTCGAGAGATCCGCGCGACACGGCGCTCGTCACCGAGCTGGTGTACGGCACCACCCGGCGGCAGCTCTCGCTGGACTACGCGATCTCCCGCTTCGCGGACCGGAAGCTGGACTCCATGGAGGACCGGGTGCTCGTCGCCCTGCGGGTGGGGGCCTACCAGCTCTTCCACACCCGCGTGCCCGCGCGCGCGGCGGTGGCCGAGACGGTGCAGGCGCTCAAGGATCTCGGCGTCTCTCGCGCGGCGGGCTTCGTTAACGCCATCCTCCGCAAGCTGGCGGCCCTGCCCGGCCCGCCGCTGCCGCCGGAGAGCGAGCCCGCCGAGCACCTCTCCATCCGCGAGAGCCACCCCCGGTGGCTGGTGGAGCGGTGGATCCGCCACTTCGGCCGCGAGCGCGCCGAGGCCATGCTCGTGGCGGACAACCAGACGCCGCCGGTGGTGGTGCGCGTCAACACCGCGAAGGTGACGCGCGAGGCGCTCCTGGCGCAGCTGCGCGAGGTGGGCCTGGAGGCGCAGCCCACCTCCGTGTCTCCGGTGGGCCTCACCCTGCCCTCGGTGGGGCGGCTCGAGGACGTGTACGGCTACGCCGAGGGGCTCTGGCAGGTGCAGGACGAGGCGGCGCAGCTCGTGGGCGTGTACGCCTCCTTCCCGGAGACGGCGCGCGTGCTGGATGCCTGCGCGGCCCCGGGCGGCAAGGCGTGCCATCAGGCGGAGACGCACGAGGTGGTGGCCACGGACCTGCACGCCAACAAGCTGCCGAAGATCGAAGCGGAGGCCCGGCGGCTGGGCCTCACCGAGCGGCTGCGGGCGGTGGCGCATGACGCGACGCTGCCCCTGCCGGAGGAGCTGGGCGAGTTCCATGCGGTGCTGGTGGACGCGCCGTGCTCCGGGCTGGGCACGCTCCGGCGCCACCCGGAGCTGCGCTACCGGCGCAAGGAGGAGGACATGGGCCGGCTGGCCGCGCTCCAGCGCCGCATCCTGGAGAACTGCCAGGAGGCGGTGCCGCCCGGAGGCCTGCTGGTGTACGCCGTGTGCACCACCGAGCCGCAGGAGGGGCAGGACCAGGTGGAGATGTTCCTGCGCAGCCACCCGGAGTGGACGGCGGAGCCTCCCGTGCTGCCGGCGGTGAAGCTGCCCCTGAGCCAGGCGTCGCTTCGCACCCTGCCGGGCCCCGAGGGCTGGGATGGCTTCTTCGCCGCCCGCCTGCGCAGGCTGTACTGAAGCCCGTCAGCCCGCTGTCGGACGCCGCTTCCAGTAGATGCGTTCCGTGATGCCCCTGGAGGAGAAGCCCGGCAGGTGGCCGACCGCGCGGTAGCCATGGCGCGCGTAGAAGCGGTGCGCGCCCTCGTTGAAGTCCGAGGCGAGCAGGAACCAGCCGCCCGGAGGGTTGTCGCTCCCGGCCTCATAGGCCTGGAGCAGACGCGTGCCGATCCGCTTTCCCTGCAGCTCCTCCTTCACCGCCACGATGCGCAGGTAGGACCCGTTGGCGAAGGCCCCGCGGGTGATGAACCAGCAGACGCCCACCGGCGCCCCTTCCCACTCCGCGACGAGCAGGTTCTCTCCGCGCTGGAGCGCACCCTGCAAGCGCTGGGTCATCGCCTCGGCGCTGAGCTGGTACGCCTGGAAGAGCGGCAGCGGCGCGAGCACGGTCCCCAGCGTGGAGAGATCTTCGAGGGTGGCGGGACGAATGCGTAGCAAGGGAACTCCAGCGCGCGCAGACTCGCCCGCCCGGGTCGGGGATGCAATGAGCCAGCGCGAGGAGTTCGCCGCGTCGCGTGATTTCGGCTGTCCCATTGCCGGGGGAATGGGATAACTCCGCCCATGTCCTCCTCTGTCCTGCTGCGTCACACACTCATCACCGTGCTCCCGGCCCTGCTGGTGCTGAACGGCTGCGCCTCGGGGCAGACAGCCGCCAGGGAGGAGGCTGCCCTGGCCTCGGAGCTCGCCCCCGCGCGCAAGCCCCAGTGGGGCATCGTCATCCATGGGGGAGCGGGCACCATCCGCCGGGAGTCGCTCACCCCCGAGCGGGAGGCGGAGGTGCGGGCGAAGCTGACCGAGGCGCTTCAGGCGGGCCATGCCATCCTCACGCGCGGCGGGAGCAGTCTGGACGCCGTGAGCGCCGCCATCCGCATCCTGGAGGACTCACCCCTCTTCAACGCCGGCAAGGGCGCCGTCTTCACCCACGACGGGAGGAACGAGCTGGACGCCGCCATCATGGACGGGAAGACGCTCAACGCCGGCGCCGTCGCGGGCATGCACCACGTGAAGAACCCCATCGAGCTGGCTCGGAAGGTGATGGAGAAGTCCCCCCACGTGATGATGGTGGGAGAGGGCGCGGAGGCCTTCGCGAAGCAGGAGGGCCTCGAGCTGGTGCCGGCCGAGTACTTCCGCACCGAGGAGCGCTGGCAGCAGCTCCAGCGGGCCCTCGAGAAGGAGAAGGCCTCCCCGGCGCAGCCGCCGTCCTCGGCAGGGCTGGCGGCCACCGGGGACGACAAGTTCGGCACCGTGGGCGCCGTGGCGCTCGATCAGGCGGGGAACCTGGCTGCGGGTACCTCCACCGGCGGCCTGACGAACAAGCGCTACGGCCGCGTCGGGGACTCTCCCATCATTGGCGCGGGCACCTACGCCAACCCGCGCTGCGCCGTCTCGGCCACGGGCCATGGTGAGTACTTCATCCGCTTCACCGTGGCCCACGACATCTGCGCCCGCCTGGAGTACCTGGACCTGCCTCTGCAGGAGGCCGCGAACTCCCTCGTGATGGAGGTGCTGGTGAAGGCTGGGGGGGAGGGCGGGGTCATCGCCATGGACGCGCACGGCAACGTGGCCATGTCGTTCAACTCCCCCGGCATGTACCGCGGCTCCATGGGCCAGGACGGCGCGCCCCACGTGGCCATCTTCCGGGAATGAGCGGGGCGGCTACTCCTCGGGGTGCGCCGCCTGCTTGAAGGCCTCGAGCACCGCCGCGGAGGCGCGATCGAGGTACTTGCCCTTGCGGATGAGCAGGCCGATGGGCCGGGAGACGGGCCCCTCGGCGAAGGGCTTCACCACCAGCGTGCCGGCCTGCACCTCGGCCTGGCAGGTGGACAGCGGGAGGATGGCCACCCCGAGCCCCATCTCCACCGCGCGCTTGATGGTCTCCACGTTGTCCATCTCCATCACGGGGTTGAGGTCCAGGTTCTTCTCGCGGAAGAGCCGGTCCAGCGCCTTGCGCGTGGGCGCCTCGCGATCGAAGGCGATGAAGGGCACCCCGGACAGCGCCGTGAGGCTCACCTTGGACTTGCTGGCGAACGAGTGGCTGGGCGCGCACACCACGCCCAGCTTGTCGTCGCGGAAGGGCAGGATGTCCACCCCCGCGCGCGGCTGCGGGTAGGCGACGATGCCGATCTCCGCCGCCCCGAGGATGACGTCGTCATACACCTGATCATTGCGCCGGTAGTTCAGGCGCATGTTCACCTTGGGGTGCATCTTCAGCAGCTGCTTCTGCACGCTCTGCAGCTCGTGCAGGCCCACCGAGTAGATGGTGGACACCGTGGAGGTGCCCTGCACCTCGGTGGACTGCTCGCGGATCTCCGCCTCCACCTCCGCGAAGCGGGCGAGGATCTCCTTGCACCCGCGGAACAGCCGCTCGCCCGCCGGCGTGGGCGTCACCTGCCGCGCGCTGCGCGACAGGAGCTTCTGCTCGTAGCGGTTCTCCAGCGCGCGGATCTGCTGGCTCACCGCCGACTGCGTCACGTGGTTGAGCTGCGCGGCCCGCGAGAAGGAGCCCGTCTCCACCACGTCACAGAACATCTTCAGGGATTCAAGCTGCATAAGGGCGCCTCCTATACCGAAGCCCGAGCATTAGGCTACAGGTAATTAGCTTTGCTTAAGCCGCCCTGCCACGGGGGCATGAGGCCTGAGGGGGGCGCTCAGGGCTTCGGAGGCTCTGCGGGCCGAGGGCCGAGGTAGGGGCGCAGCAGGACATAGAGGGAGAGCGCGAGGGCGATCAGCGCGCCGCCGCAGATCGTCTGCACGCGGCCGATGTGGAGGACCGCCTCGGTGAGCATGTCGCACTCGTTCTTGCTGAGGCCCGCGCAGCTCGGCGGGCTGAGGAGGCCGCGCACGCCCAGCACCAGCAGCCCCGCCCCGCCCAGGAGCATGCCGGCGGCCAGCCCGAAGAAGGCGGCGCGGCCGAGGGAGCGGGAGGTGCCCGCGCTGTCCGGAGGGGAAGACATGGCCTGGGAGCTATCACCGTGCGGGCGCGGGCGCTACATCCTGCGTATGCTCTGGCGCCATGCGAATCCTCTACGGTGTCGTTGGCGAGGGCATGGGACACGCGACGCGCTCACGGGTGCTCCTGGAGGAGCTCACGAAGGAGCACGAGGTCCACATCGTCGTCTCCGGGCGGGCCCGGGAGTACCTGGCCAAGCGCTTCGAGAACGTGCATGGCATCTGGGGCTACACCCTGGCCTATGAAGGCAACTCGGTGAGCAAGTGGCAGACGCTGCTGCAGAACCTGCAGGGCGCGGTGACGGGCTGGCCGCAGAACATCCGCCAGTACTTCGAGCTGGTGGAGAAGTTCCAGCCGGACGTGGTGGTCAGCGACTTCGAGAGCTTCAGCTACATGTTCGGCAAGCTGCACCGGCTGCCGGTGATCAGCGTGGACAACATGCAGATCATCAACCGGTGCAAGCACGAGCCGGAGCTGCTGGCCGGCTTCGAGGACGCCTATGAGGCCACCCGCACCATCGTGAAGGCCAAGCTGGCCGGGGCGTTCCACTACCTCATCACCACGTTCTTCTATCCGCCGGCGCGCAAGGAGCGCACCACGCTGGCGCCCTCCATCCTGCGGCCGGAGATCCTCGAGGCGAAGTCCGAGCCGGGCGAGCACCTGCTGGTGTACCAGACGTCCACCACGAACACGCAGCTGCCGGAGCTCCTCAAGCAGAGCGGGCTGCCGTGCCGCATCTACGGCCTGCGCCGGGACATCACCCAGGACGTGACGGATGGGACGCTGATGTACCGGCCGTTCAGCGAGAAGGGCTTCATCGACGATCTGCGCACGGCGCGGGCGGTGGTGGCCGGCGGCGGCTACACGCTGATGAGCGAGGCGGTGTACCTGCACAAGCCGCTGCTCTCCATTCCGGTGGAGGGGCAGTTCGAGCAGGTGATCAACGCGCTGTACCTGGAGAAGCTCGGGTACGGCATGTACACGAAGCAGCTCACCCTGGAGGCGCTCAAGGAGTTCCTGTCCCGGGTGCCGGCGTGCCAGCAGTCGCTGAAGGGCTACACGCAGGACGGCAACACGCGCATCCTCGCCGCCCTGCGCGAGCAGCTCGCGCGCGCCTACGAGCACCGGGGCCACTGGCGCGCCGAGATGGCGGAGCTGGACTGACCTGCTCTCTCACTCCACGAGAGAGCAGGCGTGGGCGTCCAGTCATGGAGGAAAGGACAAGCATTCATGCACGCCCTGCCTGAATGCTCGCACCTCTCCAGACAGCCTGAAGGAACGAGTGGATTGACTCCCTCTCTGCCCACTTCCACCATGGGCCCATGGTTGACGCCCGCCCTCGCTCTTCCCTCTCCCGCCTGATCATCGCCTCGCTGCTCTTCACCCTGGCCGGGTGCGTGGGAGCTCCCCCGGACGGGCCCCACCTGGATCCGGGAGGGGATGGCGGCCCGATTGGTGGCCCGGATGGCGGGCCGAACACCGCCTGCGGCAACCGGACGATCCAGCCCGGTGAGGCCTGCGACGATGGCAACCGGAACGGCGGGGATGGCTGCGCGGCGGACTGCAAGGCAGTGGAGGCGGGCTGGTTCTGCGACGTGCCGGGCTCGGCCTGTGTCCGCAACGAGTGCGGAGACGGCCGCACCAGCGCGGGTGAAGCCTGCGACGATCACAACACCTTCTCCAATGACGGCTGCAGCGGCCAGTGCGCCGTGGAGTCGGGCTACACCTGTCCCTCGGGAGGAGGCCGCTGCGTGGCCACCCGGTGCGGCGACAACATCATCGCCGGAGACGAGCAGTGCGAGGACGGGGACGCTCCGCCCACCGCGGGGGATGGCTGCGATACCAACTGCCGGCTGGAGTTCGGCTACAAGTGCCCCACGCCCGGCCAGGGCTGCACGGAGACCATCTGCGGCGACAACATCATCGAGGGCACCGAGCAGTGCGAGGACCTCAACAACGACATGGGGGATGGCTGCTCTCCGCTGTGCATGAACGAGCCGAGGTGCACCAACGGAACCTGCACTCCGGTGTGCGGAGACGGGCTGATCTACCCCGGCGACACGACGGAGGAGTGCGATGACGGCAACCTGAGCAACAACGATGGCTGCTCTTCCACCTGCAAGCTCGAGCCGGGCTTCCAGTGCCGCACCATCGAGCAGGAACCGCCGCAGCAGATCTTGATCCCGATCGTGTACCGCGACTTCCGCGGCAGCGATCTTCCCGCCGGCGGCGGGCTCCCCGCCGGCCACCCTGACTTTCAGGGCAGCACCGGTGACGACAGGGGGCTCGTCGCCAACCAACTGGGCGCGGATGGAAAGCCGGTGTACGCGAAGGCCACGGGCGGCACCTCCACCACCACCGGGAAGGCGGAGTTCGACCAGTGGTACCGGGACACGCAGAACGTCAACAAGACGCTCGTCACCCGGCTGCCGCTGGATCGGCAGGGGACGAGCACCACCTACGTTTACGACAACAGCAACTTCTTCCCGCTCGACGATTTGGGCTGGGTGCAGTCGGGCAATGAGCTCGAGCGCGACGGCAACCACAACTTCCACTTCACGAGCGAGGTGCGCTACTGGTTCGAGTACAAGGGCACCGAGGTCCTTGAGTTCCGGGGTGATGACGACGTCTGGGTCTTCATCAACAAGACCCTGGCCGTCGATCTCGGCGGCGTGCACGTGGCGCAGACCGGCAGCGTGACGCTCTCGCAGCGGGCCGCGCAGCTCGGCCTCGAGGTGGGCAAGGTCTACGAGGCCGTCGTCTTCCAGGCCGAGCGCCACACGACCCAGTCCAACTACAAGCTCACCCTCACCAACTTCGTCACCCGCCGCACCGAGTGCCAGAACACCTGCGGCGACGGCACCGTCCAGCCGCCCGAGCAGTGTGACAGCGGGACGAACCCGGGCGGCTACGGCAACTGCGCCCCGGGGTGCATCCTCGGCCCGCGCTGCGGCGATGGTGTGATCCAGGAGTCCGCCGGCGAGGTCTGCGACGACGGGAACACCAACAACAGCGACGCCTGCAACAACGAGTGCCAGGTGATCATCGGCTGATGGAGGTTCCCCAGCGTGTGCATGGAGCGGATCCGCTCCGTCTCCCTGACCCACCCCGGGATTGACCGTGGGCTTCTGCTCCTTCTGGGGCGGAGCCTCAGCCCTCCTCGGGCCACCGGCCATTGTGTCTGCCCGGAGTCCTACCCCGAGCTCTGGGGGCTGACCGCCCGCCCCCCGCTGCGGGCCGCGAGAGGCGGTGCATGACGGACCGCACCGCCGGGACTGTCGCCTGGCGAACGCGCCCCTGCGAGGGACCAGCCAAGCCCCCGCTTGGGACCTTTACGGTCGGAGTGCCTGTTAAGAATGGGAGCGCACACCGATCGGTGCGCTCCCGTCCTGGCACCCCGCCTCCCGATGACCTTGAAGACGCTCCCAGGCTCCGAGCCCGAGTTCGCGCCCATGACTGATGGTGCCGGCGCCGCCCCGACTTCGGCCGTCCTGCGCCAGGGGCTCGAGGCGATCCTCGCGTGCCTCCCTGTCCCGTTGGTGCTCGTGGAGCCGGGCACCGCCCGCATCACCTTCGTGAACCAGGCCGTGGAGGCGCTCTGGGGGGGCCCGCTCCCGAGCGTCTCCTCCGTGGAGGACAACGCGCGCGCCTTCGTGATGACGGACGGGGAGGGGCGGGTGCTCGCCGCGGAGGAGCTCCCCACCGTGAGGGCCTCCCGCGGAGAGACGCTGGCCGACCTGTATGTCTCCCTGGAGACGCCGCGCGGCAGGGTGGCGCTGCGGGTGGACGTGGCCCAGGTGCCCAGTGTGGGAGCGCTGCCCGCGATGGCCGTGGTGACGTGTCGGGACAGCACCTCGCTGCGTGAGGCGCAGCTCGCGATGGAGGTGCACGAGCACGACTACCGGGCGCTGGCCGAGTCCATGCCGCAGGTGGTGTGGACGGCGCGGCCGGATGGGCACCTCGACTTCATCAACCAGGTGATCGCCCACTACACGGGCAAGGGCGTCGAGGCGGCGCTGGGCATGGGCTGGCTCCGGCTCCTCCACCCTGACGACGAGGTCCGCACCCTCGAGCGGTGGACGCGCTCGATCGCCACGGGCGAGCCGTACGTGGTCGAGCACCGGGTGCGCCGCCACGACGGGACGTACCGGTGGTTCCTTGCCCGCGCGCGACCGCTGAGAGACGCCCGAGGGCAGATCCGACGGTGGTTCGGGACCTCCACGGACATCGAGGACATGAAGCAGGTGGAGGCGGCGCTGCGGGCGCAGAGCCACCTGACCCGGGCCATCACCCACAACGCCACCACCGGGCTGGTGGTGCTGGACACACGCCAGCACTGCACCTTCCTCAACCCGGCGGCGGAGAGGATCTTCGGGTACACGCTCGCCCAGATGCAGGCCTTCGATCGGCCGATGCACGACATCATCCATCACACGCGGCCGGACGGGACCCCCTATCCCCTGGCCGAGTGTCCGATCACGCGGGCCCTCCCCTCCCGCGCGCAGGAGCAGGGCGAGGACGTCTTCGTGCGCCCGGACGGCTCCTTCTACCCGGTGGCCTTCACCGCGAGCCCGCTCCTCTCGGAGGGCAGGCCGGCGGGCACTGTCGTCGAGGTGCAGGACATCAGCGCACGCAAGAGCGCCGAGGAGGCGCTGCGCCGGAGCGAGGCGCGCCTGCGCAGCCTGTTCGAGTCCATCCCGCAGCTGGTCTGGACCGCGGCGCCGAACGGCGATACGAACTACGTCAACCCGCGGTGGTACGCCTATACCGGCATCCCTCAGCGGCGCCTGCGGCCGGAGGAGTTCTGCCAGGCCATCCACCCGGATGATCTCGCGCAGCTGCGCCCCTACTGGCAGGAGGCCATCGCGGCGGGCAGGCCCTGGGAGGCGGAGTACCGGCTTCGCGCCGCGGATGGCAGCTACCGCTGGCACCTGGGGCGCGCTACGCCCGTCCACGACGAGGCGGGACACCTCCTCAAGTGGTTCGGCTCGGCGACGGACATCGACGACGCCAAGCGCCGGAGGGAGGCCCAGCGCTTCCTCGCCGAGGCCAGCGCGCTGCTCGGCGCCTCCCTCGACTACGAGGCCACGCTTCAGCAGGTGGCCAGGCTCGCCGTGCCCAGGCTCGCGGACTGGTGCGCCGTGGATCTGCTCGAGGAGGATGGGCGCATCCGCCGGCTGGCGGTGGCGCACTCGGACCCGAGCAAGGTGCGCCATGCCTGGGAGCTCGAGGAGCGCTACCCAATAAAGCCGGATGCGCCCTACGGGCTGCCCAAGGTGCTGAGGACCGGGGCGCCTGAGTGGCTCGCGGACATCCCGGACGAGTTCCTCGTCGAGTCCAGCCGGGGGGATGCCGAGCTGCTGCGCATCAGCCGCGAGCTGGGGCTCCGGTCCTACATCGCCGTGCCGCTCGTCGCCCGCGGGCGGATCTTCGGCGCCATCTCCCTGGTGTATGCCGAGTCGGAGCGCCGCTACACCGAGGCGGACGTGCAGTTCGCGGCGGACGTGGGCCGCAGGGCGGCGCTCGCGGTGGACAACGCCCGGCTCTACCGCGACGCGCAGACGGCCATCCAGCTGCGCGACGAGTTCCTCTCGGTGGCGAGCCACGAGCTGAAGACGCCGCTGACGCCGCTCCACCTCAAGCTCCAAGGCCTGCGGCGGGAGGCCGAGAGCGCGGAGCGGGTGCCCCGCGAGCGGGTGCTGCACAGCCTGGAGGGCGCCGAGGTGCAGGTGCGCCGGCTGCGTGATCTCATTGACGATCTGCTGGACGTGTCCCGCCTGAGCCAGGGCCGGCTGTCGATGACGCTGGAGCAGGTGGACCTGGACGACGTGGTGCGCAGGGTCGTCTCCGAGCTCTCACCCCAGGCCGTGAAGGCCGGCTGCGCGCTCACGGTGGACGCGGACGGGCCGGTTCCTGGGCACTGGGACAGGCTGCGCCTGGAGCAGCTGGTGACGAACCTCCTCACCAATGCCCTGAAGTACGGCGCGGGCAAGCCCGTGGCCCTGCACCTCGAGCGCGCGGGGCCCCTGGCGCGGCTCACCGTGCGGGACGAGGGGATCGGCATCGAGGCCGAGCACCTCGGCCGCATCTTCGGCAAGTTCGAGCGCGCCGTCTCCGAGCGCCACTATGGAGGCCTGGGGCTGGGGCTCTACATCACCCGGCAGATCGTGGAGGCCTTCGGAGGCCGCATCGGGGTGGAGAGCCAGCCCGGCCAGGGAGCGCTGTTCACGGTAGAGCTGCCGCTCCAGCCACGCTGAGCCGGTAGACCTCCTCGAAGCTCGTGCCTGTGGCGCCAGTGTCCAGGGACAGCAGGAGCCGTCCTTCCGCGGCATCGGCGGGAGTCGAAGCCGTGTAGGGGGGTAGACGGCAATCCCGTCACGCGCGATGAATCAGCTTGCGCACCCATTCTATGCTCCGAACATCCGCCATTCCGGATCCGTCATGCCCCACCGCTCACCCATCCGGCTCTTCTCCCTGCTGCTCGCTCTCAGTGGGTTTCTCGTTTCTTGCGTCACTCCAAGAATGGGGGGGGCAGCTCGCACCCAGGCACTACGCACAGACGACAGACTCGGCGACCAGCGCTTGTCTGCGCAACCCTGCTTGCTATGCACCCTCGCTGGGTGAAGCTCCGATCCTGCCTTGGGTGTCTCGCTCCATTGAGGTGGCCAGGGCGACCGTGTCGCTCATGGAGTTGCTGGAGGCTGCCGACCTTGCCGAGATCGCGCAGGTCCTGAACGATTGTGCCAACCAGGCAAGCCATGACGTCAACGAGCGCTTGCTGGGCCAGGGGCAGCGCCCCTCTCGTCAACTCTGCCAGGAGACCTTCAAGACGGAGCTGGGGGGCCGCAAGGTGACCTGGGCCATGTACCTGGGACGAGAAAAACACCAGGCCGCGATGGAATGTGTTCAGAGAGACCTGCCAAAACACCTCTCAGACAATCTCAGCTTGCAACCAACCTACCGGTACGACAAGAAGACGAAGAAGTTGGACCTCGTCGATCCCCAGCAGAGGGATGAATGGCTTCGCGACGGCTTGTTGCACAAGCTCCTCGGGACACTGATCCCGGATGTCGTGGTCCATGCCGCAGGCGATCTGCTCAACATCCAGGCAGTCTTCGATTTCAAGTTCCCCTGCCCGGCGGACAATCAAACCTCATGGCAGAGATACCATGAGGATCATCCGTTCCACCCCTCCAACCAGAAGGAGATCTACGAAGAGGCTTTCAAGGTAGAGGCAGTGCCTGTCCGCCCCGGATTCGGAGTGGGCGGATGATCGAGCGCTATCCACAGGTTCGTTTCTACTGGGACGTGGAGGGTGAGCGCTTTCCGTGCGTCCGAACAAGTCTGAGCATCTGTTTCTACATGCAACGACCTCACCGAGAGGTGATTCCCGCGGTGATCAACGCGTTGGAGATCTACCGCGAGGCCATTGGCCCCAGCACGCTCGCGTGGTACCCGGATAGAGAGGGCTACTGGCAAGAGCTCGATGAAGCGGGTTGGAAGCTCACTCGCCAGGAGATGATTCACCCGCGGGGCGCCAACATCGTGGTGCTCGATACGCCCCAGCTCACGGCGGATTATGAGTTCAGATACTCCGGGCGAGATGTGGAGGCCGCCTCGGGTGTCGAGGGCTCAGGGCGCACCTGCGCCGTGGCCTTCTGGCTGCCCACTGAATACCTGGACAGCCAGGGACCCGCTCGGGTGCGAAAGCTCGCCTTGGAGCTGGGCTCGGGACTGCCCTTCAACTCCGGGCATGCGGGCCTCTCCTTCTACTTTGCCGAGAGCATGCAGCGTGTCTCCGCCGCGCTTCGCGAGCCATGCTTCCGTCATCCAGGAATGGATATGCCAGCAATGGAGAAGCTTCCCGCGCACCTCGGCACGCGCATCAAAGGCGCGTACTGGCTGACTTTTCTGGGGCCACCGGTGTTGGAGAGCATTGGGGGCGCAGCCGGCCTGGGCTCGCGTCTGCACTCCCCAGGAACTGACGTTGAGGCGCTGAGCGCTGGGCGCGCCGTGGTGACACTCGGGGAGTGGCCTGAGGCAGGAGATCTGGAGCATGGGCACGACCTGCCTGCGTACCGCGAGCTGGCACAGGTGCTGGAGCCGTGGCTCCATCGAGCTCCTCGCTCTCCTTGGAGCGGGTTCAGTGATGAGGACGTCCGCCGGTGGGAGCGCCGCTTTCTCGATCCATCCATGCGCCAGCGCCAATGAAGCGAAGTGAGGACTTGCGCAGGCGACCTGTGCTGCCCTCCGTCACGCGGAGGCCCGCCCTCATCGCTTCGCAGAAGCTGGCTCAGTGGATGGGGACCTCTGTCTCGTTGTTGCGCTGGGCCACCTTGCGCGACAGCTCCGTCAGCCACGAGCGCGTCAGCGGCGTCTCGCTCTCCTGCCCGCTGAAGCGCTCCGGCTGGCTGTCCTGCGGCAGCCACCGGTTCAGGTGCGCCAGCAGCGCCGCCGTCAGGTTCGGCGCCAGCGCGCGCCCCACCGCCCCCAGCTTCGCCGTCAGCCCCACCAGCACCTCCGCGTCTCCGCGCCGGCACCCCTCGAGGATCTTCCTCGCCGCCCGCTCGGCGTTGATCGACAGGCCCGGCAGCGAGTCGCTCACGTAGAACCACGCGTACTCCTTCTCGTGGTCGCCCTTGAAGGTGGCGTTGGGCGGGCTGCCGGTGCGCATCAACATCGGGCACACCGTCGTCACGAGGATCCCATCCTGCGCCAGCTCCGCCCGCATCCCGTCCGACAGGCCCACCAGCGCGAACTTGCTCGCGCTGTACGGCACCAGGTGCGGCATGCTCACCTTGCCGCCGATGGAGGCGATGTTGACGATGCGCCCCTCGCCCCGCCGCTTCATCTCCGGCAGCACCGCCAGCGTCGTGTACAGCGGCGCCCACAGGTGCGTGTCGATCGCATCCTGGAAGTCCTCCATCGTCATCGACTCGAGCGGGCCCGTCTGGATGACGCCGGCGTTGTTCACCAGCACGTCCACCGCGCCGAAGCGCTCGTGCACCGCGGAGACCATGGCCTCCACCTGCACCGGCTCCGTCACGTCGCAGTGCACCGCGAGCACCTCGCCGCCCTGGCGCTCCAGCGCCTCCCGCGCCCGCTCGAGCGTGGCCTCCTCACGGCCGCAGATGACCACCCGCGCCCCCTCCTTGAGGAAGTCGCGCGCGAGGATCAACCCCAGCCCCCGCGTGCCACCCGTGATGAGCACCGTCTTGTCCTGGAAGCTCATGCGCGGGCGCAGCAGGGCCCTCAGCCCCAGCACCGCGCCGATGCCGGCCGCGGCCACCGTGCCCAGGGTGAAGCGAGTGGACTCCTTCTTGTGGCGCTCTGCCATGGGGGGCTCCGTGAGGAAGGCGTGAGGCGGTCGTGGCGGGAGGCCTGGCTCAGGGCGCGAACGCCCCGGTGCTCGCGTCGGGGCCGGTGAGGCGCTCCAGGAGCATGTGTGTCTCCGCCAGCTGCTCGGGCGTGAAGGCGTGCATGCGGAGGATGCCCTGCGCGTCGAACACCAGGTACGCCGGGTGGGAGTCCACCCCGTACGCCTGCGCCATGGAGCCATCATCCACCGCGATGGGGTGGAGCAGCCCATGTCGCCGGGCGAAGCGCTCCACCGCGTTGGTGTCTCGCAGCTCGGCCTCCGAGTGCGTCACGTCCACGCCGATGACCACCAGCCCCCGTGGGCCGTACTCGCGGAGCCACTGCTGGACGTGGGCGAGCTGCGCGATGCAGTCCTCGCAGTCCATGGACCAGAAGTGCATGAGGACCGGGCGGCCGTGCAGCTGCGAGACGTGGACAGGGGCGTTGATCCAGCCCCCATCTGGATCGAGCAGCGTGAGGGGGACGTAATGCTCATCAGAAGCCATTGGAGCGCTCCGTGAAAAGGCGTTGGACTGGACGCGACTCAAGCTATGCATCTGGCGCCGGCGGTCCCCACGCCGGCCCCGGGCTCGCCTGCCTGGGTGCAGGGGAGAGGAGGCGCCCGTCGGCCGAGCGAGGCAGCGGGCGCGAGAGGCCACGGCATGCATATCCCTGACTTCAAGCTGGAGCGCTACTTCGCGCGGTGGGAGTTCGCCGCGCCCTACCTGCTGTGCACCTCGGACATCGAGGGCTGGCGCATGGCGGAGCTGCTGGCGCTCGCCGATCCGGAGGCCCGCGCGCGTTGGGAGGCGCTGTCGCTGGGCTACACGGAGACCGCCGGCCTGCCCGCCCTGCGCGAGGCCCTCGCGGCGCTCTACCCGGGGCTGGCCGCCGAGCAGGTGATGACGTTCGCTGGCGCCGAGGAGGCCGTGTTCGTCCTGGTGAACGTGCTGCTGGGGCCGGGCGAGCACGCCGTGGTGACATGGCCTGGCTACCAGTCCTTGCATGAGGTGGCGCGCGCCACCGGGGCGGAGGTGACGCTGCTGCCTCTGCGCGAGGAGGAGGGCTGGGAACTGGATCTGGCCGCCGTGCGCCAGGCGCTCCGGCCGAATACCCGGCTGCTCGTGGTGAACTTCCCCCACAACCCCACCGGGGCGCTGCCGGGGCCGGCGACGTGGGAGGCCCTGTGCGCGCTCGCCGAGGAGCGCGGGGTGTACCTGCTGTCCGATGAGGTGTACCGCCTCCTGGAGCACGCCCCCGCGCGGACGCTGCCGGCCGCCGTGGAGCGCACCTCGCGTGGCGTGAGCCTGGGGGCCATGTCCAAGGCCTATGGGCTCGCGGGGCTGCGCGTGGGGTGGCTCGCGTGCCGGGACGCGGAGCTGCTGCGCCGGTGCGCGGCGTACAAGGACTACACCTCCATCTGCAACAGCGCCCCGAGTGAGGTGCTCTCGCTCATCGCCTTGCGCGCCCAGGAGCAGGTGCTGGCGCGCAGCCGCGCCATCCTGGAGGACAACCTGAAGCGGCTGGATGCCTTCTTCGCGCGCCACGCGGAGACGTTCTCCTGGGTGCGCCCTCGCGCGGGCAGCGTGGCCTTCCCGCGCCTGCTGCGGGACATGCCTGTCGCCGCGTTCTGCCAGGCCCTCGTCGAGAAGGAGGGCGTGCTGCTGCTCCCGGCGGACGTGTACGACTTTCCCGGCAACCACTTCCGGCTGGGGCTGGGGCGCACGCAGCTGCCGGAGGCGCTCGCGCGCCTGGAGTCCTTCTGCGAGGCGACGTTCGCGAGGCCCACGGGGTGATAAGGAGGCCGGGTGAACTCCTGGAGCGAGGAACAGCGGCGGACGCTGGAGGAGCTCTACCGGCGGCTCGACGCACGGGCCGTGGCCACCGCGGAGGGGCGCGACTGGTGGCCCTGCCGCAAGGGCTGCGATCACTGCTGTCGCCACCTGGCGGACCCGCTGCCCATCACCGCGCTGGAGTGGGAGGTGCTCTGGGAGGGCTTTCTCCGGCTGCCTCCGGAGATCCAGGCGGAGGTACGCGCCCATGTGGAGGAACTGCGGCGATCCGGCGCGCGGCGTCCCTATACGTGCCCGTTCCTGGATCGTGAGGTGGGGGCGTGCCGCGTCTACGCCCACCGGCCCATGGCGTGCCGCTCGTACGGCTTCGCCGTCAGCCGGGGGCAGGGGCTCTGGTGTCACTTCCTCATCGAGAAGCTCCAGGAGCATGGCGAGGGGGAGATCGTCTGGAGCAATCAGGATGCGCTCGAGGAGACGCTGGCACGGCTGGCCGGGCCACCTGTCACCTTCTTCGAGTGGTTCGCGGCCCACCCCGAGTAAGGCAGCGGGGTGGGGTGGGCATCACCCTGGGGGCTGCCGGATTCGACCTTACCCATTTTTTCGCTGGCCAGAGCGCGGCTGAGGGGCCTCGGGAGGGGAAGGTGAGAGGGGGCCCAGCGACGTTTTCGCTGAAGCCCAGCTGCTGGGCTGCAACTCGCTTGGTCGCCTACTTGCTCCACCTACAGTGGCTGGGGTCAGGCCCGTTTCCCGGTGCAGCACACGCCGCCAGCCCCGGAAGAAAAAGGCGCTCGCCTCTCGTGGCGAGCGCCAGAAGCTGGGCCTACACGATGCTGTTCGCGGTCTGCAGCGCCACCCGGCAAGGCGGGCAGTTGGGCAGCACCTGGGTGTCCAGTGCGTGCCCGAGCAGAACGGCGAAAACACACAGGCTCAGGACTGCCAAGGGCCTCTTCTTCAACGCATCCTCGCCCAGCCACATGCTGGCCACATGCGGGGTGATCTTGCGCATGAAGCTGATACCGAGATCCTTCGTGTCAACAGGAGGCACTACCAGGTGCTCGTTGGTTGCGTCCGGCGCGAAGTCCCATTCGCTGTCCCCGGCAACCTGCGGCTCAAACATGAGGAGGTCCTTCTCATGCCCGCTCGTGCTGTCGATGGAAGGGGTGCTCTCCGACAAGAGACTCCAGTCGCTGTACGCAGCGAACTGCTCATCGAATTTCAGTTCCTCAGCTAGCCCCTCGCAGGAGCCAAAGAATTCATTCAGATCCGTCATGGCCGTGCTGCTCCTTTGAATGGAGGAAATAAAAAAGGGCGCGATCCGCCTTTCGGCAGATGCGCCCCCTTGGGCTTACTCCTCGAACGACGCAGGCCTCCTCCAACAGCCTCCATCTATGTCAGCCCAATTCTTACATTCAGGTGAGGCGGGGTCAATCCCCCATGCTGAAGGCTGCTATAGAGCAACCCGTGGACTAAGCACGTCGTTAGCGTCGCGCTACAATGCCGCACATCTGCTAGGGCACCGATCGGTTTGAAGGCGAGTGATTCCAGATATTTAGCCGCAGGAACGACGCTGTCACTGCCGCCGGATGTACAGGGATCGGCGCGACGGCCCGTTCCGACGGAGCATTGGCCAAACTTGTCTGACAACTATACCGGCTCGTCCAGAGCGGCGACGGCAGCCTGCTCTCGGACGAAGTCCGCGCCGAGGTGCTCTACACAAAGCAGGACACCATGGATTTCAAACCATTCGGTGCTCTAAGGTTGCGACCTCGGAGGTTCTCCTTCCTTGGTACTACCCACGAAGTGGTTGCTCCTCGCCCCTCTGCTGGTGGCGAGCGCCGCTGCCGCCCAGCCCCAGTTCCCCGCCCGCCAACGCCAGGACCGGCGCGCCACGCTGTCAGCCACTCCCGGCGAGCCCATGCTCGAACTGTACGTGGCCGCCAACAATCTCACCACAGTGGGCTTCAACGCCACCCTGGACCGCGACAGCCTCGTGGTGGATAGGACTCGTTTCAAGTGGGCTCAGGTCAGTGACAGCTTCCTCCTCCTGGAGCCCTTCGCGGACCTGGCCTCGACCGACAAGCTCATCGTCCAGATCGGCTTCAAGGACAGGGCCCTGCCCGCAAAGGCCGTCCTCGCCGTCGTCTCCAAGGCGGACGTGATGGACGGCAAGGTGGAGGTGGACCGGCGGGCGAATAGCCCCGAGGCCCTG
>JAFGNZ010000107.1 GCA_016926755.1 Myxococcaceae bacterium | reverse complement strand
GGCCAGGCTCCAGCATGTGAGAAACACCACCATCGCCGCCGTGCTCGACGTGCTGTTGGTGGGCACCGTCCTCAAGCGAGGCGCGGCCGGAGCCACGGAAGCGGAGGCGGCAACGGCGGAGGCCAGGGCTGCGGCAGCGGAAGCCGCCGCCCCGGTGGAGGCGGGAAGGCTGGCGCTGGCAGGCCTGGAGGCTCGGATCGCCGCGGAGGAGCTCCCCGCTCTGGAGCCCCGCATCGCCGAAGCGGAGGCCCTGGAGACGGCCGCACGCCACCCTCGGAGCCTGAAGGAGCTCGCACGCCACCGCCCTGCCTCCTCGCAGCCGCCACCGGGCATTGAGGCCGAGCACCCGCGCTGGACCAGCTACGTGGCCTACTGGCACCGCCGATACGAGGAGCTGGCCGGCACGCGCCCCCTACCCCCCAGGGCATCCGAAACCAAGCCCCCTCTCACTTGGGACAGCTACTCGACCCTCCTCAACACGTTTCAACGCTCCCTGGAGTTCCAGCGCGCCGTCACGCGCTGGCTCCAGCAAGCAGAAGGCTCGCGGCAGTGGATGCCGGGGATGAAGCAACCCCTGGTCACCGACAACACGGGGCTCCAACTCGAGGGCCGTGCCTACCCCGTCTACGTGGATCAGCTCGCCGTGGACCAGGCCACGCTCGGCCCGGGCCTCCGTCCTTCTGTCCACTCCTTCAGCAACAAGCAACGCAACTTCGCGGGCAAGACCCGTTATGAGGCGCGTCAACAGCTGGAAGTGGACGCACGCGAGGCGCGGACCAAGTATGGCGGGGAGGTCGAAGTGCGCAAGCCGGGCCACCCCCTCTTCGGAAAAAAAGTCCGCGTCTCCAGAACGCACCTCGTCTATGACGGGGCGACCCTTGATTCCGAACTGAGGGATGCCCTCTTGAGGGAGGCGCCCACCCATGGTGTCGAACTCCACTTCCATGTCCCCTGACGAGTGGAACAAATCCGGGAGCTTTACCCTGGATCTCTTCTCCCCCGTCCGGCCGCACGATCAGGGCTTCGAGGCGCTGGAGCCACTGCTGGCGGCCGTCGAGGCGCTCAGCGCTGATCTCCGTCCGGATCGGCTCTACCACAACGGGCGTAAGCTGAAGTACTCGCGCCAGAAGTTGCGCGAGCGCTTTCGCGAGGCACCCAGCGACCCCTATACCACCATCCGGCTGGTGCGCTCCCAGCCTCCCGAAGTCATTGTCACTCTCGGCGGCTGGGAGCACGACTCTCGGCCCATCTCTTCCGTGGAGGTTTTGATCAGCCCCTTCTCCTTCGTCCGCGAGCCAGGTCAGGCCGAGAGACGCGCCGAACAGCTCGTCTCCTTCGTGCGCGCTGTCGCCTCCCACCTTCCTCTCGCCTATGGCCTGGCCCACAGCTTCACCGATGTGTGCCTGAGTACGGATCCACAGACCAAGGATCTGAGCACTCCCCGGCCCATCTATGAGGTCTTCTGGCTCAACGTGTATGGCCCGGCCATGGTGCAGGCGGTGGGCCGTGAGCGCCTGCTGTCCACCCCAGCTTTCCTCATGGAGGAGCTGCCCGGCGGCGCCGTCCTCTGGCTCACTCGTCCCACCCCCGCGGACTTCGAGTCCGAGGAGGCCCGCCTCGCCCAGGCCCGCGCGCTCATCCACCTGCGCCCCGAGCTCTCCCTGGACTCTGTCCTAGCCACCCTGCGCCAGCGCTCCCTCGAGTTCTCTCCCGTCCCCATGGAGTTCGACCCCGATGTCGCCGACATCCTCCGCATGGAGGCTGACTTTCATGGCGTGGCAGGCGGCAAGCGGTCCCTCGTCGAACGCTTCAACCGTTACCACCCTCCTCCCGTCTCCGAGTGGTTGCCCGCCTCTCAGGCTCCCGCGCCGGATGTGGGCAATGTCAAGGCCGCCATCGACACCTACGAGGGCCTCTACGCCGAGCAGCTCGTTGCTCTGTTCCACACGGAGGTGCCCCACGTCATGGAAGGCACCCTGGAGGCCCTGCCTCACCTCGACTGGCACCTGTGGCACATGGGTTGGGGCAGGCGCCTGTCCCACGAGCAGCGCGAGACCCTCGTCCCCGCGCTGGGGGCCTTCCTCGGCAGCTACCTGGTGGAGGTGCTCGGCGGCCGCTGGCTGCCGCGCAAGAAGCTGGAGGAGGCCGCAGTCATCATCGGTGACAGGGCCTGGCTGCCCTTCCTTCGGGCGCGACATGCCCTCCAGAATCAGGAGGCGCCTCTGGACTTCTCGTGCTCTCAGCTCTTCCGCCTCGCTCAGCGCCTTGCTCGCGCTCACTCACACTGAGCTTGCGCAGGTGCGTCAGCGCCTTGCACTGGGGGTTCAAGTCCCTCTGAGCGCGCTCTCCAGCTCCGGAATTTCACTCAAGAGAACGCCGTGCCAGGGCGCTCCCCGGCACGGCGTTCTCGTCTCCACCGCGGAAGCGGCCTGGGCCTGCTACGCCCGGACGGACGCTTCCTTCTCCGGCGGCGTGGGCACGCGGCAGCGCAGCTCCGTCTCCGCCTCCAGCGCCGCCAGGTTCTCGCGCATCGCCTTGGCCCACCGGGCCTTGGGCTGCTCCAGCAGCTTCTCCTGGGCCAGCTCGATCGTCTCGCTCAGCTCCTCATCGCTGAGCTCCGAGGCCGTCTTGCCCTTGTAGGGCCCGAAGGCCACCACCGTGGCCGAGCTGCGGGGACGAGGCGCCTCCGCCGTGGGTGCGGCCGGCTCCTCACGCGGCGTGGAGGCGGGCGCCTGCACGTCCATGCCGAGCTGCGCGGCCCCGCTGCCGGCCTTCTCCTCCTTCGCCGCGCCGGGCAGGGGAGGGAAGGACGCCTTGACCGGGCCCGGCTTCCCGCCGAGCACCTCGTAGGCGCCGCTGCCCGTGGCGGGCGCGGGCTCCTCGAGCGCCGTCGCCGGCTCGTACTCCTCCGCCGGCATCTCCTCGCGCACGTACAGGCCGCCGAAGGCCTCCGGGTACGCCTTGCGCAACGCCGCCACGCGCGCGCACTTCTCGATCATCGTCGTGGGGATCTTCGCCCACAGCGGCGTCTGCTGCACGTACCCCGCGAAGTCCAGCCACACCACCACCGGCAGCTTGCCCTCACGCACCACCCGCGCCCAGGCGCCCACCAGCGCGCCCTTGCGCTTGGCCGGGTTGAAGCGGTGCACCACCTCCCCCTTGCCCTGATCGACGATGATCTCGTCCTCGGCGTACACCGCGCTGGCCTGGATGCCCTTGAAGTCCGGGAAGCGCTCCGCGCGCGCCAGCATCCCCGCCTCCGAGGGCTGGAACTCGTAGCGCGTCACCCAGT
>JAFGNZ010000106.1 GCA_016926755.1 Myxococcaceae bacterium | reverse complement strand
TGGAGGTCTGCACCTCCCACCGCTCGCCCACCCGCCGGAGCACGCCGATGGCCTCCTGCTCCAGCATCACGGCGCGCTCCAGCTCGTTGGCGAACAGGGCGTGGGTGCCCAGGCGGCTGAGGGCAATGCCCTCGGCCACCGCGTCCTGCGAGCGCCGGCCGAACTCCACCGCCCGGGACGCGTAGTACCGCGAGCGCTCGAGCAGCCCGGCGCCAAACAGCACGGTGGCGTACGAGCCGCTGGCCTGGCTCAGCCCGTAGTCCGTGCGCGCGCGCTCCGCCATGTTGAGGGCCGCCAGCGTGGCCCAGGTGAGCTTGGACAGATCCACGAAGTAGTAGATCCGCGTCAGGGACATGAGCGTGTTGAGCTGCTTGAGGAAGAGCGCCCGCTTGGGCGCCGGCACGGGCCGGAGGAGCCACGGGCAGATCCGGCTCAGCAGGTGGAGGCCGAAGTGGGCCGCCGTGCGCACCACCAGCGCGGCCCGGGTGCGCGGCGCCGCTTGCCCCATGAGCGCGAGCGCGCGCTCCAGCTCCTGGATGGCCCGGCGCGACTCGCCCTTCTCCTGGAAGGCGCGGCCCAGGCCCACGTGGAGCTCCGCGCGCACGTCCGCCGTGTCCTCGCCCTCGAGCCGCTGCGTGAACATCTGGATGGCGGCCGTGTAGTGGCCCCCCTGCAAGAGCGTCTGCGCCAGCTCCAGCATGACCTGGCGTGTGTCCTCGTGGACGACGGCGCGCGGCAGGCGCTCCGCGCTGGAGAGCACCTCCAGGGCGCGCTGGTAGTGGTGGATGGCCTCGTCGTTGGCGTACTGGCGCTTGGCGGTGCGCGCGGCGATCAGCGTGTACTCCAGCCCCTTGGCCTCGTCGTTGGCCGCCAGGTAGTGGTAGGCGAGGATGCCCGCGGGCCTCTCGGGGCGCTCCTCCAACGCCTGGGCGATGCGCTGGTGGTACTGCCGCCGCGCGCCGCGGGGCAGGGACTGCAAGGCCGCCTCCTGGATGAGGGCGTGGCGGAACTGGTAGCCGGGCTCGGCCTCCTCGTCCCACGGCTGGAGCAGCCCCGCGGCCACCAGCCCCGCCAGGTCCCTGCGCAGCGCGGTGCCGGCCAGGCCCGTGAGGGTGACGAGCAGCGCCAGGGAGAAGCTGCGCCCCAACACCGCGCACAGCTGCGCGAGCTCCTTCTGTCGGCGCGGCAGCGTGTCCAGCCGGGCCAGCAGCAGCTCCTGCAGCGTCAGCGGGATGGTCGCCGCGGATCCGCCATTCAGCATCACCCGCGTCATCTCCTCCACGAAGAGGGGGATGCCATCCGTGCGGGCCACCAGCTGCGTCACCACCTTGTCCGGGAGCTGCTGGCCCCGCGCGACTTCCTTCACCAGTCGCTTGGTGCACGCCGCCGACAACCGCTCCAGGGCCAAAAGCTGGAAGCGGGGGTGCTGCCCCCAGGGCGGGCGGAACTCGGGGCGCGCGCTGAGGACCAGGAGCACGCGCAGCCTGTCCATGAACTCCAACAGGAAGCCCAGCAGCTGCAGCGTGGAGGGGTCCGCCCAGTGGAGATCCTCCACCACCACCAGCGCCGGGCGCTCCCACTCCAGGTGCATGGGGAGCGCGGCCAGCGCCGCCATCGTCTCCTCCTTCTGCCGCTGGGGCGTGAGGCGCAGGTGAGGGGAGTCCTCGGCCACCGGCAGTGACAGCAGCGAGGCCAGCAGGCCCACCTGCACCGGCGTCAGCCCCCGCTTCTCGAGCCGCAGCTCCAGCGCGCGGAGGTTCTCCTGGGGCGAGCGCTCCGGGAGCAGCCACTGCCGCCGCAGCGCCTCGGTGACGGGGTGCAGGGCGCTGGAGCTGAACTGGCTCCAGCACTGGAGCCTCAGCAGCAGGGGGCTCTCGGGCAGCACCCGCTCGCGCAGCTCCTGCAGGAGGCGGGACTTGCCGATGCCGGCCTCGCCGCTGACGAGCACGTAGCCCCCCTGCCCCTCGCGGGCCCGCCGCCAGGCGTCGCGCAGCAGCTCCAGTTCGCGCTCGCGGCCCACCAGCGGGCTCAGCTTCCCGTTCCCGGCCAGCGTGCGCTCGAAGCGGATGACCGCCACGCGCGAGCGCAACACGCGGTGCAGCTCCAGGGTGCGCCGCCCGTCGAACGCGCGGGTCCCGAGCGGCACCGTGTCGAAGGCGCGCTTCACCAGGAGGTAGGTGCTGGGGCCGAGCACCACCTGGTCCGGCCCGGCCTGCCGCCCCAGCCAGGCGGCGATGCGCGGAGCCTGGCCCTGGATGGTGGGGGTGCGCCCCCGCAGCTCCGGGGGGATGTCGTCCAGCACCACCATATCCGTGTCGATGCCCACCTGCACCGTCAGCTCCGCGGGCGGCCCCGGCGGCCGCTCCCGGAGGGCCTGGTGCACGGCCTTGGGCAGCTCCAGGCCCGCGCGCACGGCGCGCTCGGAGTCACCCTCCTTGACGACCGGGTAGCCGAAGCAGGCCAGCACCTCGTCGCCGATGCACAGGGTGATGGAGCCGCCGTGCCGCTGGATGACCTCCGAGGCCGCGTGGTGGAAGGTGGCCTCCACCTCGCCGAAGTCCTCGGGGTCCAGCTGCTCGGCCAGCGCGGAGAGCCCCGCCAGCCGGCAGGACACCAGCGTCACCTGTCGGCGCTGGGGGGCCACCGAGCGCTGCACCCTGCGTCCGGGCCGCAGGTGCTCCTCCAGCTCGCGCAGCTCCTCTCGCAGATCCTGGGCCGACAGGAGGCGCTTGTCGGGGTCCTTGGACAGCGCCACGGCCAGCAGCGACTCCAGCTCCCAGGGCAGCTCCGGGTGACGCTCACGCAGCGAGGGCACAGGCTCCGGGGAGAGCACCTTCGCGCGCAGATCGTCCATCCGCGGGTCCGGGTAGGGCAGCTCTCCGGTGAGCAGTTGAAACAGCATCACGCCCGCCGCCCAGATGTCGGTGCGCTCGTCCACCTGCTCGCCCCACCACTGCTCGGGCGCCATGTGGGAGGGCGTGCCTGCTTTGGGCAGCTCCTGGGGCACGGACGCGGTACCCACGGGCGCCTGCCACGCCAGGCCGAAGTCCAGCAGCTTCACCGGGCCCTGGCGGGTGATGAAGACGTTGCTGGGCTTGAGGTCGCGGTGAATGATGTGGTGCTCGTGGGCGTGCGCCAGCCCCGCCGCCACCCCGCGCATGAGCCTGAGCGCGCGCCGCAGCTCCAGCTTGCGCTCGCGCAGCAGCAGGTCCGCGAGCGACTCGCCCTGCAGACATTCCATCACGAGGAAGGGGACGGAGGGCTCACCCGGCCCGGCTCTCCACTCGGCCACGTCGAAGATGCGGATGATGTTCTCGTGGTCCAGCCGCGCGATGGCCCGGGCCTCCCGCAGCCCCATGCCGGCCAGCTCTTCGCGCGGGGAGAGGAACTTGAGGGCCACCACCCGCTGCAGCTCCGCGTCGTGGGCGCGGAACACCTGGCCCATGGTGCCCTCGCCCAGCGGATGGATGATCTCGAAGCGGCGTCCATCCGAGCCCCCCAGCCGCTCGCCGGGGAGCAGGCGGTGGGGCGTCGGACGCGGGGCAGCCCTCGCCACCTCTCTCAGGAACGAATCATCGAAGTCGGACCCGTCATCGGGCTCCCACTCCGCGTCCTCCGGAGGGAGATCCACAGGCCCCTGGCCGTCATGCTCGCCGGTCCTTCCCATGGCACGGTCCCCCGGCCCTTCAAGCACAAGGTAAGGGCACCCGAGGAGGCGGGCAATGACACCTCCTGCTCTCGCGACTCGGGGGTTCGCAGGTGGCTACCCTGCATGCGAGCTGCGCCCCCTCGGCAGGCAGGGGAGCGACTCCCATGCGCTACGTCGATCCTGGGCCGTCCGCCCACTCGTGCATGAGCACTTGCCCGCGAGGCGGGCCCCCGCGCCTACGGCGGATCGGCGGTGGGCTGAGGGCGCCGGGGACCGGGGACGGGCATGTAGCAGGCGCCCTGCCAGGCATAGGTCCCTTCCTCGCAAGGGGGGGTGGAGGTCCCCGCTCGGTACCAGCACCCACCCCGGATCTCCACCTGCCCATTCGTGCTGCACGGAGGCCTGCGCTGATCCGGGAGCGGCTTCTCGGGCAGTGGCTGTCCCACCGCGGGCGCACGCGCGTCCCGGCTCTTGGGCGCGAGCGGCCCGCTGGGAGCGCGAAGCGAACTGTCTCCCACCGCCGCGCTTGTCCCCACCGACGCAGTGTCCTCCAGCACATCGCGGGCACGGCGTAGCGCCACGCCCACCAGGAGCACGAGCAGCAACGCCACCGCGGCTACCGCGCCTCCCATGCCGCTGGCCCGTGCGAAGCGGGAGCGCCGCGTTCGCGCCTGTGCCCTCGAGCCGCGGGCGCGCTGTCTGGCTCCTCGTCGCGCGAGCTCCTCCCTCGCGGCGGCCTCCCGCTCCGCGGCCAGACGCACCGCCTTCGGTGAGCGCAAGCACGGGAGCTGCTCGTAGCCCCAGTCGAAGAGTGGATGATCCCTCTTGGGCGTGATGGCCTCCCGGGCCTGCTCCGTCGCGCGGACCACCTCCTGGGCCACCCCCTGGAAGCGCTCGACGGGAGCCACAGCCAGCAACCGGAGGATGAGCGCGTCCAGCTCCGGGCCCACCCGGGGGTTGAGCGCGCTCGGTGGACGTGGCCCGCTGCCTCCCTCGCGCCACACCTCCGAGTCGGGCTCCTGAGGGTGGGTGGGCGGCGGGTACTGGTCCGTCACCAGCCGGTAGGCCATCACCCCCAGCGCGAACAAGTCGTCGCAGGTGCTGGCCGGGTAATGCACGGTGGGGTGGTGCCGGAACACATTGAGGAACGCCCAGGCTTCGGGGCTGCGGTAGGCGGGCGTGCCCGGAGGCAGCAGCTTCGAGGTGAGCGTGGTCGCGCCCCGGTAGTCCCCCGCGCCAAAGTCGGTGAGGAAGGCCTGGCCGTCGGCCCGCCTCACCAGGACGTTGGAGCCCTTCACGTCGCGGTGCAGGCCATCGGCTGCATGGGCGGCCACCAGCGCTCGGGCCACCTGCTCCACCAGCCTCAGCACCTGACGCTGGGAGGGGTTGCGTCGCGCGGCCCACGCGTACAACTGCTCGCCGTCTATCCAATCCATCACCAGATAGGGATAGGCGCCCGAGGAGTGCTCCCACGCGCCCTGGGCCTGGAGCCGGGGGACGTAGGGGCTGTGGATGCGTGACAGCAGCCACGCCTCGCGCTCGAAGCGTTTGTCACCTGGGTACACGGCCAGCTTGAGCGCGGACGGGGCAGTCTGCTCATGGCCCACGGGCTCCACCCGATACAAGGTGCCGTAGGCGCCCAGCCCTCCGAAGCCCGCCACACGCCATGGCCCTACCCGCGTCCCCACCGGCAGGCAGCGCGGGTCCACTTCCGGCAAGGTCGCTCTCTTCCCCATGGCGCTCTCCGATGCGGGGACAGCCAGCTCCGCTGGGAGTCTACCCTACCTCATAGGTCTCACACCTACTTCCTGTCCCAGACGTGAGGCCAGGGACAGCCACTTCATCCCCGCTCTGTCGGAAGGGCCAACCTTCCGAACTTGTCAGACAGCAAGACAGGTTCACGACGTGCACCGCCGGCAGGGCGTCCACGGGTGTTGGCTTCGTCTCCCGAGGACAGCAAGGAAGACTCTGGGATATGAAGTGTCTCTCCCCACACTTGGAGGTTCTTCCATGAAGCGCTCCCTCATTGCGATGGCAGCTTTTGTCAGTGTTTCCCTGCTGGGCTGTGGCCTTCCCACGGTCGACACCGAGGCCGAGGAGCTCGAGGCCGTCTCCCAGGAGCTCGTCACGTGCACGGCGACCTGCAGCGGGGGACAGACCGTCTCCTGCACTGGCACGACCTGCTCCGCAACGGAGTACCAGGGAGTGACATGTGACGGCGTGTTCACCTCCTGCTCTGGGACCTCCACTTGCCTGCCTTCCCTTCCTACGTGCGACTCGTTCTATGGCAAGACCTGCAAGCCCGCGGGCACGAGGCAATACTGCTGCGATGCGGGCAGCATCGTCAGCTACTGCATCTGCTCGTCCACGAATAAGTGGCTCTGTGTTTGATCAGAGCCACGGCGGAACCCCTCCGAGCCGGGCGCGGTGCCTCCGTCGCCCGGTGAGGCGGGGCAGGTGACGCAACTTGTGGCCGCTTTCTGCGAAAATAGGAGAGAACGATTGCCCTGACGTGTACCCGAGACTCCCATGAGCCTGATCGACCGTGGCCTGAACCTCTTCAAGCGCGTCCAGAGCGGTGTCCAGAACACCGTGGACAAGGCGCAGAACGCCGTCAGCACCGTGGGCAATGCGGTGCGTCAAGGCGTCGAGCAGGGGGAGCGGAAGCTGGGCCAGTTCGCGGATGGGTTCGAGCAGCAGGCCACGCAGAAGGCGGAGTTCCTGGGGGGCCTGTTCGGCGGGGACAAGTCGGACAAGGTGTATGACGGGAAGCTGGTGGGCGCGGGGGGACAGACGTTCAACCCGGGCACGCCGCTGAGCGAGATCCCGGGCGTCACCCCGAGGAACAACCCGAACCCGACCGAGACGATCCTCTACGTGAACGGCGTGGGGAACACGAAGGACACGCAGTTCCACAGCATGCAGCAGATCGCGGACACCACGGGCGCGAAGATCCTCGGGGTACACAACGCCACCGAGGGCCAGGTGAACGATCTGATCCAGGCCGTGAAGGACAAGCTGGACAAGGGCCGCAACCCCGCCGTGGACACGATGGCGGAGACGATCTACTCGGAGCTGAAGGCCGGGCGCTCGGTGCACGTGATGGGGCACAGCCAGGGCGGGCTGATCCTCAGCCGCGCGCTGGGGGACGTGGCGCGCCGGCTGCGCATCGAAGACGGGATGTCCAAAGCGGACACGGAGAAGCTGCTGGGGCAGGTGAAGGTGGAGACGTTCGGCGCGGCGGCCGCCCGCTACCCGAACGGCCCCCAGTACGTGCACTACGTGAACGACAAGGATCTGGTGCCGACGCTGTTCGGCCTGGGGGATGGCGACAGCCCGCTGGACTTCCTGCGAAACCCCGGCCGCGGGGCCGTGGTGCGCCACTACGAGTACGGCAGCGGGATCAGCGGCACCCACCGGCTCGATCAGGCCTACCTGCCGTTCCGCGTCCCGTTCGACGAGGCGCGCGCAGGCCACGAGTAGCCCAGACGGCGCGAGGGTGTCGTTGGCAGGGCTCCAGGGATTGCGGCTAGGGTAGGCCGCCATGGAACTCAAGCTCGAGGGTGTCTCGAAGGCCTATCCCACGGGGACTCGTGCCCTGCAGGATGTCACGCTCACCATCCCCAAGGGCATGTTCGGCCTGCTCGGGCCGAACGGCGCCGGCAAGTCCACGCTCATGCGCAGCATCGCCACGCTGCAGGACGTGGACTCCGGGACGATGACCTTCGACGGCATCGACATCCGCCAGGACAAGGACCGGCTGCGCGAGGTGCTTGGCTACCTGCCGCAGGACTTCGGCGTCTACCCCAAGGTGACGGCCTGGGACATGCTGGACCACCTGGCGCAGCTCAAGGGGCTGTCTCAGCGCGCGGCGCGCCATGAGGCGGTGAACGCGCTGCTGCGGAAGACCAACCTCTGGGAGGACCGCTACCGCCGCCTGGGCAGCTTCTCCGGCGGCATGAAGCAGCGCTTCGGCATCGCCCAGGCGCTCCTGGGAAACCCCAAGCTCATCATCGTCGACGAGCCCACCGCCGGGCTCGATCCCGCCGAGCGCTTCCGCTTCCACAACCTGCTGGCCGAGATCAGCGCCGACGTCGTGGTGCTGCTGTCCACCCACATCGTCTCGGACGTGGCGGACCTGTGCCAGCACATGGCCATCCTCGCCCAGGGCCGCGTCATCCTCACCGGGCACCCGCTGCGCGTCATCGACGCGCTCAACGGCCGCATCTGGAAGAAGTTCGTCAGCGCCGGGGAGCTCGAGGAGATCCAGAAGCAGTCGGAGGTCATCGCCGTGCGGCGCGTCGCCGGGCAGCGGCTCGTGCACGTGTACGCCGAGCACTCGCCCCCGGGCTTCGAGCCCGCCGCGGCCGACCTCGAGGACGTGTACTTCCACGCCCTGTCGCAGACCGCCAGGAAGCAGTGAGCCGGGAGCCCGCCATGCTCACTGCCCTCCTCAGCTTCGAGCTCCGGCGCCGGGTCAAGATGATCTCGACCTGGGTCTACGCCGTCGTGCTGTTCGCCGCCGGCCTCTTCATGATGCTGGCGGCCGGTGGCGCGTTCAAGAACGTCTCGGCCTCCTCGGGCTCCGACCGGGTGCTCGCCAACAGCCCGCACATGCTGCACGCCAGCATCGTCGGGCTCGGCCAGCTCGCCCTGCTCACGGTGGCCGCCATCTTCGGCCAGGCCGCCTACCAGGACTTTGGCCACGGCACGTGGATGATCATCTTCACGAAGAACGTGAAGAAGGCGCCGTACCTGCTCGGCCGCTTCCTCGGCGCCTATGTCTTCAGCGCGGGGCTGATGCTCGCCATCGCCTTCGGGCTCGCGTTCGGCGCGGCCATCGTCTACGTGCTGGACCCGACCCAGCTCACGGCGCACTCGACGAGCGCCTACCTCTGGCCCTTCGTGGTGGGCGTGTGGCCCACGCTCTTCTTCGCGGGGGCGCTCTTCTTCTCGCTCGCGGCGCTCACCCGGCGCATGGCGCCGGTGTACGTGGGGATGGTGGTGCTGGTGCTGGGCTACGCGGTGCTGAGCTCGGCGCTGGCAGACGTGCAGAACCAGGAGGTGGGCGCCCTGCTGGATCCCTTCGGGCTGCTCACCTTCGACGTGGCGACGCGGTACTGGACGCCCGCCGAGCGCAACACGCAGCTCGTGCCGCTCACCGGGCTCATGCTCGGCAACCGGCTGCTGTGGTGCGCGGTGGGCGCGGCGCTGCTGGGGCTCGCCATCGCGCGCTTCCGCACCACCGTGGACGAGCATCGCGGCCGGCGCGCGGAGGAGTCCGAAGCCCCCGGCGTGGCCATCGCGCTGCCCACCACCGCCTCCACCCCCAGCACCAGCGCCTGGGGCCGCACCGCGGCCTCGTCCGCGTGGCTCTACTTCCGAGACATCCTCCGCTCGCCGGTGTACTGGGCCTTCGTGCTCGCCGGGCTCGGCTTCGTCACCCTGGGGCTGATGATCTCCAAGGACATGTACGGCACGGCCACCTACCCGGTGACGTGGCAGGTGCTCGAGGTCGCCTCCAACTTCTTCCGGCTCTTCGGCATCATCACCATCACCTTCTACGCGGGAGAGCTCGTCTGGAAGGAGCGAGACGGCGGCGTGGGAGACATCATCGACGCGACGCGGGTGCCCACCTGGGTGGGCTACGTCGCGAAGCTCGGGGCGCTCGTGCTGGTGGCGCTCTCGCTCCAGGTGGTCGTCGGGCTCGCCGCGCTCATCTCCCAGGTAGGCCGGGGCTTCTTCGACATCGAGTGGCGCCTCTACCTCACCGAGCTCTTCGTGCTGGCCTTCCTCCGCGACGTGCTGCTCTGCGCGCTGGCGCTCTTCGCGCAGGTGCTCATCCACCAGAAGTACCTGGCGTACCTGGTGATGGTGCTCTACTACATCGCGCAGTTCGCCCTGCGCCTGCTCGGCGTGGAGGAGCGGCTGGTGCGCTATGGCGCAGAGCCGCCGGCGCAGTACTCGGACATGAACCAGTACGGGCACTTCCTGAAGGCGGTCCTCTGGTATCGCCTGTATTGGTATGCGCTCGCGGCGTTGCTCCTCGCGGTGGGCTACCTGCTCGTCGTCCGAGGGCGGGAGACGCGCTGGCGGGCGAGGCTCGCGGCGGCTCGGGCTCGGCGCACCACCGCTTGGAGCCTGGGCGCGACCGCGGCGCTGCTCGTCTTCCTGGGGGCCGGGGCGTTCATCTCCTACAACGTGCACGTCCTCAACCGGTACGAGACGGCGAAGGACACCGAGCGCGGCCAGGCGCGGTACGAGAAGGAGTACAAGGCCTTCGCCGCGCTGCCGCACCCGCGCATCATCGCCGCGGACGTCAGCTTCCACATCTACCCGGAGCAGCTGCGCCTGGAGGCCGTGGGCATCTACCGCGTCCGGAACAAGCGGGACGTGCCCATCTCCCAGGTGCTCATGAGCGTGTCGCGCGACGCGCGCATCCGGCGGCTGAGCTTCGCGGGGATTGAGGAGCCCGCGTCGCACGATCAGCAGTTGGGCGTCCTGGTCTTCGAGCTGCCCACGCCGCTCCTGCCGGGCGCCGAGGCCGACCTCGTGTACGACTTCGAGTTCGACACCACGGGCTTCGAGCACAGCCCCAGCACCGAGATCGTCGCCAACGGCACCTTCTTCAACAACTTCGAGCTGCCGCTGCTGGGCTACCAGGAGAGCGGAGAGCTGGTCCATGACAAGGATCGCAAGGAGTACGGGCTCGCTCCGAAGGAGCGGATGGCCGACCGCGACGACGAGAAGGCGCGGCAGAACAGCTACATCCGCCAGGACTCGGACTTCATCACCTTCCAGGCCACGGTGAGCACCTCACCGGATCAGATCGCCATCGCGCCGGGCTACCTGGAGAAGGAGTGGACGGAGAACGGCCGGCGCTTCTTCCGGTACAAGATGGATCAGCCGATCCTCAACTTCTTCTCGGTGCTGTCCGCGCGCTACGCGGTGAAGCGCGACACGTGGCGCGACGTGAACCTGGAGATCTACTACCACCCCACGCACACCTATAACCTCGACCGGATGATGCAGGGCATGAAGGACGCGCTGGAGTACTGCAGCGAGGCCTTCGGCCCCTACCAGCACCGCCAGGCGCGCATCCTCGAGTTCCCACGGTATGCGACGTTCGCGCAGGCCTTCCCGAACACCATCCCCTACTCGGAGGCCATCGGCTTCATCGCGAAGGTGAGGGATGACGAGCCAGATGACGTGGACTACCCGTACTACGTCACCGCGCACGAGATCGCCCACCAGTGGTGGGCCCACCAGGTGGTGGGCGGCAACGTGCAGGGCGCGACGATGACGTCGGAGACGCTGGCCCAGTACTCGGCGCTGATGGTGATGAAGCGGAGCTACGGGCCGGAGAAGATGCGGCGCTTCCTGAAGTTCGAGCTGGACCGCTACCTCTTCGGCCGCGCCACCGAGCGGAAGAAGGAGGTGCCGCTCTCGCGCGTGGAGAACCAGCCGTACATCCACTATCAGAAGGGCAGCCTGGCGATGTACGCGCTCCAGGACTTCATCGGCGAGGAGCGCGTGAACCGCGCGCTGCGGCGCTACGTGGAGAAGGTGCGGTTCCAGGGGCCGCCGTACACGGGCTCGACCGAGCTGCTCGGCTTCCTGCGCGAGGAGACGCCGCAGGAGTACCAGTACCTGTACGAGGATCTCTTCGACAGCATCACGCTCTATGACAACCGCGTGGTGTCCGCGTCGATGAAGCAGAACGCGAGCGGCGCGTGGGACATCACCCTGAAGGTGCTGGCGAAGAAGTACCGCAGCGACGACAAGGGCGAGCAGACGGAGCTGAGCTTCACGGACTGGATGGACGTGGGCGCGCTGGACGAGAAGGGCGTGGCCTTCTTCCTGGAGAAGCGGAAGGTGCCGCAGGGGGAGTCCGAGTTCACCTTCACCGTCCCCACGAAGCCGGCGCAGGTGGGCATTGATCCGCTCAACAAGCTCATCGACCGCACCTCCAGCGACAACGTGAAGGCGCCTGGCGGGGGCTGACGCGTGAGGAGCGCGGCGGGTTCGATTCCCGCCGCCTCCACATTTTTACTGCGTGATCACGGGTGGTTAGCGGCCTCCTCCATCCGTGTTGCGTCAGTGTTGCGTGCCGGCGCAAGAGGCAGGTCGAGAACACCGACCGCCTCTCGCCGGGTGTCGGGGCTC
>JAFGNZ010000105.1 GCA_016926755.1 Myxococcaceae bacterium | reverse complement strand
CAGGGCCTCCTCCCGGTGCTGGCGCCCATCATCGCGAGCCTCCACCTGCCGCCTTTTCCGGGGCTGGACGCGCCTGGCCTCGTGGACACGGAGCCGGCCCTGACCGCCACGCTGCGCGGGGTGGTGGAGGGCGTGATGAACGGCACGCTGGATGCGGCCGCCTTCGCGCCCCGCGCCCAGGAGGAGTTCGTGCCGGTGCTGCGCCGCTTCGGAACGCCGGGGAGCGCCCTCTATCCCCCCGTCCACCGGGTGATCCTGCTCGAGGACCGCAAGGACAGCGAGCCGCGCAAGCGCATCCTCCGCGTGGTGTATGGCAAGGACATCTCGGTGAAATGGACGTTCAGCCTGGACGCCGCGGGCAAGATCCTCGACTTGAACTACGACTGGGAATGAGGCTGGCCTCTCGGGAGCGCGGCGGCGGGAATCGAACCCGCGCCGGAGGCTTCCGGCGAGAACAGTCCAGAGCGACTCGCTCCCCCAAGCGTGGGCAGGGCCGAAGCCACAAGAGGCGAGCCCACCGCCTGAGGCAGCGGCGAAGGCGGAAGCGAAGAAGGAGCGGACGCCGCGAGTGGATGGGGCCGGACTGCTGCGCCGGACGTTCGCGCTGGACGCCTTGGCCCGCGTGAGGTGTGCAGGGCGGCGCCGGGTGCTGGCATACGTGACGGCACCCGACGGGGTGCGCGCCATTTTGAAGCACCTGAAGTTGCCCACGCGGCCTGCGCGGTTGGCCGCAGCGAAGGGGCCACTCCAGTACGCGGGGTGTTGAGTCTCAAGCAGTCACGCTGCCCCAGCAGCCCACGCCCCTGCCGCCCTCCCCTCCTGGGGGCCGCCTGGGTCGGCGTGTGCCCCAAGCGGGCTGCACGGCTTCTCCACCGGCCCGGCGCACAGCACGGGCGGCACCCGTCTGCGGCCTTCCTCGCCCCTCTGCACCGGCCCACCACCCTCAACAACGCCCCAATTTCTCCTATGCTCCGCCAGTGGCGCATCGCGCCAACTTGTCCGACAACCGGTCAGCATTGGAGTGTCCGCGCCCGGCGACTCCCTCTCACCGACCCAGGTGCTGGCCCGGCGCAGCACGACCTTTGAGGTAAGGTGTCTCGCCCCTCCTTGAGGCACCCCATGGATACACCACGAGCCCCTGTGTTGAACCCAGCGCTACTGCCCCCTGGCACCCGAGTGGGCGACTGGCTTGTGGTGGCCTGGGCCGGCCGCGGCGTCCACGGCGCCGTCTACCAGGCCGTCACCGTGGCCAACCCCCACGCCTCACCCGTGGCCCTCAAGCTCGCTCTGCTCCCCAGGGATCCTCGCTTCGCGCGCGAGGTGGAGCTGCTCTCGTGCGCGCGCCACCCCAGCATCCCGCGCTTGTGGGAGCACGGTGAGTGGCAGCACCCTGGCGGCACGCTCTACCCTTTCCTCGTGATGGACTGGATAGAGGGAGCTCCGCTGTATGACTGGGCCCGGCAACACCCCCTCTCCTCCCAGCAGGTGCTCCGGCTGCTGGCCCAGCTCGCGAGTGCCCTCCAGGCCTTGCACGCCCAGGGCTGCGTCCACCGGGACGTGAAAGGCGACAACGTGCTGGTGCGGCACTCCGACCGCCGTGCCTTGCTGACCGACTTCGGCTCCGGCCGCTACCCGGACGCCGCCACGCTCACTCCGGACATCCTGCCTCCTGGCACCCCGGCCTACCGCTCCCCGGAGGCTTGGCTGTTCTCGCTCCAGTTCTTCCGAGACCCCAAGGCCCGTTACGCCGCACAGCCAGCCGATGACCTCTACGCGCTGGGCGCCACTGCGTACAGGCTGGTAACGGGCCAGTACCCCGAGCTCGCGGAGCCTCTCCAGGATGAGGCCGGCCTCTGGCACTTGGAGGGCCTTGCGTCTCCCGCTCCGCTCGTCCTCAACCCTCGCGTCGCGCCGCGGCTCGATGCCTTGATCCTTCGCATGCTCTCCTTGCGCCCGGAGGCACGCGGCACCGCGGCGGAGCTGGCCGAGGCGCTGGAGCGGGCTGCGCAGCTCACGAGCGCCGAGCTCACCCGTCCGCTCTTCGCCCAGGAGACTCGGCCTGCGGAGGCCTCCGGTGAGCAGGCCGCTGGCGCTCCCGGAGCTGCCCTCCTCCCATCGAACCATGCGGTTGCCGAGGCGCAGGCGCAAGCTCCCGGGGCAGCCTCTCGCACGCCGCGCTCCGCCGAGGGTGGCCGTGCCCCAGCGCGCGCCCGACCTTGGCGGCGTCGGCTCACGGAGGCGGCAGCGCTCCTGGCGTTGGGTGCATGGGTCTGGTGGGTCACGCCCCGGAAGCTCCCGGAGCAGCCTGCTGGTCTCAGTCACGAGGCTGGCGGAGCCCTCCTGGAGGATGGTGGTACCTCAGGGCTCGGTGATGGGGCAGCGACCGCATCCACGGCGGCCTCGCCCACGCCCTCCGAGCCAGGAGTCCGGGCCGAGGACACACTCCCTGAGCCGCTACCGTGGCAAGCGCGGCCCGATGCGAAGGGGCGATGTGCTCATCCACGCCAGGTGCCCCTCAACGGGGGCTGCTGGGTGAAGTTGGCGCGCGAGGAGTGCGAGGCTCTCGCTCTCAAAGGTTTCATGCTCAAGGGCGCGTGCTACGTGCCCGCGCCCCTCCACGGACGCCAACCCACCTCTGAGCCCGTACGCAAGCCGTGATGCGCGCTCTCGTCCCCACGGAGGAGTGGGGGGAGCGGCCAAGCGGGCCGGAGGGGACAGGCGGTGGGCTGGGTGGGCGTGGGAGAGTTGCTGCGGCGGAT
>JAFGNZ010000104.1 GCA_016926755.1 Myxococcaceae bacterium | reverse complement strand
GGGAGGTGAGGGACGCTGACGGGGAGCCCATGAGCCGCACGCCGGGCCGGCGCACAAGCCTTTCATCTCCAGCAGACACACGCCTGCCCAGCCCAGCCGCCTTCCCAGGCGGGAGGCGGCAGGGGCTTGGCTCTCTTGGCTGGCTGGGGCGGCTTGAGCTTCAACACCACGCGCTCTGGGGCGGCCCTCGCGCAGGGGCCAGGTGCGCACTCGCCGGGGGCAACCCCTTCTTCCACGCCTGGCCCATCCTTTTCGTCGGCTTCGGCCTGGTCGATGACAACTTCGAGAGCCTCTTCGCTCAGGTGCGAGCTCTCGCGGGCGATCACCCCCCCCGCCACTTCGCCCTGATGCCCCAGGGGGCTCTCCAGGGCATCCGCCGCTCCCGCGCCGAACAGGCTGGAGTCCGCCTGATCGAATACCCGAACCTCGATGGCCGGCACGCGGACGTCGCGCGCATCCTGGAGTGGCTCGCCTCGGGAGACCCCACCCGCTTTCCCGAGGCAGCCCCAGCGCCCACACCCTGAAGGTCCACGCAAAATGTGCTCTGATGCAGGAATCGTCCTGCGCCAACCAGGAGGGCGAGACAATTCGGGAGATGCTACCACATGAGAACGGCATCAGTTGTACAGAGGGCAATGGCGGTGAGCCTTGCCACCTTGCTTGTCTCCTGTAGCGCGACGCGCTCCTCGGCGACTGGACCCACGAGTCCACGGGATTTGGCGAGATACGCGATTGTTTTTGAGCAACAACCGGAAGGGCAGGTTGCGCATGCTTGGATCCCGCTGAAGGAATTCGATCTGGCGAAGTTCCAGCAAACCTTGAGCACGACAAACATCCGCCGAGGTGTCGTGCGCGTCTCCTCTCCAGGTTTGAATGAGTATTGCGATGGCCGGCATGATCAATGCGTGAATGACTGCCTCAAGAGCAGCAGGCCCTTCGTGATGGGTGGTCGCAAATACATGGACACCCAGGCGCAGCCGTGGCGCATCGCCAGGAGTTGGTGGTGCCCTGGCAACTGCATGGAGGAGTTGATTAAATGCAAGAAGGGGCGCGGTGAATGGGCGGAACAACACGCCGAGTTCGATGCGATAGATCCTGCCATCGACTGGATCAAAAGACATCGCGAGGAGCTTGCCGTGGGCGCTGTCGTGGTCATTGCCGGCGTGGCTTTCGCTGTCGTGGTCGCTGGGTCAGGGGGGGCGGCACTCGTGCTGGCGCCACTCCTGGTCATGGCTGAAAATTCCCCAGAGGTGCCCACCGAAAACGAACTCGTGGAGGCATGTAGGTGACAACCTATGAGGCTCTTGCAAACGCCGCGGCCCTCATCGCGTCCTGGCGGCAAGCAGCGCATTTAGAGGGGCGCGAGGAGGAGGAGAACCTCTGGCTCTATTTGCGCGCACTCACCAACTTCGTCCACGTCACGGGCCAGGTCTACCAATTCGAGGACTCCCTCAAGGCGGCAGTTCCATCAGAGCGTCCCCACATCAGCGCACACCTCGGCGCGCACAAGGGGGCGTTCGCGCAGCTGGCGGTGAAGCTGCTGCTCAAGGCCCTGGACAAGACATCTGAGCCTGAACAGAAGCAGCACGTGTTCCTGTTCATCTCCCTCCTCAACTTCATCGCGGATACTGGACAGCTCGATGATGTCGAGGACTTCTTTAGCAATCAACTGGAGTATGCCCCAGTGGCCATCGCGCACTTCACCAGCCACGAGGAGGCGGAAGCCTGGCTGAGGAGCGTCGCGGAACCCCCGAGCCCGGCCTACATCCTCATTGGCGGTGAGTACCATCAATTTTGGTATAGGCGTGAGGACAATACGCGCGGCATGTATCGCGATTATCCTATCGAGTCGGAATTGGAGACACTGACCGCCAGAGGAATCCCCCCACAGAGGCCTTCGTTCGCCACACGGGCTGAGGCGGAGGAATGGCTGACGAACAACCCAGCCAAGCCCTATGCGTTTGTGTCGATCGCCGGGGAGCACTACTTCGCGGTATACCACCGGCGACTGAAGCGCCATTCTCTCCACCATGTCGCGTCAGCCCTGAAAGCCTGGGAGGAGCACAAGAGGGCCGTCGAACGCGAGGCGGCCTTGGAGGCGGCCCAGTCAGACGGAGCCAGTGAGTAGTGAGGAAGTCAGGCAGCCGCAGCACCTGCAATGTGGGGACACCACATCCATCCCAATGCGTGCGCTGCGTGCCTCACGCCGCGGTCTTGTGGAAGCGGCGAGAGGCGATGGCCAGCACCGTCCCCCCCCCCCGCAGGTCTGACTGGTCAGACCTCTGCTGACTGCTCACGCGCCTGGAGTGAAGGGGCCCAGCGGGTCCGCGTGCTTGTCCCAGCCACGCTCTCCCTGGCGAACGAAACGCTGGACTCGAACCTGGTGCACGGCGTGGCCCTGCTCGGGGATTCCAGGACAGCGGCGCGGCGGCGGATCCAGTCGAAGAAGCGCCTGTCCGCCAGCCACGTGCCCGCCTCGGTGCACAGCCCGACGTCCACCAGCAGCTCCCGGTCCTCGGGTGGCAGCGAGAAGAAGGCGGGCCGCCGCTCGCGGTGGTCCAAGAGGAGCCTCCTCACGGCCTCCGGGAGCTCTCGGAGGCGATCCTCGAACATCGTACAGCTCGGGCGGGGGATCGCCCTCCGGGCGCAGGCTTGGCAGGGCGGCCTGGGCCGGCGTGTACCCCAAGGGGCTGCGCGGCTTCTCCACCCGCCTGGCGCACTGCTCGGCCGGCCCCCGTCAGCGGCCCTCCTCGGCCCCTCCGCTCCAGCCCTCACCATCCACATGGCCTCTCTCCCGCCTATACGCAGCTCCCGCGGCTGGGGGTGGATCCGCTGACGCCATCCGTGCGCCTCCTGACCCAGAACGACCCTTGAGGTAAGATGTCTCTCCCCTACGTGAGAGGGCTGCATGGAGACACCTCGAGCTGCCGCGTTGAACCCCGCGCACCTTCCCCCCGGCACCCGGGTGGGTGACTGGCTCGTGGTGGCCTGGGCTGGCCGCGGCGTCCACGGCGCCGTCTACCAGGCCGTCCCCGTGGACGATCCCCTCGCCCCTCCCGTGGCCCTGAAGATCGCGCTCCTGCCCCGGGATCCTCGCCTCGCGCGCGAGGTGGCGCTGCTCTCCTGCGTGCGCCACCCCAGCGTCCCGCGCCTGTGGGACCACGGGGAATGGCTGCACCCGAGCGGCTCGCCCTACCCGTTCCTCGTGATGGATTGGATCGAGGGAGCGCCGCTCTATGATCAGGCCCGGCAGAGCCCTCCCTCCTCCCAGCGGGTGCTCGGGTGGATGGCCCAGTTGGCGCGCGCCCTCCAGGCCCTGCACTCCCAGGGCTGTGTCCACCGGGACGTGAAAGGGGACAATGTACGGGTGCGGCACTCCGACGGCCGCGCCGTGCTCACCGACTTCGGCTCCGGCCGCTACCCGGAGGCCGCAACCCTCACCCCGGACATCCTGCCTCCGGGCACTCCCGCCTACCGCTCCCCGGAGGCCTGGCTCTTCTCTCTCCAGTTCTTCCGAGCCCCCAAGGCCCGCTACTGCGCACAGCCGGCCGATGACCTCTATGCGTTGGGAGTCACCGCCTACCGGCTCGTCACGAGCCAGTACCCCGAGCTCGGGGAACCTTCCCAGGATGAGGCCGACACCTGGCACCTGGAAGGCCTCGCCTCCCCTGCGCCGCTCGACCTCAACCCTCGCGTCTCGCCGCGGCTCGATGCGTTGATACTCCGCATGCTCTCTCTGCGCCCCGAGGAGCGAGGCACCGCGGCCGAGCTGGCCGAGGCACTGGAACAGGCCGCACAGCTCACGACTCCTGAGAGCACCCGTCCACTCTTCACCCAGGAGCTGCGGCCCGAGGAGAGCACTGTCAGACAGCGCGTCGCCGCTTCCGAGCCGGCCTCTCTTCCACCAGGCCATGAGGAGACCCAGGCACAGGCACAGGCCGCTGTGGTGCCCTCTGGCGAGCAATGCTCCTCCCCGCGCGTCAGCCCCCCAGCACGCGCCCGCTCCTGGCGGGGGCGGCTCTTGAAAGCGGCAGCGCTCATGGCGCTGGGCGCCTGGGTCTGGTGGTGCATCCCCAGGAAGTTCCCGGAGCAGCCCACGGCCGTCAGGCACGAGGCCGTCGAGGCCCGCCTGGAGGACGGAGGGACCTCAGGGCTCGGCGATGAGGCAGCGACCGCCTCCACGCAGTCATCCCCCGCCCCCTCCGTGCCTGGAGTGCGGGCCGACGACACACTCCCAGAGCCGTTGCCGGGTCAGGCCCGGCTCGATGCGAAAGGGCGTTGCCCTCGCGTATGGCAGGTGGCCCTCGGCGGTGGGTGTTGGGTCAAGACTTCGTTGGATCGCGAGAAGTGCGAGTCGCTCAAGCCCATCGGCGGGCACATGTTCAAGGGCACCTGCTACATGCCCGTCCTGCTCCACGGTCGCCAGCCCACCTCGGACCCCGCGCGCAAGCCGTAGCGGACCGCAGGCTTCAGGACCTCCTGCTGAATATATGGACCACGGGCATGCCGCAGTCCCCGGTAGTCGCAGGCGGGTTGAAGCAGCGAGCTGATCACGGATG
>JAFGNZ010000011.1 GCA_016926755.1 Myxococcaceae bacterium | reverse complement strand
CGGGCGCCCCGGGCACTTCCTGCTCATCCAGTCGCTGGAGCGCTCCTTCTGGGGCATGGCCGCGCGGGTGGTGCCCCAGTTGGACAGGGAGGCTGTCGTCCAGTGGGCTCGATACGTGGCGAGTGCCCTGGGAGACAGGGATGCACAGGCCTTGAGGCGCCACCTGTCGGCACTGCTGCTGGCCGGTGATGAGCAATTGCTCCACAGGTTGATGCCAATGCGCCCAGCACAGGTGCTGCCCGAGGTGGCGCCCACCCCACTGCAGCCGCCTGCGCTGGCCAGCTCCAAGGCCGAGCCCACCAAGGGCGAGCCGGCGGGCTCGGCCAATGCGAACCTGCCTGCTTGTCCGACAGGCCACGTGCCTTTCCAGCCCCCTGCTTTGACAGAGCCACTCTCGCCAGGCAGTTCCACGCCTGAACTTGCGAGAGGGGCGCTGGCACAGGCGGCTTGTCTGAACCTGCCCGGGTGTCGGACAGGCGAGGTGCCCTTGCCGCCCTCCGCCCTGACAGAGCCACCTTCCCCAGGCAGCCCCAAGCCTGAACTGACTGGAGGGGCGCTGGCGGAGGCAGCTTGTCTGAACCTGCCCGGTTGTCGGACAGCTTTGCGCCATGCGCCGCCGACAGGTAGTGCCTCGAGTTGCTCTGCCTTCACCAGCCTCGGCCAGCCTTCGGGCCCCAGGGGGTTGGAGGCCTGCAGGCCCCCAAGACACCATGAAGAAGATAAGGGCGACACTTGGTCCCCTGTACCGTGGGGGGCTCCGTCACCTGCTGGCGCACGAATGGGGGCTGCTGAACCTCCAAGCCGTGCTCGCGCCTGCACCTCGGACTCTCAGCGGGCAACGGCCGAACGCGGCCTGCCGAAACCCACCGGGTTGCCGGACAGCTTTGCGCCATGCGCCGTCGATATGGAGCCAGGAGTTGGCCGGCCGCCCACGCTCCCTCCTCAAGAGCCACAGGAGGACGCCAAGCCCCCCGTCTTGCTGGTCATGCTCCGATGGATGCTCCGCTGGCTTGCTTGAGTGCCTCCGTTCAACGCCCTCTCCGCATCAGAATGGCGCGCGGCACTCGAGCTCCAGACGCTCACCCGTGCGCGGATGAAGGAGCTTCAGGGCATCAGCATGGAGCATCAAGCGCGCGTCGTCCCCGCCGTAGAGTCGGTCGCCGACAATTGGAGCCCCCAGGCCAAGCGGGTGTGCGGCGTGGACGCGAAGCTGGTGCGTGCGTCCCGTGCGGGGGAAGAGCGACACCCGGGTCCGTGCGCCGGTCCGCTGCGTGACGCGCCACTCGGTGATGGCGCGCTTGCCATGGCTCGGGTCGATGATGTGGCGGCGGCGACCCTCGGGATCGGCCCGAAGCGGCAGCTCGATGACGCCGTGCTCGCCGGAGACCTGGCCGTCGAGCAAAGCGACGTAACGCTTGTCGGCCTCTCCCCGCGCGAACTGCGGTTGCAGCGCCGCGGAGGTCTCCGGATCCCTGGCTACGAGCAGGAGCCCGGAAGCCTCGGGATCGAGGGGGTGCATGACGATCGGCTCGGAGGCTTCCGGGTATCGCCGCCGGAGGCGGACGAGCACCGAGTCACGCAGCAGATCGTGACGGCCAGGGACCGACAGCAGGCCGCAAGGCTTCTCAACGACGAGCAGCCACGAATCCTCGTACACGATCCGCAGGTCATCCTCTGTGCCGGGTGCCGCGCCAGGGAGCAGTGCCGGATTGATGGCCAGCCCCTCCAGCATGTACGGCAGGACCCTGCCGCACTTGCCATGACACGCCGGGTAGTACGCGCCCGCCTGCCGATCTCCCGTGAGCGGCGGAGCCCCCCACCAGAACTCGGCGAGTGCCAGCGGTCTCAGACGCTGCCGGAAGGCGTAGGCGAGGAGCTTTGGCGCGGCGCAGTCGCCCGCCCCGCCCGGGGGAGGCTCGGGCGCGAACAGCTCCCCCAGGGGGCGCTCTTCGCCGCGCGCATTCGGGATCACGTAGCTGGAGGCGATCTGCTGCCAGAGCTGCCTCGAGCGCTCGGCGCGCAGGTGCTCGAGCTCGGCGCGGCGTGCGTCGATCGCTCGCAATGCCGAGGCCAGCCCCTCACGCTCCTGATGGTACGTCGCGTCCAGCCGCCGGCGCTCGACGTCGTCGGCGCGGCTCTCCTGCCCGAGCGCGTGAAGCGCCGCGCCTCGCTCGTCTTCTCCGACCGTCCCCTCGGCGAGGCGCCGACGCGCGTCGTGCCGGAGGCGGCGATTCTCCGCGTGGCGCGCACGCAGCTCGGCGGCGGCGGCGGTGTGGCGCGCGGTCAGCTCGGCGAGGCGCGCGCGCAACGCCACGGGCTCGGCACCATCGACCAGCTCGGCATGGCGGGCATCGAGCGCACGCAGCTCGGCCTCCCAGGCGGGCCAGAACGCGTCACGCGCCACGAGATCGAAGAGCGGTGGCACGAACCCGTCGACCCGCCAGCGTTCGCCGAGCATGCCGGAGAAGCCGGAGAGGTAGCCGACGCGCCCCTCCTCCGCGGCGACGACCAGCACTCCGAACATCTTGCCGCGACCCGGCGTGTCGAGCGCCCCAAGGTCGATCCCAGCGCCGAGGTCGCCCCGGCGCAGGCGCCGCTGCAGCTCCTCGGCGGCCCGGCGAGCAAGGGTGTGCGGCGGGCCCTCGGCGAACGGGTTTGCGAGCCGCACCGGCAGCTCGCTCGGAGCCGGCTGCGGATCGAAGTACGTCACGACGTCTCGCAAGGGCGTTCCAGCGGCTCAGGGGCTGCCGGGCCGTGGCCAGAAGGCCGGAGCGTTGGCGGCCTCGACGGAAAGGAGGGGCTGCTTCGCCCGGGTATCCCAGATCTGTGCGGAGCGCGGATCCCCGTAGTTGGCGATGAGCAAGAGCCCCTCCCGAAGCTGCAGGTCGAGAACATCGTCCCTCTTCGCCATCAGCCCCTCCAGCTCCACCAGCTTGCCCTCCTGCTCCCAGGCCAACGGGACGGACGGATAGAGGAACTCCCCTCCCAGCGTGCCCCGGAAGAAGAGCCTCCCTCCCGGCGTGGCGAGGACCATCCACTGGCCCGACTCGTCCTGCCCGGGGAAGGCCGCGTCCAGCCTCTTCGCGTCGCCCTCTGGCGCATCCTCTCCGCGCATGCGCACAGACGGGGAGGACTTCGCGATGGGCAGCAACGTCTTCGTCGCCTCGAGCGCACGGGTGCCCTCGGCGAGATCCGACTCGAAGTGGCTGCCCTTCGCCTCGATGCGCTTCCAGCCGGCGCCCTCCAGCCGATACGCAAGGGCGAGCCCCGGAGAGCCCTCGCCTCCTTCGGGGAGCGGATAGTCCTTCCCCTCGAAGGTGACGACCTCCTGACCGCCCGCCCCCTTCTTGGGCGTCCGGGTGACGTAGGCGTCGGCGACGATCGCCACCGGGTGGCCCTGCTCGTCGAAGCCGATCTCCTCGATGTACGGCCGGTCCTGCCCGCCCGCCCCTTTGCTCCCAGGCAGCCCCTTCAGCTCCAGCGGCTTGCCGGCCTTCCCGACGAGCTCCACTCGCCAGGCCCTGGGCCCCTCGCCCTCGCCCGCGGGCCAGGAGAACACCAGGCCCTCCGTTCCATCCGGGCGCCACGAGACCATGGCCTGGTCGCACGCCGCGTTGAACGTGAAGAGCGATACCGGCTCACCCGCGGGCAGCGGCTGCCGCACCCACTCACAGCGCTCGGGATCCACCGGCTTCAGGTACGAGAGCGCGTGCCCGGGAGCCCCCCTGGGAGGCGGCGTCACCTCGGACCCCACCCCCGTCGCGCCGTGCCTGCCCGGCTCCTTGCCTGGAGTGGGGGCCTTGTCCGCCGCGGGTGCGGCTGCCACGCCCGAGTCCTGGGGGGACGTGGAGGGAGGGTTGGACTTGCAGCCCGCCAGCACGAGGGCGGCGAGCAGCGCGCGGCTCCAGCGGAGCAGGGACATGGGTTCCTCGGAAGTCCGGGGTGGGACAGGGCGCGCAGACTATCCCGAGGGAGCGCCCGCGTGTGCTAAAGGGGCGCCCCATGCCCAAGATTCGCAAGATCCTCATCGCCAACCGCGGCGAGATCGCCATCCGGGTGATGCGCACCTGCAAGGAGCTCGGCATCGCCACGGTGGCCGTCTACTCCGAGGCGGACCGCTCCGCGCTGCACGTGCGCATGGCCGATCAGGCCTTCCTGGTGGGCCCGCCGCCCTCGCGAGAGAGCTACCTGGTGCAGGAGCGCATCCTCGAGGCGGCGAAGCTCTCGGGCGCGGACGCCATCCACCCGGGCTACGGCTTCCTGTCGGAGAACGCCTCCTTCGTGCGCGCGTGCGAGAAGGCGGGGCTGATCTTCATCGGCCCCCCGGCCTCGGCCATGGACGCCATGGGCGAGAAGACGCGGGCGCGGCAGAACATGATCAAGGCGGGCGTGCCCGTGGTGCCCGGCACCACCGAGCCGATCGCCACCCAGGAGGAGGCGCGGGCGTACGCGGAGAAGATCGGCTTCCCCATCATGCTCAAGGCGGCGGGCGGTGGCGGCGGCAAGGGCATGCGCCGGGTGGAGAACCTGCAGGAGTTCGAGTCCGCGTGGCGCTCGGCCAAGAGCGAGGCGCTCAACGCCTTCGGCAACGACGCGGTCTACATCGAGAAGTACCTGGAGAAGCCCCACCACGTGGAGATCCAGGTGTTCGGGGACCAGCACGGCACGGTGGTGCACCTGAACGAGCGCGAGTGCTCGGCGCAGCGGCGGCACCAGAAGGTGGTGGAGGAGACGCCCAGCCCCATCCTCACCCCGGAGCTGCGCGCGAAGATGGGCGCGGTGGCGGTGCAGGCGGCCCGGGCGGTGAACTACGTGGGCGCCGGGACGGTGGAGTTCCTGGTGGACGTGCACCGCAACTTCTACTTCCTGGAGATGAACACCCGCCTGCAGGTGGAGCACCCGGTGACGGAGTGGGTGACGGGGCTGGATCTGGTGGCCCTGCAGATCAAGGTGGCCGAGGGCGAGCGGCTGCCCTTCACGGAGCCGGTGCCGCCGCGGGGGCACTCGATCGAGCTGCGCATCTACGCGGAGGATCCGGCGCGCAACTTCATGCCGAGCCCGGGGCGGATCCAGTACCTGCGGGTGCCGGGCGGGCCGAACGTGCGAGACGACTCGGGCGTGTTCGCCGGCTACACGGTGCCCAACGTCTATGATCCGATGATCTCCAAGCTGTCGGTGTGGGCGCCGACGCGCCCGGAGGCCATCGCGCGGGCGCGGCGGGCGCTGAACGAGTACGTGGTGAAGGGCATCACCACGAACACGCGCTACCTGCAGGCCATCCTGGCGCACCCGGAGTTCGTGGGCGGCGACTACGACACCAGCTTCCTGACGCGCGAGCACACGGCGCTGCTGGGCAAGGAAGATCCGAAGCTGAACGAGGTGGCGCTGCTGGCCAGCGCGGTGTTCGCGCACCAGCGGGACCAGAAGCGGGCGAAGACGCTGCCCCAGAGGGCGGGCGCGGCGGCGGGGACGGGCGGCCTGTCTCCGTGGCGGCTCGCCCTGCGCACCCGGCGGCGTTAGCACTCCACCCTCTCCCGAGACACTCCATGCGTTACTTCGCGAAGCTGCAGGGCCAGAAGGAAGCGGTGCCGGTGGACGTCGAGCACCTGGGGGGCACCCAGTACCGGCTGACGCTCGAGGACAAGACGTACACGGTGGACGCGCTGACGCTGGACCACGGGGCGGTGTCCCTGCTGGTGAACGGCACCTCCTACCCCGTGGAGTTCGAGGAGAGCGGGGACGAGGTGGGCGTGCTGGTGCGCGGGCAGGTGAGCCGGGTGGACGTGGCGGACGAGCGGCGGCTGCGGCTGCGCGCGGGCTCGGTGGGCTTCACCGCCGAGGGCAAGCAGGTCATCACCGCGCCCATGCCGGGCAAGGTGGTGAAGGTCCTGGTGAAGCTGGGGGACGAGGTGAAGGAGGGCCAGGGCCTGGTGGTGGTGGAGGCGATGAAGATGGAGAACGAGCTGAAGAGCCCCAAGGCCGGCAAGGTGGTGGAGCTGCTGGCCAGGGAGGGCACGGCCGTGGAGAACAACGCGAAGCTCGTGGTGGTGGAGTGATGGCGGATCTCAAGGACGAGAAGGCCCGCTGGCAGCAGCAGGTCTACGAGAAGGCGAAGGCCAAGGGCGGCGAGCGCCAGCCCGCGTTCACCACCTCCAGCGGCCTGGAGGTGAAGCCCGTCTACACGCCGGAGGAGGTGCGGGGCGAGTACACGGAGCAGCTCGGCTTCCCGGGCGAGTACCCCTTCACCCGAGGCGTGCAGCCGACGATGTACCGGGGGCGCTTCTGGACGATGCGCCAGTACGCGGGCTTCGGCACGGCGGAGGACGCCAACCAGCGCTACCACTACCTGCTGCAGTCGGGGCAGACGGGCCTGTCGGTGGCGTTCGATCTGCCCACGCAGATGGGGCGGGACGCGGACCACCCCCGGGCGCGCGGCGAGGTGGGCAAGGTGGGCGTGTCCATCTCCTCGCTGAAGGACATGGAGGTGCTGCTCAAGGGGCTGCCGCTGGCGGACGTCTCCACCTCCATGACGATCAACGCCACCGCGCCCATCCTCCTGTGCCTGTACGCGGCGGTGGGTGAGCAGAACGGGGTGGCGCTGGAGCAGCTCTCGGGGACGGTGCAGAACGACATCCTCAAGGAGTACATGGCGCGGGGCACGTACATCTACCCGCCGGCGCCGTCGCTGCGGCTCATCACGAACCTGTTCGCGTTCTGCGCCAAGCGGATCCCCAAGTGGAACCCGATCTCGATCAGCGGCTACCACATCCGCGAGGCGGGCTCGACGGCGGCGCAGGAGATCGGCTTCACGCTGGCGGACGGCATCGCCTACGTGGAGGCGGCGCTGAAGGCCGGCCTGCAGGTGGACGAGTTCGCCGGGCGGCTCTCCTTCTTCTTCAACGTGCACAACAACTTCCTGGAGGAGGTGGCGAAGTTCCGGGCGGCGCGGCGGCTGTGGGCGCGCATCATGAAGGAGCGCTTCAAGGCGAAGGATCCGCGCTCGATGATGCTGCGGTTCCACGCGCAGACGGCCGGCAGCACGCTGACGGCGCAGCAGGTGGACAACAACGTGGTGCGCGTGGCGCTGCAGGCGCTGGCGGCGGTGATGGGCGGGGCGCAGTCGCTGCACACCAACAGCCGGGACGAGGCCCTGGCGCTGCCCTCGGAGGAGGCGGCCCGGCTGGCGCTGCGCACGCAGCAGGTCATCGCCTACGAGTCCGGCGTGGCGGACGTCATTGATCCCTTGGGCGGCGCGTACGCGGTGGAGGCGATGACGGACGAGCTGGAGGCGAAGGCGCAGGACTACCTCCGGCGCATCGACGACCTGGGCGGCATGGTGCAGGCGATCGCCAAGGGCTATCCGCAGGGAGAGATCCAGGAGGCGGCCTACCAGGCGCAGCGCGAGCTGGAGGAGAAGCGCTCGGTGGTGGTGGGGGTGAACCAGTTCCAGATCAAGGAGCCGCCCCCGTCCGGCCTGCTGCGCGTGGACGAGAACGTCGAGCGGGTGCAGGCCGAGCGGATGAAGAAGCTGCGGGCGGAGCGGGACAGCGGGGCGGCGACGCGCACGGTGGACGCGCTGCGCAAGGCGGCGGCCCGGCCGGAGGAGAACCTCATCCCGCTGATCCTGGACGCGGTCAAGGCGTACGCGACGCTGGGGGAGATCTCGGACGCGATGCGAGACGTCTTCGGCGAGCACAAGGAGCACGTGGTGCTGTAGGCCCACCTGCCATCCACGGAGTCGACATGGAGATGCTCTGCACACTGCGCAGCGCCACGGAGGCCCAGCGCCAGGCGTTGTTGAAGGCCCCCGAGCGGCTGGAGGACTTCCTGGACGATGAGGAGGACTTCGGCGACCCGGAGGGCGCGAAGTTCCTGGAGCTGGACGTCGGCGAGACCTGGCACGGGCTCCAGTACCTGCTCACGGGGACGGCCTGGGAGGGCGCGGCGCCGCTCGACTTCCTGGTGCGCGGGGGCGAGGAGGTGGGCGACATCCCCTCGGATGAGGGGACGGCGCGCGTCTTCACGCCCGCCGAGGTGAAGCAGCTCTCCGAGGCGCTGCGGGCCCTCTCGCTGGACACGCTGCGCGGCCGCTTCGACGCCGGGAAGCTGCAGCAGCTGGACATCTACCCGGGCACCTGGGACGAGCCGGCGGACGACGTGGATCCGCTGGAAGAGCTGCTCAGCTACTTCGCGGAGCTGCGGAAGTTCCTCAGCCAGGTGGCGCAGCGGGGGCACTCGCTGCTGGTGCACATCGGCTGACCCGGTTCAGCTCGAGGCGTCCCCATGCTACTGACGTTTCATGCGCCCTACCCTCCTCGCCCTCCTCCTCGTTGCCTGCAGCACCGGTTGCGCCAGCGGCAAGGCCGCCCAGGCCACCGCGCCGGAGCCTCCGCGCAAGGAGTTCTCCATGCGCACCTACTACATCGCCTTCCTGCGACGAGGCCCGGCGTGGACCGCGGAGAAGACTCCTGAGTCCATCGCCGCGGGCCAGGGACACATGGCCAACATCCAGCGCCTGGCCGACTGCGGCAAGCTGCTCATCGCCGGCCCGTTCGACGTGGGGCCGAACCCGCCCGCGGACGCGCTCGCGGGCCTCTTCATCTTCGATGTGCCCACGCTCGAGGAGGCCCTCGCGCTCTCCCAGACCGACCCTGCCGTGAAGGCGGGCCGCTTCACCCTCGAGGTGATGCCCTGGTACGGCCCGGCGGGGCTGACCTACGACGGGGACGAGCCCCCCAAGCCGGGCGCGCGCTGCGAGCCCTGACGGCGCCTGGCTGACGCGCCGCGCGCTCACCCCATCAGCACGTCGCGCCCGAGCTTGAGCACGAGCGCCGTCACCACGGCGAGCACCACCCAGCGCACCAGCCGGTCCCCCCCCTTCACAGTGAGGTGGGCGCCGATCCACGCGCCGGTGAACTGGGCCGCCGCCATGGGCAGGGCCACGTGCCACAGCACCACGCCCTTCCAGGAGAAGAGCGCCACGGAGGCGATGTTGGAGGCGAAGTTGACCACCTTGGCATCCGCGGACGCCCTCATCAGCCCGTGGCTCAGCAGGCTGGAGAAGGCGACGATGAGGAAGGTGCCGGTGCCCGGGCCGAAGAAGCCGTCATAGGCGCCGATGACGAGGGCGACCAGACCGCCCAGCAGGCGCAGCCGTGAGAGGGGCGGCTCCGGCCTGTCCCCCGGCGGCGGCCCCCTGCGGAGGGCGAGGATCGCCGCGACGGCCACGAGCAGGGCGAGCACCAGCGGCTTGAGCACCTCGGGCTTCACCCACAGCACCAGCCGCGCCCCCGCGAACGCGCCCAGCAGGCCCAGCGGGAAGCTCACCCACGCCAGCCTCCCGCTCACCAGCCCCGCGCGAGAGAAGCGCACCAGCGCCGCGCAGGCCCCGAAGACGGACTGGCCCTTGTTGGTGCCGAGCGCCAGGTGGGGCGGCATCCCCGTGGCCAGCAGCATGGGCAGCGTGATGAGCCCCCCTCCCCCCGCGATGGCGTCCACCCCGCCGGCCACCAGGGCCGCGAGACACAGCAAGGCGAGCTCGAAGCCGGTCACGTCCAAGGCAGGGCCCACCTCCGCGCGGGCGGCGCCCCCACTACCACGCCCGCCCGCTGGCGTCGCGCTTGCGCCCGGCGCCAACCTGAGCGTCAATCCCGGGGCTGCTCCCCTCCGAGGCCCCCATGTCCGCTCCGCTCGTTCCGCTGATGCTCGTGCTGCTATCGCAGCTGCCGCAGGCCTCGGATCCGTCGGCGCCCTCCTGCCGCTCCATCGATGGGCAGATCGCGTGTGGCTATACGTGCAAGTCGAACGGACTGCGCGTGCAGTGCGCCCAGACGCCCCATGGGCGCTGCCAAGTGCTGGACGGCCAGGTGGTGTGCTTCGACCCGCCTGCCTACGTCGTCCGCGCCTACGGCGGCTCGCTGCCGGAGCCCGAGTGCAAGGCCCTCGAGGGTGAGGTGGCGTGCGGCTACTCCTGCACCAGCTACTTCGGGAAGCTGAAGTGCGCGCGCACCCCCGTGGGCATCTGCCGGGGCCGCGGCGAGGCGGTGGAGTGCTTCGATCCGCCGGCCTCGGTGTTCGCCATCTATGGCCGGGAGACGCCCAAGGTCGAGTGCCGCACCCAGGGGATGGACTTCGCGTGCGGCTACCGCTGCGCCTCGGGCTCGGAGGGGGTGAAGTGCGCCGCCACGCCGTTCGGGGTGTGCAAGACCGAGAGCGGCCGCGTCACCTGCTTCGACCCCGCCCCCGAGGCCATCTGCACGTTCGGCCGCTCGCTGCCCGCCCCTCAGTGCAAGAGCAGCGAGGGCTCCGCCGTCTGCGGCTATGGGTGCGCCTCGGCGTACGGGCGGGTGGCCTGTGCCTCGACACCCAAGGGCATCTGCAAGGTCTTCGACAGCGAGGTGCGCTGCTTCGACCCACCGAGTACGCTCCAGGCGGAGGCCTCGTGCCTGGCCCTGCTCGGACTGGCGGCGCTGGACGGGGCCAGACCTTGAGAGAGGTGGAGTTTCCGCTCGCTTGGTTCAGCCGAGCGGTGGCGATAGGGTGCAGCACCTAAGGAGCGAGACCGCGCATGGCGGAGGGAGAGGTCCGGCAATACTTCGTCCGCAACGAGAAGGGTACCGTCTGGGGCCCGTTGACCCTGTCGACGATCGAGCTGCTCATCGACAACGGCGCGATCCAGGGCCAGCTCCAGATCTCCGAGGACGGGATCCGCTTTGCCTTCCCGGGCCGCTTCCCGCACCTCCGTGATGCCTTTCCCCGCGAGCTGTGGGGGGACGTGGTGGCCGCGGGCGCGACCGTCCAGGTGGCCAAGGCGGAGCTGCCTCAGGAGATGCTGGGGCAGCGCGCTCCCGGCGCCCCGGCCCCAGGGATGCCTGGCACCGTGCCCATGGCGGGCCCAGGAACCATGGCACGAGGCGCCGCGCCCATGGCTGGGCCGGGTGCCATCGCGCAGGCCGGAGTGCCCCGGCCCGGCCCGGGTGCTATCGCGCAGGCCGGAGTCCCCATGGCGGGCCCGGGCGCCCGTGCCGCCGCCGCCCCACCAGGCGCCACGCCGGGCAACCCCTCCGGAGCCTTCCGCGCCGCGCCACCTCCAGGCGCCGGGCCACGTCCCCCTCCTGTCATGTCACCGACGGGGGCCGCTCCCGGAGCGCCCACGGCCCCGCCCGCCAGCGCGGCACCGCAGGCTCCGCCGGTCATGTCGCCCTCGGGCTCGCACGCCTCGGTAGCCTCCGCGCCGGCAGGTGCCTCGGAGGCGGTCCCGCTGCCTCCCTCGCAGGGCTCGCTCGATCAGCTCTCGCCCATCGTGCTCTACGGGCGCATCGCCGCGAACGGCCACACGGGTCTGCTCACCCTCGCCCTCTCCGACCGCACCCTCCAGATCCACTTCCGCAAGGGCAGCCCCGAGTTCGTCGACTCCTCGCACCCCGAGGATGCGCTGGGCACCTCGCTCATCCAGGCGAGGCTGCTCACCGCCGAGCAGCTCCAGCAGGCCCAGGGCGCCCGTGAGCGCTTTGGCGGGGATCTGCTCGCCGCCCTGTTCGGCCTGGGCATCCTGCAGCCGGCCAACGCCTTCACCCAGCTCTCCCAGCGCGCCCTGTCCATCCTCTACAAGGCGCTGCTCGCGGAGTCCGGCACCTTCACCTACGAGCCCAAGGAGCTGCCCGCGGCGAAGGCGATGCCGCTCGGCAACCGCTGGGCCGTGCTGAGCGATCAGATCCGCCGCCTCCCCACGGTGGATCTCAAGCGGCGCCTCCAGTCCGTGCTCAACCTCCCCATCATGAAGGCCGGGGGCATCGTCTCAGCGAGCGAGCTGCGGCTCACCCCTCACGAGGTGCGCGTGCTCACCGTCATCGACGGGGTGCGCTCCATCGCGCAGCTCCTCGCGGATCTGCCGCAGGATCAGGACTACATCCTGCGGCTCGCCTTCCTCCTGAAGGAGCTGGGCGCGGTCTCCTTCGCGGCCGTTCCCCAGCGCGCCCCGGAGCCGAAGGCCGCCGCACCCACCCCACCTCCGGCCACCGCGGCACCCAAGCCCGCCGCCCCCCACCCGCCGCCGGCCGCCGCTCCCAGGCCCACCGCTGCCCCCCCACCTCCGGCCGCTGCCGCTCCCAGGCCTGCCGCTGCCCACCCGCCGCCGGCCGCCGCCGCTCCCAGCAAGCCCGCGGCGCCGGGGCTCAAGCCCGCCGCGGCGCCGGGGCCCGCGGCGCCGGCGTCCAAGCCCGCCGCGCCTCCCGCCAGCGCGCCCGCGGCGGCCACCACGCCCGCGAGCGCTGCGGGTGGGGATGACCTCCCCGCGCTCCGCCAGACGGCCGCGACGATGAAGGGGCAGAACCTCTTCGAGCGGCTGGGCCTCACCGCGCAGGCGGACGGCAGCGCGGTGAAGCTCGCCTACTTCAAGCTGGCCCGGCTCTACCACCCGGACACGCTCCCGCCTGGCACGCCGCTGGAGCTGGAGAAGCTCAAGGCCGAGATCTTCGGCTACATCGGCGACGCCTACCGGACGCTCCTGGACGACAAGAGCCGCGCGGACTACCTGGAGCTGCTCCAGTCCGGGGACACGGGCAAGGAAGAGGTGGACGTGGTGGCCATCCTCCAGGCGGAGGAGCGCTTCAAGAAGGGCACCATCTTCATGAAGTCTCGCAAGTACGCCGAGGCGGTGAAGATCTTCGACGAGGCCATCCAGCTCAACGGGGCGGAGGCCGAGTTCCACGCCTGGCGCGCCTACGCCCGCTTCTGCGCCGCGCAGGACAAGAAGGCGGTCCAGGCCGACGTGTTCCGCGAGCTCCAGTCCGCCACCAAGAAGAACGAGCGCTGCGCCCCCGCGTACTACTTCATGGGTGTCATCGCCAAGAGTTTGGGGGACGCCTCCGGCGCCCTCAGGCACTTCCGGCGGACCGTGGAGCTTCAGCCAGATCACATCGACGCGCAGCGAGAGATCCGCATGGCGACCCAGAAGAAGTAGGGTGCGCCCCCCGCGGGGGCCCCTGGAGGCGCCCCACGCCACTTGGAGGAGAAGACGTGCCGCTCACCGGGAAGCAACGCCGTGCCCTGCGCGCGATGGGCCATCACATGGAGCCCATCGTCATCGTCGGCCAGTCCGGCGTGACGGAGGGGATCCTCGGCGCCCTCACGCAGGCGCTGGAGGATCACGAACTCATCAAGGTGAAGATCAACGAGGGCCCGGAGACGCGGCAGGAGGCCGCCGCGCGCATGGCGGAGGGCACCGGCGCGGAGCTCGTCCAGCTCCTGGGGCGCACGGCGCTTCTCTTCAAGAAGCGCGCGGAGGACTCGGAGTTCGACGACCTCTGAGCAGGCCCGGCGGGGGCCGGGGCCCTACCACGTGATGACGTAGGTACAGCCCGGGTCCCCCTTCTTCCGGCACGGCCGGAGGGGATCGTGCGTGAGGGCCGCGGTGGGCGCGAAGCGCTGGGCCATCGCCTCGAGGATCCCCTGGTCGAACGCGCAGGGGTAGGGGTTGTCGCAGCACATGATGACGCGATGCTGCCCCGGCACCTGCTGGTAACGGTAGTGGCCGATCCCCTCGAGCATGGTGCCCGTCATCGGGTCGAACATCACGCGCCCATGGTGGCGGTGGTTCATGTGGTAGCCCACGTCCATGGCCTGCATCGCGGAGGGCACGTCCATGAGCGAGGGCGGGAACCTGGCGTGCCTGGCCTTGGCCGCGCCCAGCTTGCGGACCAGCCTGTCTCCCAGCTGCTCCGCGATGTCCTTGTACATCTTCAGGTAGGCCTCGAGCGGGTACCAGCTCTCCACGTCCAGCTGGACGAACCCGTTCCTGTCCGGCCTGCCAATCCCATTGGCCATCAACATCTGCCCGGCCAGCACCGTGAACTCCCCAAAGGCCTCGAGTGCCGCTGGAATGGCACGACCGGTGACTTCAATCCCTGACTGGATTGCCATACTCACGCTCATGGTTGCCCCCCCATGCTGCTAGCTGCTCAGAGCATGCTTCTGATACTTCCCCGCCATTGCAGCACTCCCGGCGTTGCGCGAACAGGTGGGATGGAGGCGCCTCCCCCCGAGCGCACACGTGACGGCGCTCGCGGTTGCGTTGTCGCTGCTCTTTTACCGGCCGGCTCCTTGGAGCCGAGGTGGGACTCAGGGCTCGCGCGTGAAGCCCGCGGCCTCGGAGGCGAGTTGGGCCGCGGCGCCCAACCGATCAAGTAGGGTCGGTCCGTAGTACTGGCGCTTGGACTCACCCGTGGACTGAGCCACGAGCTCGGGCGTCTCCACATAGCCGAGGTAGTCGCCGGAGAGGCCGAGCACGCGCGTCGCGCCGGTGCGCCGGATCAGCGCCAGCCCCGCCCCGGTGGTGGGCTCGCCTGGGAGGGTGAGCAGCTCCAGCGGCCCGAGCGCGAGCGCGCTCACCTCGGCCACACGCGAGGCGGACTGGCACAGGAAGTTGTCGCCCGCGGCGCGGGTGAGGGAGGGCACCAGCCGCGAGGCATCCGGCCGGGGCAGCGCCACCTCCGCGTGGGCCAGCGCGAGCCTCGTCGTGCCGGGGAGCGCGGTGGGCGAGGCGCGATCCGCCAGCCCCGACAGCGCCTGCGCGAAGGCCGCCGCGCGCTCCACGCCCTGCCCCTCGTTGAAGGCGACGGAGGCGTTGCCCACCGCGCCCTGGAGCAGGAGCACCACGCCGCCCTGGGCCTCGCGCAGCTCGCTCAAGCGGCCGGGGTAGTCGGGATCCACGTACTCGCGCTTTCGAGGCACCAGCGTGGGGTGCGCGGCGAAGACGAGCAGCTCGGCGACGGGGCCCGTGGCGCCGCGGAGGATGGTGCGGGTGAGCGCGCCATCCGGGGCCTCTCCGCCGCTGCGAGAGAAGACGAAGCCCGCCTCCCCTGCCTCTCCCACCTCCAGGGTGACGTCGGTGAGCGAGGAGGAGGCCTGGCGGAGCGCCTCGCTGGCGGCGGAGACGGCGGCGGCCATGGCGGTGTCGCGGTAGCGCCCGGTGCCCACGAGCTGGGCCACCACCCGCGCGTCATAGCCCCCGAAGGACGAGTGCGTGTGCGTGGCGAAGACGAGGACGCTCCGCAGGCCGAGCGCCGAGGCTCGCGCGCGGATCTGCTCCACCATGGGCGCCGTCACTGACAGCAGCTCCAGGGACACGAGGCCCACGCGCGCCTCCCCGGCCTGCAGGACGACGGCGCGGGCGTGGAGCGCCGGGGTCGCCTGGGAGGCCTCGGGGCGCGGGGGCGGGTAGCCGGCGACGACGACGGGGAACGGAGGCTGGAGGGCCACCTTCGCGGCGCCGGCCCGAAGGGGCCCCTCGGCCCGCACCTGGGCGCGCAGCACGGGAGCGCTCTCCTCCCACTGTCCACACCAGTTCCACGAGGCCAGGGCGTACGCCGCGCCCGCGGTGAGGAGCGCGAAGGGGAGCAGGGAGCGCAGGTGCCGGCGTCGCATCGCCATGAGGGTGCCGAGCCTAGCCGTTCATGCCGGAGCCTGGGGAGCTGCTGTCTGGGAATGGACTCGTGGGCCCTCCCCTGCCCGCCTGCTCTCTGGGAGCGAGCCCCCGCCCACACGGCCCGACCCCAACGGTGGGTGGAATACCAGGCAGAGGAGCGCGGGTTCCTGTTTCTCTCCGGGCTCGAAAAGGGGATAAGGCGCCACCATGTGCGGCATCTTTGGAATCACGGGTCATCCTGAAGCCTCCAACCTGGCGTACCTGGGGCTGCACGCACTGCAGCACCGCGGGCAGGAGTCCGCGGGCATCGTGGCCTCGGATGGCCAGCACCTGCGCTCCTACCGGGCGATGGGGCTGGTGGCGGACATCTTCACCGCGCCGGTGCTGGAGAAGCTGCCGGGCAGCGCGGCGATCGGCCACGTGCGCTACTCCACGGCGGGCGTCAGCCAGCTGAAGAACGCGCAGCCGCTGTCGGTGGAGTACGCGGGCGGGCAGATGGCCGTCGCGCACAACGGCAACCTGGTGAACGCGCGGGAGCTCCGCTCCTCGCTCGAGGCCGACGGGGCCATCTTCCAGTCGGACTCGGACACGGAGGTCATCATCCACCTCATCGCCCGCTCGCGGCAGCCGACCTTCGAGAAGAAGGTGGTGGAGGCGCTGAGCAGGGTGCAGGGGGCCTACAGCCTGCTGTTCCTGACGGAGCACCAGCTGGTGGCGGTGAGGGATCCGTACGGCTTCCGGCCGCTGGTGCTGGGGCGGCTGCGCAACAGCTACGTGCTGGCCAGCGAGACGACGGCGCTGGATCTGATCGAGGCGGAGTACATCCGCGAGCTCGAGGCCGGTGAGATGGTGGTCATCGACGCGCAGGGGATGCGGACCGCCCAGCCCTTCGCGCCGACGCGGCTGGGGCGCTGCATCTTCGAGCACGTGTACTTCGCCAAGCCGGACTCGGTGCTGTTCGGCACGAGCGTGTACGAGGTGCGCAAGGAGCTGGGGCGTCAGCTGGCGCGCGAGCAGCCGGCGCCGGGGGCGGACCTGGTGATCGCGGTGCCGGACTCGGGCGTGCCGTCGGCGATCGGGTTCTCCCAGGTGAGCGGGATTCCGTATGACGTGGGGCTGATCCGCAGCCACTACGTGGGGCGCACGTTCATCGAGCCGCAGCAGTCCATCCGGCACTTCGGGGTGAAGCTGAAGCTGTCGGCGGTGCGGCAGGTGCTCAAGGGCAAGCGGGTGGTGGTGGTGGATGACTCCATCGTGCGTGGCACGACGAGCCGGAAGATCGTGAAGATGCTGAAGGCGGCCGGAGCGGTGGAGGTGCACCTGCGCATCTCGTCTCCGCCGACGAGCTGGCCTTGCTACTACGGCATCGACACGCCGAGCCGGCAGGAGCTGATCGCCTCCAACCACACGAATGAGGAGATCGCCCGCTACGTGACGGCGGACACCCTGGGCTACCTCTCGCTGGAGGGGCTGGGGACGGCGGTGGGCGATCGCGAGCGCAGCACCTTCTGCACGGCGTGCTTCTCCGGCAAGTACCTCGCGGGAGAGCTGAGCCCCGAGGCGGCCGCCTTGAGCGCCAAGGGCGAGCCCTCTCCCGAGGCAGCGATCGCCGAGGGCGCGGTGGCCACGGGCCCGGTGGTGCTCTCGACCCGACCGCTCTCCGCCTGAGCCGCGCGGGGCCGGCACTCACGCGGCGCTGGCGGCCGGGTCGGGCCCCATCGCCACGGGCTTGCCGGCGATGAAGTCCTGGAGATCCCCGGGGAGCGGCGCGTCGAAGGTGACGACCTCTCGGGTGCCCGGGTGTGGGAAGGCGATGCGAGCGGCGTGGAGGGCGTGCCGCGGCAGGCGCAGGCGCACCCAGGCCTCGGGCTCCAGGCACTGCTTGCTGAAGCGATCGAAGTAGCCCGGATCCGGCCCGTACATCTTGTCGCCCACGAGGGGAAACCCCACCGCGTGCAGGTGGATGCGGATCTGGTGCTGGCGGCCCGTCTCCGGGTAGCAGCGCAGCAGGGCGAAGGGCTCGCCGTCGCGGGTGAAGCGCTGGAGCACCTGGAAACGGGTGCGGCTCTCCTTGCCCTCCACGGGATCGATGCGGACAGCGATGCGAATGAGCTCCGTGCCCTCGGCGATGGGGGCATCCACGGAGAAGGTGTCCTCGGGCGGGTGGCCCTCGCAGATGGCCAGGTACTCCTTGTGGACGTCGCGGGAGAGGAAGAGGCTGCCGAGGACCCGGCAGGCCTCGGTGGTGCGCCCGCAGACGACCAGGCCGCTCGTCTCACGGTCCAGGCGGTGGGCGGGCTCGGCGAAGCGCTCGCCGAAGCGCTCGTGCAGCAGCGTGACGAGGGTCCCCTTGTGGTAGCGGGCGGTGGGGTGGATGGGCAGGCCCGCGGGCTTGTCGAGCACCAGGAGCCAGTCATCCTGGAAGACGATGGGCAGCTCGGTGGGCGTGTCCGGCTCGTCCGTGGCGCGGCGGCGGAGGCTGAAGATGAGGCCCGGGTAGACGAGGGTGGAGGGCTTGAGGCGACGCTCGCAGATGAGTCCCCGCTGGATGATCTGCTGGATGCGCGCACGGGACAGACGGCGGATCTTCTCGCCGAGGTATCGGTCCAGCCGCCACCCCGCGTAGTTGGGCTCCACCACGTACTGGATGTCGACGTAGCCCTCGGGCGCCGCAATGGACGGCTGGGGCGCTGGGGGGCTGTCCTCTCGCTTCTCGCTCATTCCACCGGACATTCCTCCTAACACGAGGAGAACGGTCCGCGCAGAACGATGGGGCCCTCCCCACCCGCCGAGCGAGCCAGCAGCCTGCGCCTCATCCCACGTGAATCACCACGCGGAGGCGCGCAGCGCTCCGGAGCCGGCGCCGAGCACGCGCTCGTACAGCGCGGCGATGCGCTCGGCCGAGCGCCCATCCCACAGCTCCGGCACGCGGCCCTTCTTGCCGTGCCCATCGAGGACGCGGTCCGCCTCCTCGCGGATGCGCGCCGGGTCAGTGCCGACGACGAGGTTGGTGCCCTGCTCCACGGTGATGGGGCGCTCGGTGTTCTCGCGCAGGGTGAGGCACGCCACGCCCAGCGCGGTGGACTCCTCCTGCAGCCCGCCCGAGTCGGTGAGGATGAGCCGGGCCTGCGAGGTGAGCGCGAGGAACTCCAGGTAGCCCATGGGCTCCACGAGGCGCAGCCCCGGGGAGCGCTCCAGCATGCCGCTCAGCCCCTGATCCGCGAGCATCTTCCGCGTGCGCGGGTGCACCGGGAAGATGATGGGCAGGCGCGTGGCGACGTGGGCGAGCGCGGACAGCAGCCCGCCCAGCACCTTCGGATCATCCACGTTGGAGGCCCGGTGCAGCGTGCCCACCGCGTACTGGCCCGGGGCGAGCCCCAGGTCGGCGAGCGTGGAGAGCTCCTCGGCGCGCGCCTTGGAGGCCAGCAGCGTGTCGATCATCACGTTGCCCACCAGGTGGATGCGTGACGGATCCGCGCCCTCCTTGAGGAGGTTGGCGTCCGCGTCGGGCGACGGCGTGAGCAGCAGGTCCGCGATCCGATCGGTGACGATGCGGTTGATCTCCTCCGGCATGCGGTTGTCGAAGCTGCGCAGGCCCGCCTCCACGTGGGAGATCCGGATGCCCAGCTTCGAGGCCACCAGCGCGCCCGCCAGCGTGCTGTTGACGTCCCCCACCACGGAGACGAGGTCCGGCTTCTCGCGCAGGAAGACCTTCTCCAGCTCGATCAGGGTGCGGGCGGTCTGCTCCGCGTGGCTGCCCGAGCCGATGCCCAGGCAGACATCCGGCGCGGGCATCCCGAGATCCGTGAAGAAGACGTCGCTCATCTTCACGTCATAGTGCTGGCCGGTGTGGACGAGGACCTGGGCGAGCCGGCCGCGCTCGGCGATGGCCTTGTGGATGGGCGCGGCCTTCATGAAGTTGGGGCGCGCGCCGACGATGTGGAGGACCTTCTTCATGGCCTCGGCAAGCTAGGCACGGCCTGTCCAGTGACCAGTGTCCGGGGCACTCCGGAGCGGGCGAGCCGTCCTGAATCTGATAGACGGGCCGGCCATGGCCTCTCCCCGGATCGTCGCCGTCATCCCCGCCCGCCATGCCAGCACGCGCTTCCCTGGCAAGCCGCTCGCCCTCATCGCGGGCACTGCCATGGTGGAGCACGTGTGGCGCCGCTGCCAGGAGTCCCGCGCCTTCGACGAGGTGCTGGTGGCCACGGACGACCCCCGCATCCAGGAGGCGGTGGCGCGCTTCGGGGGCGCGGTGGTGATGACGAGCCCCACCTGCCCCACGGGGACGGACCGGGTGGCGGAGGTGGCGCGGGGCCGCGCGGGCGTGGACGTGTGGGTGAACGTCCAGGGTGACGAGCCGCTGCTGGATCCGGAGGCGCTCAAGGTGCTGGCGGGGCTGTTCCGGGATCCGGAGGTGCGGATGGGGACGCTGGTGCGGCCGCTGGAGGCGGCGGAGGTGCCCAACCCCAACGTGGTGAAGGCCGTACTCGCGGTGAACGGGGACGCGCTCTACTTCAGCCGCGCCGCGCTGCCCTTCATCCGGGAGGCGGGGCACGAGGGGAGCGTCCAGCGCTGGGCGCACCTCGGGCTGTACGGCTACCGGCACGAGGCGCTGCTGAAGCTGGCCGCGCTGCCGCCCACGCCCCTGGAGGAGGCGGAGAAGCTGGAGCAGCTCCGAGCGCTGGAGCACGGCCTGCGCATCCGCTGTGGCAAGGTCCACTGGAGCACGGTGGCGGTGGACGTGCCCGAGGACGTGGCCCGGGTGGAGGCGGTGATGCGCGCCCGAGGCCTCATTCCCTGAGTCAAGTCACACCTTGGGGCGTAGCGCCTCGCCGTGCCGGCCCATTCGTGCCCACGGGGCGGCGCTGTATAATCTGGCGCCATGAGCCACGAGGTCCAGGCGGCCAGCGATCAGCAGCTCCCCGTGGTGCTGGTGAACATGCCGTTTGGTCCGCTGCTGAGCCCCTCGCTGGGGCTGAGCCTGCTGCAAGGCTCCCTGCGGGCCGAGGGAATCCCGAGCCAGATCCTCTACTTCCACCTCCGCTTCGCGAAGCTGACAGGGGCGGACCTCTACAACCGCATCAACCAGGGCTACCCGCTGGTGACGGACTTCGCGGGTGACTGGCTCTTCTCGCAGGCGCTGTTCGAGCAGAAACCAGACAACGCCGCCGAGTACATCTCCCAGGTCCTTCGCAGGCCTCGCCCCGATCAGGGCCTGTCCTGGCAGGAGCTGGAGGGCTTCGTCGCCGAGCTGCTCATGACGCGCATGAGCGCCTCCGCCTTCGTGGAGGAGTGCGTCGAGAACATCCTTCGCACCGGCGCGAGCGTGGTGGGCTTCTCGAGCGTCTTCCAGCAGAACGTGGCGGCGCTCGCCGTCGCGCAGCGGCTCAAGCGGCGGCGCCCGGAGCTCGTCACGATCTTCGGCGGCGCGAACCTCGAGGGCCCCATGGGGCGCGAGCTGTTCCAGCGCTTTCCCTTCATCGACATCGTCTTCTCCGGCGAGTCGGAGCAGCGCTTCCCACCGGTGGTCCAGCGCCTGCTGCGCGGAGAGCGGCTGGGGGCGCTGACGGGCGTGCTGGCCCGGGAACACCTGTCAGGAGGAGCTCCCTTCCCGGACCTGGGAGGGACGATGCTCCGCGAGCTGGACCGCCTGCCAGTGCCAGACTACTCGGACTACTTCACCCAGTGGGAGGCGCTCCAGTTGGACACGCCGCTGCGCCCCTACCTGCCCTTCGAGACGTCTCGGGGCTGCTGGTGGGGCCAGAAGCAGCACTGCACGTTCTGCGGGCTCAACGGCGCGTCCATGGCGTACCGGAGCAAGTCGCCGCAGCGCGCCCTCTCCGAGTTCACCGCGCTCGTCCAGGCCCACCCGGGGATCCAGCAGGTGGCCGCGGTCGACAACATCATGGACATGAAGTACTTCAAGACCTTCATCCAGGAGCTCGGCGCGCGCTCCAACCCGGTGGATCTGTTCTACGAGGTCAAATCCAACCTGACCCGAGAGCAGGTCCGCCTGCTGAAGGCCGCCCGTGTGCTCCAGATCCAGCCCGGCATCGAGAGCCTGAGCGATCAAGTCCTGCGCCTCATGCGCAAGGGCGTGAGCGCCATGCACAACCTCCAGCTCCTGAAGTGGTGCAAGGAGTTCGGCATCACGCCGCTCTGGAACGTGCTCTGGGGCTTCCCCCGAGAGGATCCCGCGGAGTACGCACGGATGGCGGAGCTGTTCCCGCTGCTGACCCACCTGACGCCGCCCGATCGGGGGGGCACCATCCACCTGGAGCGCTTCTCTCCCAACTTCCACGAAGCCAAGGCGCACGGGCTCAAGGACGTGCGGCCCGCCCCCGCCTACTCCTTCCTCTATGACTTGCCGGAGGAGGCGCTGCGGAACATCGCCTACTTCTTCACCTACCAGCACGAGGATGACCGGGATGTCTGGGCCTATGCGCGCCCGGTGTCCGAGCGCATCGCGGCATGGGTGGCGGAGCACGCCACCTCCGGCCTGTACGCGCTGGACCAGCAGGAGCACCTGCGGATCCTCGACCGCCGAAAGGTCGCCCCCGCCCCCGAGGTGCTCCTGAAGGGAGCGGAGCGCTGGGCCCTGCTGGAGTGCGATGCGGTGAGCACCTTCGACGCGCTGAAGGCGCGCTACCCGGCGCAGGAGCCCGAGGCCAGGGGCTGGGACTCCCTGGAGTCCGTGCTGGCGAGGCTCATCACGGCCAGGCTGCTGATCACCGACGGCAAGTCCTATCTGGGCCTGCCCATCACCGTGACTCAGGATCCCTTCGCCGCGGCTGGCGCCTCCCCTTGACGTTCAGGCGCCGCCGGCTCCGGCCGCGTCCCCAGGATGAACTCGCCCACGGAGCCCTCCACGAGCGGATCCAACCCCGCGGCGCGCGCGAACAGATCCGCGCCGCCGCCTCCCAGCGCGCAAGGGGCCAGCCCCATCGCGGTGGCCACCAGGTACAGCGTCTGGAAGATCACCCCCACGTGCTTGAGCATGTTCGTGTAGGCGACGGTCTCGTACTTCCAGGCCATGCGCGCGAAGCGGGCGGTCAGCACGAGCAGCACCTGCGGAGGCTCGGAGATCATCGCCCCGGCCGCGGCGAGCTTCAGCAGGCCCTCCAGCTCCGGCGAGCGCGGCGCCACGTGATAGAGCGAGTGATCTTCGGGCCGGTAGGAGTAGAGCCCTGTCTCCAGCCCCTCGCACCGGTGGGCGATGACATACACCGCGGTCTCGTAGATCGCCCCGCCCGACGGATAGGGGCGCGCCTCCGTCTCCCCCCGCCTCTCCAGCGCCGCGCGCCGCAGTCCCACGGCGCGGTAGAGCAGCTCGCCCAGCTCGTCGCGCGTCAGCGGCCGCGAGCCGTGCGCGCGAACCGACCGGCGGCGCTCCAACACGGCCGTGAGCGGCGGATCGCTCCGCTCCGCTCGCGCCAGGTCGGGGACTGCCAGGGCGATCGCCGAGCCCGGAGGTGCCGGCTTCTTTGCTGGCTCCGGGAGCCGATCCCGAAACCGGAAGGTGGCGCCCCCATAGCCGCGCTCCTGCCGCCCCCAGCGCGTCCACCCATGAAACAGCAGGTCGTGGAACTCCCAGGTGGTGAGCGCCTCGGGCTCGACGGCGACGCCTTCGGGATCGACCTCGGCCAGGGCGCCCGCCTCCTGCAGCATGCCCAGGAAGGCCACCGCGGCGTCCTCGGGAATCCCTGGCACCGCCGCTCCGAGCTCCGCGGGGAGCCTCGGCGTGGCGAGCGCCCCCAGGAGCGCCGGCCCGTGCCAGGTCGGCATCCACACGCTCGGCTTCGAGAGGGGGACCTCCAGCAGCGTGCCCCCGTCCGCCACTCGGGTGAAGGCGAACCGGGAGAGCTGGTAGCGCGTGCTCGCGCGCGGCGAGCCCCTGGCCAGAGAACTCCCCTCCGGCGAGAGCGCCGCGATGGCGACACCTTCGAGGTGAAGCAGCCGCGCCAGGGCTCCGTGCGCGCGCAGGGCCCCCAGCAGGCTCTGGAAGATGGCGGCGTGGGTCAGTCCATCGCGCCCGGCCAGCTCGCTCAGCTCCTCGAGGCTGTGCCCGCCTGCGCCCAGGGCATCGAGCGCGGCGCCAACCCCCGGCGAGGTGGGAGGCAGCATCAGCCGGATGCGACCCGCCAACGCGCGCCGCCCCTCCGCTGCGGGAGCCAGGGTGACACCCCGCACCAGGGAGAGCGTCTCGCGCGTGCTCATCAGTGTCTCCGGCCGCGGCACCGGTCGGAGCACGTCTCCCGAGCCTTCTCTACCCGGGAGACGCTCTGCGCCGCGCGCGGCTCCGCGGCCAATCAGGCCGCGTCAGCTCAGCACGAGAACGACAGGTGGGGGACGGTGAAGCGCGCCTCCACCTCCATCTCCTGGTCGGCGCTCGTGAGCGCCACCTCACGCATGTCCACCGCCGGCGCCGGAGGGATGACCATCCGGAGGGTGTCCGCCGACGCGCTCTGCTGCACCGCCTCACCCTCGACGATCTCGAGCCTGACGCCCATGGGGAAGGCGAACTGGTAGGACTCCTGGAGCGTGCCCGCGGGATCCCGCTTCAGCGCCTCGCGGAACTCCGCGTCCTGCCACGCGCGCGCGACACACTGTGGCCAGATTCTTCCAAACTGCTGGATGGGGTTCGAGGCCGTGTTGGTAGTGATCACGATTGCTTCCTCCTGCTGGCCACGTCGGTGTCTGAACTGCTCGGTCAGCAATGCTAATCCTAACATGGACCCTTCGTGCCAAATCAATCCCTCTCCCCTTGTCAAATACTTCTCACTTTCCGCGAATTCCGCCATTCATTGCATATTGTCGCATATTCACACTTCCCTGCAGCGCTCGGGAGCCCTCCGGTCCAGGCCTACCCAGAGGGGGTTTTTTGCGACCCTGGGAGCTAAAAGCTTGCAAGCGCTAGAATCATGGGCGTGAACGCCATGAGTGATCTCTTCGACCGTGTCATGCAGTTCAAGCCTCACCTCCGCCTGGAGGTCCTTGACTCGGGGCGGGCCTTCCTCCTCGGTGAGCGGGAGCAATTCATGCTCACCGGGAAGGTCCAGATACTCGTTGCGACACAGCTGGATGGTCGCCGCTCCGTCAGCGAGCTGATCAGCGCGCTGGCGGGCCAGGTCACGGAGCCGGAGGTGCTCTACACGCTCTCGCTCCTGGAGAAGGGCGGCTACCTCGTGGAGGCATCGCCGGCGCTGCCACCGGAGAGCGCGGCCTTCTGGCAGGCGCAGGGCGTGGCTCCGGCGGAGGCGGCCGCGAGGCTCGCGGCGACGCCCGTGGCCGTGCACGCGCTGGACGGGCTGGAGCCGGCGCCGCTCGTCGAAGCCCTGCGCGGCGCGGGCATCACCGTGCGAGAGGGGGCGCCCTTCATGATCGTCCTCGCCCGCGACTACCTGTCGCCGGAGCTGGAGGCGTTCAACCAGCGGGCGCTGGAGCGGCGCGAGCCCTGGTTCCTCATGAAGCCCACGGGCGCAACGCCCTGGATGGGGCCGGTGTTCCGTCCCGGCGAGGGGCCGTGCTGGAGCTGCCTCGCGCACCGCCTGCAGAGGAGCCGTCCCGTGGAGGCCTTCCTGCTCGAGCGCAGGAGCGCCCAGGGCCCCCTCTCCCCTCCTCGGGCGGAGCTGCCCGCGAGCCTCCAGGCGGGCCTCCACCTGGCCGCGCTCGGCCTGGCGCGCTGGATCGCCTCCAATAAGCAGGGCGCCCTGGGACACTCCCTGCTGGCGCTGGAGCTGCCGCGCTTCCAGCTCACCGAGCACGCCGTGGTGCGGCGTCCCCAATGCCCCGCCTGCGGCGATCCGGAGCTGCTGAAGGCCCGCGCCGCCCGCCCCGTGGTGCTGGAGCCCCGGCCCCGCGGCTACACCGAGGACAATGGCTTCCGCAGCGTGTCTCCCGAGGAGACCTTCGCGCGCCTCCAGCATCAGATCAGCCCCATCACGGGCGCCCTCAGCACGCTGGGGCCCCTCGAGGCGCGGACCCACCCGCTGCGGCCTACCTTCGTCGCCTCGTACTTCTGTCCGGTCCATGGCGAGGCGCCCCCCTTCGTCGACTTCCACGCGCTGAGCCTCGGCAAGGGTCGCACCCCGGCCCAATCTCGCGCGAGCGCGCTGGGCGAGGGCATCGAGCGCTGGAGCGCGCTGTTCCAGGGGGACGAGCCCCGCCACCGCGCGCGCCTGGCGGAGCTGGGAGAGGAGGCCTTCAATCCGCGCCACCTGCTGCTCGTCAGCGAGGCGCAGTACCGCGCGCGCGAGTCCTTCAACACCCGGCACAAACACCAGCGCGCGTTCATCCCGCTGCCCTTCGACGAGCACGTGGAGCGGGACTGGACGCCGGTCTGGTCCCTCACGCACGAGCGTCGCCGGTACCTGCCGACCTCGTACTGCTACGCGCGCTACCCCACCCTGGCCGAGGCCCTCTCCCTCCCGTGCGACTCCAATGGCCAGGCGGCCGGCAACTGTCTGGAGGAGGCCATCCTCCAGGGCTTCCTCGAGCTGGCGGAGCGGGATGCCGCGGCCATCTGGTGGTACAACCGCCTGCGCCGGCCCGGGGTGGACCTGAGCAGCTTCCAGGATCCCTACTTCCACGCCCTGCTGGAGCACTACCGCGCCCAGCACTGGCGCGTGTGGGCGCTGGATCTCACGAATGACTTGGAGATCCCCACCTTCATCGCGCTGGGGCGCTCCTCCCGTACGGAGCAGTACTGCCTGGGCTTTGGTGCCCACCTCGACGCGCGCATCGCGCTCCAGCGGGCGCTCACCGAGTTCAACCAGCTCTTCGAGCCGAGCGACAAGTACCGCTCCCCCTGGCACGGCAACGAGATGGAGGATCCGTCCTTCCTCCACCCCGACGAGACGGTGCCCCTGAGGACGATCGCCGACTACGCCGCGCCCCCCATGGTGGACATCCGCGAGGACGTGCGCGCGTGCGTGGCGAAGGCCGCGCGCGTGGGGCTGGAGACGCTGGTGCTGGATCTGACCCGGCCGGACGTGGGGCTGAACGTGGTGAAGGTGACCGTGCCGGGCCTGCGCCACTTCTGGCCGCGCCTGGCGCCGGGCCGCCTCTACGATGTGCCCGTGAAGCTGGGCTGGCTCCCGGCCCCGCTGCCCGAGCCACAGCTCAACCCCATCCCCTTCCTGTTGTAGGAGCCACCCATGCGTGAAGGTCTCCAGATCCTCGACGCGGACCGCCACGTCATCGAGCCCATCGACATGTGGCGGGAGTACCTGCCGCCCCAATACCGGGGCGGGGCGCCCTATGAGGAGGTCATCACCCCGCCGGAGACGCTGGAGCAGCGCGTGGCGCGGCTGGGCCCCAAGGCGCTCCTGCCTCCCACCCCGACGTTGATGCTGGATGGCCAGCCCGCCTGGCGCGGCGTCACCGAGCGCGCGCTGCTGGAGGTGGCCTGGAGCAACGCCCAGCGCACCGGGGCCTATGTCGGCGGAGTCGTCACGGCCAGGCACCACCTGCTGGCCATGGATCAGGCGGGCCTGGACCTCGCCTTCCTCTACCCGACGTACGGCCTGCTGCTGCTGCGCATCGACGGCATGGAGCCGGCCCGAGCCACGGCGTTCGCGCGCGCCTACAACGACTGGCTGCGGGACTTCTGCCGCGCCGCCCCCGAGCGCCTGCGAGGCGTGGGCGCCCTCTGCCTGCACGAGCCGGCGGCGCTGGTGACGGAGGTGGAGCGCATCGCCAGCTTCGGCTGGAAGGCGGTGGTGATACCGCCCAACCCCGTGAACGGCAGGACGCTGGCCCACCCCGACTACGAGCCCTTCTGGTCCGCCTGCGAGCGCCTCTCCCTCACCGTCACGCTCCACGAGGGCACCCATGCCCGGCTCGCCACTGCCGGCGCGGACCGCTTCTCCACCCGCTTCGCGCACAACGCCTCCTCGCACCCGCTGGAGCAGATGCTGGCGTTCCTCACGCTCATCGAGGGGGGCGTGCTGGAGCGGCACCCGCGCCTGCGCGTGGGCTTCCTCGAGGCCGGGTGCGGGTGGCTGCCCTTCTGGCTCTGGCGGCTGGACCACACCTACAAGTTCCTGGCCGGAGAGGTGGCGGAGAACGTCCGCATGAAGCCCTCCGAGTACTTCCGCCGCCAGTGCTTCGCCTCCATCGAGCCCGAGGAGCCCGGCGTGGCGGAGGTCATCCGGTTCCTCGGAGGCGCGGACAACCTCCTGTTCGGCACCGACTACCCTCACGCGGACCACGGGGACGACATCGTGGACCACCTGATGGAGCTGCGCGCGGTGCTCCCCGAGCAGGCGCTGCGCCAGATCCTCTGGGACAACCCGCGCCGCTACTACGGGCTCGACCGCTGACCGGGCCGCGCTACGCGGGCAGCGCCTCGAGCAGCTTGCGCGCCCGGACGAGATCCGGCGCGTCGAGGCCCTCGGTGAACCCGCTCAGCAAGGGCGAGATCAGCTCCCGGACCTCGGCGGCCCGCCCACGGGCTCGCAGCAGCTCGCCCAGCGTGACGAGCGTCCTCAGCTCCAGCAGCCTGGCGCCCTGCTCCCGGGCGAAGCCCGCGGACTGCCGCAGGCATTCCTCCGCCGCCTCGAGCTCTCCCCGAGCCTGCAGGCACAGCCCCTTGACGCGCAGCAGCTCCGAGAACATGTAGAACTCGCCGGTGGCGCGGCCCCAGGCGAGGACCTCCTCGATGAGCTCGAGCGCGGCGTCATGCTGGCCCGCCTCGTACTCCACCTCCGCCAGCAGGTACAGGTTGTGGCTCTTGCCGAGCTCCAGGCCCATGGCGAGCTGGAAGCTCGTGACCTGGCGCAGGCTCTCCACGTCTCGCATCACCCAGCTCTTGAACAGCTGGCAGTACCCGGCCTGGGCCGGCAGGCCGTGCCGACTCGCCGCCTCCAGGCCGGTGTCGGCCAGCGCGGTGAGCTCCTCGCGATCCCCGCGCAGCTGCAGGTACTTGAGGCGATAGAAGTACGCGAGCCCGATGCTGCTCGTGTGCTTCGTCTCCTGGGCCCAGTCGATCGATCGCTTGGAGTGGACGGCGCCCTGGTCCGGGTAGCCCCGCAGCAACGTCAGCCACCCCAGGAAGCCCTCGTACCAGGACCGCGCATCCTGCCCGTACAGGCCGACCAGCGGCAGGTGCTTGGAGGGCTCATAGAGGGAGGCGGCGCGCTCGAAGCACTCCTGCCCCTCCGCCAGCCGGCCTTCCACCAGGAAGCAACTGCCCAGCCCGCACAGGGACATGAGCTCCAGATCGGTGTTCCCCGCCTGCTTCGCCATGGCCAGCAGGCGCTCGGCCAGGGCTCGGGCCCGCGCGCGGTGGCCCCGGGAGTGGTGGAAGACGAAGAGCAGCCACAGGGTCGGCACCGTCTGCGGGCTGTCCCCCAGCAGATCGGTGAGCGCCTGGGAGTGCTCCACCAGCTCGCCGATGCGCTCATCGGACCAGCCTCGGACCGCCATCAGCGCCGGGGTGAGCACGCCGTTGAGCCCCAGCTCGATCTCCGCCCGCTCGCGCGGATCCTCCACCGCGTCCAGCCAGGTCAGCGCCTCGGTGATGTAGCCGACGGCCTCCTGGTTCGCCGAGCGCATCAGCGCCGCCATGCCGGCCTTCTGGGCGTAGGCCATGGCCTCCCGCTTCTGGTTGGCGTTGAGGTAGTGCAGCGAGAGCAGCTCCGGGCGCGTCTCGACCAGCTCCGGGAAGTGCGCCTTCATCGTGGACGCGATCAGGGCATGCACCTGGCGGCGCATGGGCTTGAGCATGGACTCGTAGGCCGTGTCCCGGATGAGCGCGTGCTTGAAGACGTAGGTCGGGTTGCGCACCCCTCGCCGGCGGTGCACGAGGTCGGCGTCCACCAGCGCCTTCAGCTCCCGCTGCAGCTCGGCCTCCTCCCGCTGGGAGATGGCCTTGAGCACCTCATAGCTGAACTCGCGCCCCAGCGCCGAGGCGAGCTGCGCCACCTCCTTGGCCGGCCCCAGCCGGTCCAGCCGCGCCATCAGCGAGTCCCTCAGCGTGGAGGGGATGATGAGCTGGGAGGGCGTCCACGAGCGGGAGGGCGTGTCGTCGCGCGCGGAGAGCGACTCCGCCACGATGCGCGTCAGCTCCTCCACGAAGAGCGGCACTCCGTCCGTGCGGCCCACCAGCTGCTCCACCACCTCGCGCGGCAGGGGCTTGTTGTCGGTGAGGCCCCTCACCATCTCCTCCACCCGCTTCGGGTCCAGGCGGTTGAGCTGCAGGTGCTGGGACGTGGTCCACGGCGCGGAGAACTCCGGCCGCGCGGTGAGCACCAGGCACAGGCGCGCGCTGGAGACCTCCTTCACCACCTGCGAGAGCAGCTCCAGCGTCGTCGGGTCCGCCCAGTGCAGATCCTCGATGAGCAGCAGCAGCGGCTGCTGCTGCGCCATCTCGAAGAAGAGCCCCACCAGCGCGTCGAGCGTCAGCTCCTTGGCGCGCTGCGGAGAGACGTCCAGCGGCGGATAGCGCTCCGCGCCCCCCTTCACGGAGAGCAGCCCCAGGAACAGCGGCATCACCTCTGGCAGCTCGAAGCCATGCTCCGACAGGAGCGCCTCGAGCTCGGAGATGATCTGCGCCGGCGGAGAGCCGCGGCTGACGCCCAGCATCCGCTCCAGCAGGTCCACCACCGGGTACAAGGCGCTGTTGCGACCTTCCGGCACACAGCGACACTCGAGCTCGGCATGCGGGGTCGCCCGGGCGTGCCGGATCAGCTCCTGCACCAGCCGAGACTTGCCCATGCCCGGATCGCCGGTGAGGAGGATGCTCTGCCCGGTGCCCGCCGTCACCTGCGCCCAGCGCTGACGCAGGAAGCCCAGCTCCTCATCCCGGCCGTACAGCTGCCTCGAAGCGGGGCTCTCCAGGATGACCGCGCCCTTGTACTCGTTGAGCAGCCGGAACGCGGGCGGCGCGGAGGAGCCCGCCTGCGCCGCGACGGGCTCCAGGGCGAAGTGGCCTCGCAGCACCTTGGAGGTCGCCTCGCTCACGAGGATGGCGCCTGGCTCGGCCCACCCCTGCAGCCGCACCGCCAGGTTGGGCGTGGTGCCGATCAGCGAGGGCTGGTCCCCGGGGCCGCCGATGCGCAGCCCCTGGCTGATCACCAGCCCGGTGTGGACGCCCACGCGCAGCTCCAGGTGGCCCTTGCGCTCGCGCTCCAGCTCCACGCCCCGCTGCCCCATCCGCGCGACGATCTCCAGCGCCGCGCGGGCCGCGCGCCGGGCGTCGTCCTCCTGCGCTTTGGGGTAGCCGAAGTAGAACAGCAGCCACTCCCCCAGGACCGCGCCCACGTGGGCGTGGTAGCCGCGGGCGACGTCCGCGCAGGCCGAGTGCAGGGATCTCAGCAGCCGATCCAGGTCCTCCTCGTCCATCGCCTCCCCCTGCTCCTGGGAGAGACGGATGCTGCAGCAGACGGCGGTGAGCTGGCGGCGCTCTCCCTCGCCCGCGGAGGGGAGCGTCGTCGGCGGCTCCGGGAGCATCGGGGGCGTGGGGACCTTGCCTACCGCGTCGCTGACGGGCCAGCCCTCCGAGGCGCAGGCCTCGAGCTCTCGCAGCACGTTCTGGGCGGGGATCTCCCGCTGCTCGGCGTTCTTGTTCGTCACCCGCTGCAGGAGCCGGCCGAGCCGGTGGTGCTCCAGCCACTCGGGGATGGCGATGGGCTCCGGCCCCAGCTGCTTGTAGATGATCTGCTGAATGGTGGCCCCATCCACGGCCCGCTTGCCGGTGAGGCACTCCAGGAAGATGAGCCCCCAGGAGTAGAGGTCCGCGCCCTCCTTCACGGGCTCTCCCCGGAGCTGCTCCGGCGCGGCGTAGGTAGGCGTCCCCAGCACCTCGCGGGTCTGGGTGATGCGCGCCAGATCCTCCTGGCCCTCCGAGGGCAGCGTGCCCAGCCCGAAGTCGAGCACCAGCGCGTTGCGCCGCACGCCCGTGGTGGTGACCATGATGTTCTGCGGCTTGAGGTCGCGGTGGATGACGCCCTTCTTGTGCGCGCAGACCAGCGCGTCGAGCACCTGCAGCATCAGGTGCGCGGCCTCCCAGGGCGTCAGCGCGCCCTCCGTCGCCAGCACGTCCGTCAGCGTCCGTCCGGGCACGTACTCGAAGACGGTGTAGAGCAGATCCGGCTCGGCCTGGCCCGAGTCGATCAGCCGCACGATGTTGGGGTGATAGAGCTGCGCGCACAGCTGCATCTCGCGTTGGAAGCGCGCGATGTGGCTGTCGTTCGCGGTGTGCAGCGCCCGCAGGACCTTGATCGCCACCTCCTGGCGCGTCACCAGCTGGCGAGCCTGGTACACCTGTCCAAAGCCGCCCTCTCCCAGCTTGGCGAGGATCTCGTAACGGCCCTGAAAAAGGGTGCCAGGGGCTAGCGGTTCCAAGAGGTGTCCTGCAGGGAACATTAGAAGAAATGCTGCAGGGGGAATTGAACCCCGCTTACAGCATGGCTGTCGAGTTTTGGATCAACAACAGGGTGGCTTCAGACCCATCCTGCCTGTGAACTTCCCCATTGTCTGAGAATTACAGCATGAAGTAAATAATCGTTTGTAGCTAAAAACTTCCGGAAGGCTGACCTGCGTCCGACACCCAGAGGGAAGCCATGATTCGCTCGGTCCGTTTCGAGAACTTCCGATGCCTGCGGGAGGTCGAGCTGGCGCTCACTCCGCTGACAGTCCTCGTGGGCAGCAGCGGCACGGGGAAGACCTCGGTGCTGGAGGGGATGCAGTCCCGGCTGTCCTGCGAGCACTCGGACTACTGGCGCCTGGATACGACGCTGCAGATCTCACTGCAGTGGACCTTCTCGAACGGCAACCAGGTGCGCCGGGTGCTTCCGATCTCGGAGCTCGACTCGTGGTCCATGCTCAGCCACTCGGTGCAGGGGTTGACGCTGGAGCTGGCGGCGCTGCGCAGTGACAGCCCCCTGTCACGCACCACGGTGCTGAGCTCCACGGGCGACAACCTCGCGGGTGTCTTCGCCTCGCTCATGCCCCACGAGCGGGAAGCCGTGGTGGAGCAGCTGCGCCGCCTGCTGCCCCACGTCGGGGACGTGGGCTTGCAGCAGACAGGCCCGCGCGCGCAGCAGCTCCGGTTCCGGGATCGCTGGCAGCCGAACCTCTGGTTCACGCCGTGGCAGGTGGCCGACAGCGTGCTGCTCTTGCTGGCCTTCCTGGTGCTGCCGTACCAGATGCCGCTGCCGGACGTCCTCACCCTGGATGAGCCCGAGCGGGGGCTGCCCCCGCGGCTGCTGGGGGAGGTGGTGGGCCTGCTGCGGCGGCTCTCCATTGGCGCGCCGGGGGTGCCGCCCGTCCAGGTGCTCATCGCCACGCACTCCTTCGAGCTGCTCGAGCACGTGCAGCAGGAAGAGGTCCGGCTGCTCTCGCGCTCGCCCGAGGACGGCTCCGTGCGCGTGGGCTCGACCATGCAGGAGGCGCAGGGCTGGCGCGGCCGCTCCAGCGAGCCCTCCTGAGCCACCTGCTGGCTCGGGACCGTCCATCACCTCAGGCGCCCCACGCCTCTGGCACCCTGCCGCTCGGCCGCCAGCCGCCCCTGGCACACGAACCGCTGCGCGCCTGACAGGCCCGCGTTAGGCTGGGGCGGTGGAAAATGCCTCGAAGCCGCGTATTCCCCCGAAGTTGACGCTGCGCCGCATCCTGGGCCTGGCCCGCCCAGAGCTGCGCACCCTGCTGGCCGGGATCTTCTTCCTCATCATCGGCAGCGGGATGAGCCTCTGGTACCCGCAGCAGATGAAGGTCATCGTCGACGAGGCGCTGGGCTCCCGGGACCGCGTCCGCATCGATCAGGCCGCGCTGCAGATGATGGCGATCGTCGCCGTCCAGGCGGTGGCGATCGCGCTGCGCTACTACTTCTTCACCACCGCGGGTGAGCGCGTGGTGAGCCGGCTGCGCCAGCGGCTCTTCACCAGCCTGATGGGGCAGGAGGTGGCCTTCTTCGACGAGCGCAAGACGGGCGAGCTCACCAACCGCCTGGCCTCGGACACCACGGTGCTGCAGAACACCGTGAGCTCCAACGTCTCCATGGTCCTGCGCAACGTGGCGCAGGCGCTGGGCGGCATCGGGCTGCTGTTCTACACCTCGCCGGTGCTCACGCTGGTGATGCTGGCGGTGGTGCCCCCCGTGGCGGTGGGGGCGGTGATCTACGGGCGGCGGGTGCGCAAGCTCTCCCGTGAGGTGCAGGACGCGCTGGCCGCCTCCAACGAGGTGGCCTCGGAGAGCCTGGCGGGCGTGCGCACCGTGCGCTCCTTCGCGGCGGAGAAGAACGAGATCGCCCGCTACCACCAGGCGGTGGAGAAGGCCTTCGGGCTGGCGCGCCGGCGGATCCTCCACTCCTCCACCTTCATGGCCGTGGCCTCCTTCGCCGGCTTCGCGGCCGCGGCGGCGGTGCTCTGGTACGGCGGCCGGCTGGTGCTGGACGGCTCCATGACGGTGGGGGAGCTGATGTCCTTCCTCATCTACTCGATGCTCGTGGCCTTCGCGCTGGGCACGCTGGCGGAGCTGTGGGCGGACTTCATGCGCGCCTCGGGCGCCTCCGAGCGCGTCTTCGAGCTGATGGATCGCCCGCCGGCCATCCCCACCTCTGGCGGCGAGCGCCCCGCCACCATCCAGGGCCGCGTGGAGCTCCAGGGCGTGCGCTTCAACTACCCCACGCGCCAGGAGGTGCCGGTGCTCCAGAGCATCGACCTGAACATCGCGCCCGGCGAGGCGGTGGCCATCGTCGGCCCCTCCGGCGCGGGCAAGTCCACCATCGCGTCCCTGCTAGGGCGGCTGTATGACCCGCAGGGGGGCCGGATCCTCCTGGATGGCAAGGACCTGAGGGAGCTGGAGCCGGACTGGCTGCGGCAGCAGATCGGCGTGGTGGCGCAAGAGCCGCTGCTGTTCTCCTCGTCCATCGCGGACAACATCCGCTACGGCCGGGTGGGCGCCAGCGACGCGGAGGTGGAGGCGGCGGCGCGGGCGGCCAACGCGCACGAGTTCATCTCCCGGTTCCCGGAGGGCTACCGCACGCTGGTGGGCGAGCGCGGCGTGCAGCTGTCGGGCGGCCAGAAGCAGCGCGTGGCCATCGCCCGGGCGGTGCTCAAGGATCCGCGCCTGCTCATCCTGGACGAGGCCACCAGCGCGCTGGACGCCGAGAGCGAGCACCTGGTGAAGGACGCGCTGGATCGGCTGATGAAGGGCCGCACCACGCTGATCATCGCCCACCGCCTCTCCACGGTGATGGACGCGGACCGGGTGCTGGTGCTGGAGGGCGGCCGCGTGGTGCAGAGCGGCAACCACGCCGCGCTGATGGCCCAGGAGGGCCTCTACCGCCGCCTGGTGGAGCGGCAGTTCGTGGCCGCCTGAGGGGCGAAGGGCCAGCCCGCTCTCCGACAGTGCGCACATCCAGGACTAGCGCACGCACCTCCTCCCGGTTAACACTGGTGCCGCAGACGAAAGGAGGTGATGCCTTGACCGACAACAGTCAGGCATCCACCTCCGCTGGCATGGCGCACTAGCCACCCGGCGGATGTGGAGCCAGCAGTGAGGCCCTGCTCCTCCCGCGCGCGCAGTACCCGAAAGGGGCGCACGGGGAGAGCGGGCTTTTTTATGGCCTTTGCGCCCTGCGCTCCTCGGGAATGACCGCGAGGCCCCCCTGTTTGCGGGTGGAGGGGGGAGCCTTTCAGACTTCTCTGGAGAAGCCCTGCGTGTCCATTACACCCTGCCCCACGCCCCTGCCCTCTGCCCTCCGTGAAGAGGAGGCCGTGGCGGTCCAGCGCAACCTGTTCTGCCCGCACTATGACGGCTGCCTGCACCTGGCGGTGAGGCGCGCCTGGGATGGCTGGAGCTGCCGCCACTGTCCGCTGCGCGACTTCCGCGTGGGAGCGCCGGAGGCGCGGGATTACGCCCAGGCCCGCCCCCGAGGCCCGGACGGCAACTGAGCCGCTGACAAAGCGAACGCGCCCTCCCCTCCACAGAATCGTTGACGCACCCCGACCTCCTTGGCAGGAAGGGTCATGCGCTCGAAGAAGACCAAGTACATCTTCGTGACCGGCGGCGTGGTCAGCTCCCTGGGCAAGGGGCTCGCCTCCGCGTCCATCGGCGCCCTGCTGGAGAACCGGGGCCTCAACATCACCCTCATCAAGCTGGATCCGTACATCAACGTGGATCCCGGCACGATGAGCCCCTTCCAGCACGGCGAGGTCTACGTCACCGAGGACGGCGGCGAGACGGACATGGATCTGGGCCACTACGAGCGGTTCACCAACGCTCGGATGAGCCGGATGAACAACTTCACCTCCGGCCGCATCTACTACTCCGTCATCATGAAGGAGCGGCGGGGCGAGTACCTGGGCAAGACGGTCCAGGTGATTCCGCACGTCACCGACGAGATCAAGGCCAGCATCCGCCAGGCCGCCCAGGACATGGACGTCGTCATCGTCGAGGTCGGCGGCACCGTGGGTGACATCGAGTCGCTGCCCTTCCTCGAGGCCATCCGCCAGCTGCGCTACGACGTGGGCAGCCAGAACACCGTCTACGTCCACCTCACGCTGCTGCCCTACATCAGCGCGGCCGGAGAGGTGAAGACCAAGCCCACCCAGCACTCGGTGATGAAGCTGCGGGAGATCGGCATCCAGCCGGACTTCCTGCTGTGCCGCACGGACCGGGAGATCTCCCGGGAGCTCAAGGACAAGATCGCCATGTTCTGCAACGTGGACACGGGCAACGTGTTCACCTCGCCGGACGTGAAGAGCATCTACGAGCTGCCGCTGGAGCTGCACCGCCAGGGGCTGGACGAGCGGCTGGCCGAGGTGCTCAACATCTGGAGCCGCGCGCCCCACCTGGAGCGCTGGGAGAGCATCACCCGGAAGATCTACCAGCCGGCCCGCGGCGAGGTGAAGGTCGGCATCGTCGGCAAGTACGTGGACCTGAAGGAGAGCTACAAGAGCCTCAACGAGGCGCTGCTCCACGGCGGCATCGCCAACGACGCGCGGGTGAACCTGCTCTTCGTGGACAGCCAGGACGTGGAGGAGCAGGGGGCGGAGAAGCTGCTGGCCGGGGTGGACGCCATCCTCGTGCCGGGCGGCTTCGGGGTGCGCGGCACGGAGGGGAAGATCGCCGCCGTGCGCCACGCCCGCGAGAAGAAGATCCCCTTCTTCGGCATCTGCCTGGGCCTGCAGATGGCGGTGGTGGAGTTCAGCCGCAGCGTGCTGGGGCTCAAGGACGCCAACTCGCTGGAGTTCAACGAGCACACCCCGCACCCGGTGGTGACGCTGATGGAGAGCCAGGTGAAGGTGCAGGACAAGGGCGGCACCATGCGCCTGGGCAGCTACGCCTGCGCGCTCCAGCCCGGCACCCTGTCCCACAAGCTCTACGGCCAGGACGTCGTCCAGGAGCGGCACCGCCACCGCTACGAGGTGAACAACGCCTACCGCGGCCGGCTCCAGGAGGCCGGGCTGCTCATCTCCGGCCACAACCCGGATCTCAACCTGGTGGAGATGATCGAGCTGAAGGACCACCCCTTCTTCATCGGCTGCCAGTCCCACCCCGAGTTCAAGAGCAAGCCGTTCGCTCCCCACCCCCTCTTCTCCGGCTTCATCAAGGCGGCCCTCACCCAGCGTGATGCCACCCGCGGGGCCACACAGGTGCAGGCACCATGATTACCCTCGCGGGCCACCCGGTCGGCCCCGGCCAGAAGCTGTTCGTCATCGCCGGGCCGGACGTCATCGAGTCCGAGGAGCTGGCGCTGCGGCACGCGCGCCTGCTCAAGGACATCACCGCGCGGCTGGGCGTGCCGTACGCCTTCAAGTGCTCCTACGACAAGGCCAACCGCACCAGCGGCAAGTCCTTCCGCGGCCCCGGCCTGAAGGAGGGCCTGCGCGTGCTGCGGCGCATCCGCGAGGAGGTGGGCGTGCCCATCCTCACGGACGTCCACGAGACGAGCCACGTGGGCCCCGCGGCCGAGGTGGTGGACATCATCCAGATTCCGGCCTTCCTCTGCCGGCAGACGGACCTGGTGGAGGCCGTGGCCAGGAGCGGCAAGGGCGTCAACCTCAAGAAGGGCCAGTTCGTCGCCCCCAAGGACATCGTCCACTCGGCGCGCAAGGCCATGGAGTCAGGCAACCCCAACGTCCTCGTTACCGAGCGCGGCGCCTGCTTCGGCTACAACAACCTCGTGGTGGACATGCGCGGCTTCCTCCAGATGCGCGAGGCGGGCCTGGCCGTGTGCTTCGACGCCACCCACTCCGTGCAGCTGCCCTCCGCCGGCAACGGGGAGACGGCCGGCGAGCGCAAGTTCGTGGCCCTCCTGTCCCGCGCCGCCGCGGCCGCCGGAATCGACGCGCTTTTCACGGAAGTCCATGAGGACCCGGATCGTGCCTTGTGTGACGGTCCCTGTTCGCTGACGCCCCAGATGTTCGAAGACGTGGTACGAAGTGTGCTCTCCATCCGCCGGGCACTGGGGCACGAGCCGGCGGAGTGAACGTCGAGGGAGGGGACGCGAAGCGGTCATGACGGAGACGCTTCCCAAGCCGAGCAGGGAGGAGCTGTCCGCGCGCGCCGCGCGGGTGCGCCTGCTCGTGTTCGACGTGGACGGCGTGCTCACCGACGGCGGCCTCTACTACGGCGCCGAGGGCGAGCTGATGAAGCGCTTCGACGTGAAGGACGGCCACGCGCTCGTCATCGCTCGCCTGGTGGGCTTGCCGGTGGCCATCCTCACGGCTCGCAGCTCGACCATCGTCGAAGTCCGCGGGCGCGAGCTGGGAGTTGCCGCTATCCTCCAGGGAAAGAAGGAAAAGGGGCCTGCCCTGGACGCACTGCTCAACCAGTTCTCCATACCCGCTGAGTCCTGTGCTTATATGGGGGACGACCTGAACGACCTGGGTCCTATGTCACGGGTAGGATTGTCCGCATGTCCCGCGGATGCTGTACCGGAGGTGCGGCAGGAGGCTCACTTCGTGGCCCAGAGCCACGGCGGCCGTGGCGCCGCGAGGGAGCTGGTCGAGCTGTGTCTGAAGGCCAGTGGTCGCTGGGAAGACGTGGTAGGTTTGATGAAACGGTCGGAGTCGAAAAGCAGTTGGGTTGGGTTGAAGTAACCTCGGTTTCAAGGTAGGTGTTTAATTCCATGAGCACCGGTTCGGGTCAGCCAAAGGAAGAGTTGCTGCCGTCGGGCACGACGGACCAGCTGTACACCACCCACGACATCAGTCGGCTGCTGCAGGTGGATCCATCCACCGTGAGCAAGTGGATCGACCGGGGCATCCTGATGGCCTTCCGCACGCCGGGCGGGCATCGGCGCGTGCGCTCGGCCGACCTGCGTGCGTTCCTCATCACCCACCAGATGCCGGTGCCAGACGAGCTGGGCAGCGGGACGGTGAAGCTGCTGGTGGTGGATGACGAGCGGCCGGTGCTGGACGCCATCAAGCGTGCCTTCAAGCCGTACGCCGCCCAGGTGGAGCTGCAGTCCACCAGCAGCGGAGTGGAGGCGCTGCTGCTCGTGTCCGAGCAGAAGCCCCACGGCATGCTCATTGACTTGAACATGCCGGACATCGACGGTCTGGAGGTGTGCCGCCGCATCCGCGCTCGCAAGCAGATGGAGAGCGTGCGGCTCATCACCATGACGTCCAACCACTCGCCCGAGGTGGTGGAGCAGTCCAAGCAGGCCGGCGCCATCGCGTGCCTGGCCAAGCCGCTGGACGTGCAGCAGGTGCTGGAGCTGTTCCGCATCCCGCTGGCGCTCGGCACCAAGAAGTAGAAGAGGGGCCCCGCCACCCGGCGAAGCCCTTCTTCCTCGTGTCCTCCCCTCTCCCGAATGGAGAGGGTCGGGGTGGGTGTGTCGCGTCAACCGCCCCCCACCCCTGGGACTGCGTCCCCGCTCAGCCCTGCACCTTCACTTCGATCACCCGGGGCCTGGCCTCCTCCTTGCGGGGCAGCGCCAGCGTGAGCACGCCATTCTCGTAGCGCGCCCCCACGTTGCTGGCGTCCACGGTGTCCGGCAGCTTGAAGGAGCGGGTGTACACGCCGAAGCCTCGCTCCAGCCGGCGCGCGCTCTCCTTGGCGGCCGGGTCGGCCTTGCGCTCGGAGCGGATGGTGAGCACGCCCTTCTCCACCTTCACCTCGATGGTCTTCGGATCATGCCCCGGCAAGTCCACCTGCAGGGTGACACCGGTCGCGGTCTCGTAGATGTCCGTGGCCGGGGCGAACTCACGCCCCTTGCGCACCGCCTGGCCCGCCAGCTCCTGGAAGAGCTGGTCGAAGTCCCTCATCAGCGGGCCCGCCACCACCGCGCCATTTCCAACCTCGAACGGATTCCAACGGTTCAGCATGGTCTTCTCCCTGTCCGTGCCGCTGAAGCTCAGCGGACGGCGTCAAAACCTGAGTGTTTTTGTGGTCTCGGTCGCCTCCCCGTCCCGTCGGGGTTCAGCGCCTCGCTAGACTCAAGAGAACCATGCTTCGAGCCCTGTCAAGACGAGGCCTCGGTCGTCTCAGGCCTCCTGCATCGGGCGAAAAACCACCACCGGGCGCGGCCCGGCGCCCCCGTCGCGCCACTGGTGTACCTGGGGCACCAGCACACCCACGTCTACCCCTTCACATACCGCCGGCAGGCCCTCCAGGCGCTCGAGCGCTCGGGTGAAGAGCGTCCGAGCGCCCTCCGCCCGGCCCGCGCCGCGCTTGATCAAGCCCGCCGCCACCAGGATGAGCCCCTGGAGAAGTCCGCGGCGCTCCCCGGACTCACGCCGCCAGGCGTCCTCCCAGCGCTCGTGGGCCTCGTACCAGCGGCCCGCGTTGAACAGGGCTACCCCCTCGGCCAGGCACTCTTGGAAGCCAGAATTCATCGTTCGCCCCTTCTTGAAGTTACACTGGGGCCATGGCCGCACCACCGCGCAACCGAATTGGGGAACTCCTCGTCAAGGCTCGCGTCCTCGACGATCTGCAGCTTCGCAGCGCACTCGCCCGGCATGACCAGTGGGGAGGCCGCCTGTCCCGCATCATCACGGACATGGGTATCACCGACGAGGAGACCGTCATCAACGCCATCGCCCACGGCACGGGCACCCAGCGCCTCCACCTGGGCAACATCACCCGGGATGCGGGGGCGCTGGCCAAGGTGGACGTGAGCCTCGCCGAGCAGAAGGGCGTCTTCCCCGTCACCCTCAAGGATAACGGCAAGACGCTGGTGCTGGCCATGGCCGATCCCACCGATCTGAACACGGTGGATCAGGTGGCGGCTCGCGCCCGCGCGCGCATCGTCATCGTCGTGGCGAGCGATCGCGAGATCGAGCACGCCATCCTGCGCCACTACCGTGGCCAGGAGCCGGTCATGAGCACGCGCTACACCGGCAACCCGCAGAAGCAGCAGCCCTCCGACCTGGGAGACGAGGAAGAATTCAAGGTCGTGGACATGAGCGGCAACACGGTCGTCAAGCGCATCGCCGACGTCGCCCCCAGCCAGGCCGCCGCCGCGAACACCGCGGCCCCCACGGCAGGTGGCTCGAGCGCCGCGGACCTCCTGGACGAGATCCTCGCCGACGGCCCGGCGCCCGCGGGCCTCACCGCGGAGGAGATGCAGCGGCTGGAGACGGTGCGGGTGAACCAGGAGAAGAGCTCGAAGATCCTCCGCGCCATGCTGGAGCTGCTGCTGGAGAAGGGGGCCCTCTCCCAGCGGGAGCTGGCCAACCGGATGCGCTCCTGAGGCGCGGCGGCTTCAGCGGCGCCGGCGGCTCGCCACGCGCACCGCGAGCCCCAGCGCGGCCAGCCCGACGCCGAAGATCGCCGCCCACACGTACAGCGGCGGCGGGCCCTGCAGCTCCGCCTCCAGCACGCGCGGCACCTGCCCAGCAGCCAGCAGCTCGCCCGCGCTCACGCGCCACTCCACGCTGCGCTTGTCCGGGCTGAGGGTGCCATTGCCGGAGAGCACCTCCGCGCCGTGCACGCGCACGAGCAGCCCTCCGCCCTGCATGAACCGGTCGGCGATCGCCCCGCCAATCATCGCGCCCAGCCGATCGCCCAGCGAGCCCCCCGAGGGCGCCTGCGCCGCTCCCGGTGCAGCCCCCAGCCGCTGGGTGAAGCGGTAGTTGCCGTTGTCCAGCCGCTCCACCCTCAGCTCGCCGGACTGCACGAAGCGCTCCGCCTCGCGCATGCCGCTGGCGCCCGCCTGCGGGGCGAAGGCCTTGGGGAGCACCTCGTGGAGGCGGGTGATGTCCCTCACCTCCAGCTCGTACACATAGGCCGGCGCGCCCCCGGTGGTGTCCTCGCGGAAGGCGAAGCGGGTGAGGTTGCCCTCGGCCTTGAGCGAGGCCTCGGTGCGCGCGGCCTCCTCACGCAGGGCACGCACCAGCTCCTGGCCGGTGAACTGCCGGGCGATCTCCGACACCGGTGAGGCCGGGGTGAGCCGGACCTGCAGCCGGCCACCGCCCGACTCCACCCACAGCTCCTCGTGCACGTCCACGCACCCGCCCACGAGCACGGCGGCCAGCAGGGCTACCAGGCGCCAGAGCGAGGCCGGAGCGCGCACGGGCTCAACCCTCTTGCAGCTCCGAGGAGAGGATCAGGTCCCCCTTCTCGAGGTACTCCTTGTCCGGGAAGGTCTTGTAGACATCGTCGAGCATCGCGTCGATGTCCGGGTAGCGCTGCTCCTTCCGGTCCTGCGTCATCCTGTCGAAGATGGAGTCCATCCCCGAGGGCGCCTCGGGGTTGATCTCGGAGGGCAGCGGTGAGCGGCGGCCGGGGATCTGCCCGGTGAGCATCTCGTAGAGGAGGATGCCCAGGCCGTACACGTCCGCCGAGGGGCCCGCATCCTTGGAGCGGCTGATGAGCTCCGGAGACATGTAGGCCATGCCGCCGGTCCCCATGAAGACCTGCGGCATGCCCTTGGTGGCGTCCACCTCGATGACGCGCCCCATGCCGAAGTCCGCCAGCCTGGCGTTGCCGCAGTTGTCGAAGAGGACGTTCTCCGGCTTGAGGTTGTGGTGCGTGAGGCCCGCGGCGTGCGCCGCGCGCAGGCCGTAGGCGAGCTGGAAGAACCACCGCAGCGCCAGCGGCACCGGCACGCCCTTGCCGCCGCCCGCGTCCAGCCTTTCCTTGAGGCTGCCGCGCAGCAGCTCCACCACGAAGTAGGGCCGCGACGAGTCCACGTTCTGATCGATGATCTGCGCGATGGACGGGTGGCGCACCTGGGCCTGCGCGCACAGCTCCTTCTTCAGCCGCTTGAGCACCTCGCCGCGCTGCAGGAAGGAGAAGTAGCCGAAGATGTCCTTCAGCTCCTTGATGCAGATGTCCAGCCCCAGCGCGTTGAAGCGCCCCTTGAACACGGTGCCGAGCGGCCCGCTGCCGATGGGATCGAACTTCTGGTAGCGCATGTCCAGCTCGGCCCCCTTCGAGGCGGAGGCGGAGGCGGCGGCGGCGGCGGGAGGAGGCATGGAGGAGGAGCCCGGCGAGGAGACCGGCGAAGTGATGGTGGGCAGCGGAGCAGCGACAGGGGGCGCGGCGGGCGCGCTCACGGGGGCGACGGACGGCATCGGCGGAATCATCGGCTCCACCGAGGGCAGCGCGGTGCGGGAGCCCCGGGACGGGGGCAGCGGGATGGGCGGCGGCCCCGACGGCCGCATCACCTCCGACTCTTCCAGCGTCAGCTCCGGCGGCGGCGGCGGCACCAGGCCCAACTCCTCGGCGCTGGTGGCCTGGGTGGCCTCGTCCGGCCCCAGGATCTGATCGGCGAAGAACTCGCCCACCTCCAGGGTGAACTTGTCCAGGGAGTCGCCGTCCACCACGCGCTCGCCCTGATCGGTGAGCTTGAGCTGCGCCTCGCGGTCCATCGCGATGTAGTGGAACTTGCGCAGGAAGAAGAAGTAGCTGTCGAACTCGAGGGAGACGGACGGCTCGAGCGCGGCCTTCACATCGGCCAGCTTGTTCGAGCGTCCCAGGCGCCCGTTCTCCCTCAGGTTGCGGAGGATGAACAGCGCCTCGCCACTCACGGTATCGCGGTTGACGGCGGGCTTGAGCATGGGTGCCACGACTTTACGTCGGCCCCTCGCCCCGGCGTCAAATTTCTATGGAGGTTCAACCCGGGGGGCTCAGCTCCCCTGCCCGAGGGGTTACTTGCCGATGCGCAGCAGCTGCTTCACCGTCTCCAGCACCTCCACGAACCGCACCGGCTTGCGCAGGAAGATGTCCACCCCCAGCTGCATGGCCCGGTCCTGGGCCTCCTTGCCGCCCGCGGAGATGGCGATGATGGGGATGGTGCGCAGCTGCTCCTCCTCGCGGATGCGCTCCACCAGGGCGAACCCGTCCATCACCGGCATGTACAGGTCCGTCATCACCAGGCTGAAGCGCTGCTCGTGCAGCAGCGCCAGCGCGTGGTGCCCGTCCGGCGCGAAGTGCACCTCCAGCGGCACCTTGCCCGCCAGCTCTCCGCTCGCCAGCTTCTTGAGGACGTAGGCGTACATCTCGATGATGTGCGGGTTGTCCTCGACGATGAGCACACGGTAGCCCTCGGGATTGGCTCCCGCGGGGTTCTGCCCGTCGCTGTGAGGTCCTGCCGCACTCAAGATGTCACCCAATGGCCGCCGGTCTCGCTCGGGCCTGTCGTACGGGCCCATCCCCCCTGCTCTCCGGGCCCTCCGGCCGCGGCCGGATGCTGATCTCTTCGACTTCTACCGGATCCGGAAGCCTCGGAAAAGAAAGTGCCAGCGGCGCCGGTTCGAGCACTGAACGCCCGCCCGCCCCTCATGCGTCGGCGGAGACCTGATCGGCCGCCCCGGACCCACCGTGCGTGCGCGCCCATAACAAGGGCTTGAAATCGCTCTGGAATCCGCTGATGGACGGCCCGAGGAACTTCGAGGGTTTATGTTGACAACGCAGCCATCTGGGCAATACGAAGCGCCCGCCATGGCGGAGCCTCTGTTCACCCCTGAAGAGCAGAAGAAGTTCGACGCGGGGATCGCGGAAATCATCTCCCACTACCCGCCGGACCGGAAGAGCGCTGGGATGTTGCCCGCGCTGCGGCTGCTGCAGGAGCTGAAGGGCTGGCTGCCCCCCGAGGGCATGCGGCTGGTGGCCAGGCACCTGGAGGTGACGCCCGAGCGCGCCTACGAGGTGGCCAGCTTCTACGTGATGTACCACCTGAAGAAGCCGGGCAAGTACGTCATCGACGTGTGCACCAACCTCTCCTGCGCCCTGTGGGGCGCGGAGAAGATGCTCGCCTACCTGGAGCAGAAGCTGGGGCTGCCGGCGGGCGAGTCCAACGAGATGTTCACCCTCCGGGAGACCGAGTGCCTGGCCTCGTGCGGCACCGCCCCCTGCCTGCAGGTGAATGAAGAGCATCACGAGAGCCTGACCAAGGCGAAGCTGGACGAGTTGCTGGCGAAGCTCACCTGATCGGCCCTCTTCCAAGGAACCTGACCGCACATGGCTTCTACGACGGCCTTTGAACCGATCATCTCTGGCGCCTGGGGGCAGCCCAAGTCCTGGACGCTGGAGCACTACCGCAAGCGGGGCGGGTACGAGGCGCTGAAGAAGGCGCTGGAGCTGGCCCCCGCGGCGATCATCGACGAGGTGAAGAAGTCCAACCTGCGCGGCCGCGGCGGCGCGGGCTTCCCCACCGGCCTCAAGTGGAGCTTCGTCCCCAAGGACAGCCCCAAGCCCAAGTACCTGGCCGTCAACGCGGACGAGTCCGAGCCGGGCACCTTCAAGGACCGCTACATCCTGGAGCTGGATCCGCACATGATGCTGGAGGGCATCGCCATCGCGTCCTACGCGCTGGGGGTGCACACCTGCTACATCTACATCCGCGGCGAGTTCAAGTTCCCGGCGGAGCGCACCCAGGCGGCCATCAACGAGGCGTACGCGGCCGGCATCTTCGGCAAGAAGATGATGGGCAAGGACTTCCAGCTGGACTGCTACGTGGTGCGCGGGGCCGGCGCCTACATCTGCGGCGAGGAGACGGCCCTGCTGGAGAGCCTGGAGGGCAAGAAGGGCTGGCCGCGGCTCAAGCCGCCCTTCCCCGCGGTGGTGGGCCTGTTCGGCTGCCCGACGGTGGTCAACAACGTGGAGACGCTGGCCAGCGTGCCGCACGTCTTCTCGCGCGGCGCGGACTGGTACGCGAAGCTGGGCACGGACAAGTCCGGAGGCACGCGCCTGGTGTGCCTGTCCGGCACGGTGAACCGGCCGGGTGTCTACGAGGTGGACATGAACACCACCATCACCCAGCTCATCTTCGACGACAAGTTCGGCCGGGGCCTGCCGGCGGGCCGCAAGGTGAAGGCCGTGATTCCGGGCGGCTCCTCGGCGCCGGTGCTGGGCGCGGACGAGCTGGACGTGGCGCTGGAGTTCGAGGCCCTCAAGGTGAAGCAGACGATGGCGGGCTCCGGCGGCGTCATCGTGATGGATGACAGCTCCTGCATGGTGCGCTGCCTGTGGCGCGTGGCGCGCTTCTACGCCGAGGAGTCCTGCGGCCAGTGCACCCCGTGCCGCGAGGGCACGCCGTGGCAGACGCGGCTGCTGCGCAAGCTTGAAGAGGGCCGCGGCGAGCCGAGCGATCTGGAGCTGCTCAGCAACGTGGCCTCCTCCATCGCGCCCTACCCGCCCATTGGCCTGGGCAACACGATCTGCGCCCTGGGGGACGCGGCGGCGCTGCCGACGCACTCCTTCCTCATGCGGTTCCGCGCCGAGTTCGAGGCGCACATCCACGAGAAGAAGTGCCCGTTCGGCGACAAGCCGTGGGGTGCGTTCGGAGACTGGTCGTGAACATCGAGCAGGTCCTCTTCGGAGCGTTCGCGTTCCTGACGCTGCTGTCGGCGGGGCTGGTCATCTTCGCCAGGAGCCCCATCAGCTCCGCCATGGCGCTGGTGTCCACGTTCTTCTTCCTGGCCGGCATCTACGTGCTCCTGTGGGCGCACACGGTGGCCGCGCTGCAGGTGCTCGTCTACGCGGGCGCCATCATGGTGCTCTTCCTCTTCGTCATCATGCTGCTCAACCTGGGGGATGAGCTGCCCGGATCGCGCCTGACGTTCTCCCGCATCCTCGGGGGCGGGGCGGCCGCGGGCCTCTTCGCGGTGCTGGCGCTGGCCATCGCCCGGGTGCCTGGCCGGGTGGCGGACCTGGGGACGCAGCAGGAGAGCTTCGGCACGCTGAAGGCGATTGGCGCCTCCATCTTCACGACGTGGCTGCTGCCCTTCGAGGCGGTGAGCCTCCTCCTCCTGGTGGCGATGGTGGGCGCGGTGGTCGTCGCCAAGTCGAGGATCTGAGCCATGGTTCCCATCTCCTACTACCTGTTTCTGGCCGCCGCGCTGTTCTGCATGGGCATGTTCGGCGTGCTGGTGCGCCGCAACGCGCTGGTGGTGTTCATGTGCGTGGAGCTGATGCTCAACGCGGCCAACCTGACGTTCCTGGCCTTCGCGCGCATGCGCGGCGACAGCATCGGCCACGTGTCCGCCGTCTTCGTGATCGCCGTCGCGGCGGCCGAGGCGGCGGTGGGCCTGGCGATCGTCATCGCCGTGTTCCGCAGCCGTGGCAGCGTCAACATCGAAGACATCAAGACGATGAAGCACTGAGGCGGTCCTCCGCCCCTCGAGAGCCCTCGCATGGACTTCCAAAGTCTTCTGAAGACCGCGCCCATCCACCCCGACGTGCTGCAGCAGTCGCTGTGGATGATCATCGCGCTGCCGCTGCTGGGCGCCTTCGTGTGCGGCGTGTTCGGCCGGATGATGGGCCGCGCCAACGTGCACCTGGTGGCCTGCTCCGCGGTGGCCGGCTCCTTCATCCTGTCGGTGCTGGCCTTCTGGGCCACCAGCCACGCGGACGCGGGGGTGCCCACCTCGGTGGCCAACGCCTTCGGCGGCGCCCCGTCGCGCTACGCCCTCTGGCAGGACCTGGGCACGTGGTTCAGCGCGGGCGACTTCCGGGTGAACTTCGGGCTGCTGGTGGACCACCTGTCCGGCACGCTGCTGCTGGTCATCACCGGCGTGGGCTTCCTCATCCACCTGTACTCCACCAGCTACATGGAGCACGACGACGGGTACTGGCGCTACTTCGCGTACCTGAACCTGTTCGTCGCGATGATGCTGACGCTGGTGATGGGCGACAACCTCGTGCTGCTCTTCGTGGGCTGGGAGGGGGTGGGCATGGCCAGCTACCTGCTCATCGGCTTCTGGTACACGGACGCGGCCAAGGCCTGGGCGGGGCGCAAGGCGTTCATCACCAACCGCATCGGTGACTTCGGCTTCCTGATCGCCTCCTTCCTCGTGGTGCTGCTGGTGGGCGCCTTCGTGAAGCAGGCCAACGACGCGGACCTGCAGCCGGTGGCCAGCACCTCGGCGCGCTACAGCGCGGGGCTGGAGCAGCGCGGCCCGCTCACCTTCCAGGGCCTGGAGACGATGGCGCGGGCGCTGCCCGACGCCAGCGGCGCGGTGAAGCTGGACACGCCCATCAGCTCCGGCCCGCTGGAGGGCCGCACCTACGGCGGCGTGCTGACGGTGGCGCTGCTGCTGTTCCTGCTGGGCGCGGCGGGCAAGAGCGCGCAGCTGCCGCTGTACGTGTGGCTGCCGGACGCGATGGCGGGCCCCACGCCGGTGTCCGCCCTCATCCACGCGGCGACGATGGTCACCGCGGGCGTGTACCTCTTCTGCCGGATGAGCTTCCTGCTGGTGATGAGCCCCACCGCCATGGCGACGGTGGCCATCATCGGCGCGGCCACCTCGCTGCTGGCCGCGCTCATCGCCTTCGCGCAGGACGACATCAAGAAGGTGCTGGCCTACTCCACGGTGTCTCAGCTGGGCATCATGTTCATGGGCGTGGGCATGGGCATCTTCTGGGCGGCCACGCTGCACCTGGTCACCCACGCCTTCTTCAAGGCGTGCCTGTTCCTCGGGGCCGGCAGCGTGATGCACGGCAACGGGGACGAGACGGACATCAAGAAGCTGGGCGGCCTGCGCAAGGAGATGCCGTGGACGTGGGTCACGTTCCTCATCGCCACGCTGGCCATCACCGGCATCGTCCCGCTGTCCGGCTTCTTCTCCAAGGACGCCATCTACCACGGCGTGCACCACAACCACCTGCACGGGCTGGAGTGGGTGTCCGGCTTCCTCTATTACGTGGGCCTGGTCATCGCGGCGTGCACGGCGTTCTACATGTCGCGCCTGTACCTGCTGACGTTCGAGGGCCAGCGCTCGCCGAAGGCGAAGGTGGCGCACGCGCACGAGAGCGCCTGGCCGATGACGCTGCCGCTGGTCATCCTGGCGGTGCTCAGCGTGGCGGCCTCGGTGTACGCGTTCCCGCTGCTGGCCAACTCGAAGCAGGCGCTGATGGAGAACTTCCTCAGCCCGGTGTTCTCGGCGGCCGTGGGCTCCCGGGGCGACGCGGGCATCGCGAAGGCGGCGGGCACGGTGGCGCTGGACACCAGCCTGCCCAGCCTCGGCAGCTACGCCATGGCGTGGGCCACCGTGGTGGCCGGCGGCCTGCTGGCGGCCTTCCTCTACATGCGGTTCTTCCCCGCGCAGGCCGGTGTGCCGGCGCCGGGCTTCGCGCGCCTCATCCGCCGCACGGCGCAGAACAAGTTCTACGTGGATGAGCTGTACGAGTTCCTGATCATCCGACCGGTGAAGTTCCTCAGCTTCGTCCTCTTCCGCGTGGTGGACGCGTTCCTGATCGACACGGTGGTGGTGCGCGGCACGGCCTGGGTCACCGCCCGAGTCGGCAGCGCGCTGCGCTACGTGCAGACGGGAGATACACAGGCCTACGCCGCGGTCATGGCGCTGGCGCTGCTGGGCGGCGTGCTCTACGCGATCCTCAAGGTGCTCTAATGGGTTTCTTCGACACCCACCTGCTCAACCTCGTCATCTTCCTGCCGCTGGTGTTCGCGGCCCTGGTGCTGCTGCTGCCGGGGAGCGAGCCGGGACAGCTCCGCACCGTCACGCTGCTTGGCATGCTGGTGGATCTGGTGTTCGGCGTCTGGGCCTACGCGCGCTACGTGCCGGGCGGCCCCGAGTTCCAGCTCGAGTACCGGGTGCCCTGGTTCACCGAGTTCGGGCTGAGCTACCACCTGGGCATGGACGGGCTGGCCGCCAGCCTGCTGCTGCTCACCGTGTTCCTGGGCCCGCTGGTGGTGATGGCCTCCACCACGTACATCACCCACCGCGTCAAGGAGTTCCACCTGGCGCTGCTGGTGCTCCAGACGACGATGCTGGGGGCGCTGGTGTCGCTGGATGTGCTGCTGTTCTACATCTTCTTCGAGGCGATGCTCATCCCCATGTACCTGCTGGTGGGCGTGTGGGGCAGCGAGGATCGCCAGATGGCGGCGGTGAAGTTCTTCCTCTACACCCTGGTGGGCTCGCTGCTGATGCTGGTGGCGATCGTCGCCCTGTACTTCCTGAGCGGGCCCTCCGGCGGCCGCTCGTTCGACTACGCCTCCATCTACAACGCGCTGCTGGGCGCCAACCAGGAGCTGGCCCGCTGCACCGCGGCTGGGACGTGTGATCAGCTCGGCGGGCTGGCGCGCACGCTGCACACCTGGGGCCCGGTGATGTTCGCGGCCTTCGCGCTGGCGTTCGCCATCAAGGTGCCCATGTGGCCGGTGCACACGTGGCTGCCGGACGCGCACGTGCAGGCGCCCGTGGCGGGCTCGATGATCCTGGCCGGCGTGATGCTGAAGATGGGCACCTTCGGCTTCTGGCGCTTCGCCATCCCGCTGTTCCCGGTGGCCACCCAGCAGGCCCGCCCCGTGCTGGCGGCGCTGTCGGTGGTGGGCATCGTCTACGGGGCGCTGATGTGCCTGGCGCAGCGGGACATCAAGAAGCTGATCGCCTACTCCTCCGTCAGCCACCTGGGCTACTGCATGCTGGGCATGCTGGCGCTCACCGCGGAGGGCGCCACGGGCAGCGCGTACCAGATGCTCAACCACGGCGTGTCCACGGGCGCGCTGTTCCTCCTGTTCGGCTTCCTGTACGAGCGGCGCCACACGCGGTTGATGGCGGACTACGGCGGCATCGCCAAGGTGATGCCGGTGTTCACCGCCTCCTTCGTCATCATCACCTTCTCCTCGGTGGCGGTGCCGGGCACCAACGGCTTCGTCGGCGAGTTCCTCGTGCTGCTGGGCACCTTCAAGAGCAACCTGAGCCTGGTGTTCGGCGTGCTGGCGGCCACCGGCGTCATCCTCGGCGCGGCGTACATGCTGTGGATGGTGCAGAAGGTGTTCTTCGGCAGCCTCACCCACCGGGAGAACCAGTTCCTCCAGGACTTGAACCTGCGCGAGTTCTCCACCGTGGCGCCCTTCCTGGCGCTGGTGCTGGTGATGGGCCTGCAGCCGCAGCCGTTCCTGGACAGGCTGGCGCCCTCCACCGATCGCTTCATCGCCCGCGCCAGCGTGGGCACCCCCGGGGCCACCGTGGACGAGTCCAAGCTCCCCATCGAGGTCCAGCCGCTGCCCACCGAGCAGACGGCGGCCGCGCCCACGCTCCCCTCCCACCCGCTCGCCGCCGCGCCGGCGCTCGTTCCCTCGACGAACCGGCCGTAAGGTAAGGGTCCCCTCCCGCCATGAACCTGCCCAACATCACCTCGGCAGACTTCCTCCCGCTGCTGCCCACCCTCCTCATGGTGGCGGCCGCCTGCGTCCTGCTCCTGTCGGAGGTCTTCCTCTCCGCCACCTCGTCACGCGCCTACCAGGCGGTGCTGACCGCCATCACGGCCGTGGCGGGCGGCGCCGCCTCCGTGTGGCTGATGTTCCAGCCGCCGCAGGAGGTGTTCCTGGGGTACGCGGTGCTGGATCCGTTCTCCAGCTTCCTGTCCTTCATCATCTGCGTGGGCCTGGCCCTGGCGGCGCTGAGCTCCACGGGCTTCCTGCAGAAGCGCGGCGCCGAGCGCGGCGAGTTCTACGCGCTGATGCTCTTCGCCTCGGCCGGGATGAGCCTGCTGGCCATCTCCGCCGAGCTCATCACCGTCTTCGTCAACATCGAGGTGCTCTCCATCGCCACCTACGCCCTCACCTCGTACCTGCGGCGCGGGACGCGGCCCAGCGAGGCGGGCTTCAAGTACTTCATCCTGGGCGCCTTCTCCTCGGCGGTGCTGCTGTACGGCGCGG
>JAFGNZ010000103.1 GCA_016926755.1 Myxococcaceae bacterium | reverse complement strand
GTTGCCGCCGCCGCTGTTGCCGCCGCCGCTGTTGCCGCCGCCGTAGCCGCCGCCGTTGTTGCCGCCGCTGCTACCGCCGCCGTTGGAGGGAGGAGGCGGGTAGGTACCGCCGCCGCTCGGGGGAGGAGGAGGGGTGTTGCCCCAGCCGCCGTTGCCGCCGGGAGGAGGCCGGTTGCCGTAGCCGCCGCCGTTGGAGGGAGGAGGCGGGTTGTTGCCGTAGCCGCCGCCGTTGGGGGGAGGAGGGGTGTTGCCCCAGCCGCCGGTGCCCCCGGGAGGAGGCCGGTTGCCGTAGCCGCCGCCGCTCGGGGGAGGCCGGTTGCCATAACCACCCCCCGACGAGCCGTGCCCGGTGCCACCCGGGGGCGAGCGCTCCCAGCCGCTCCCGCTGTTGCTGGGCGGCGGGTAGTTGTTGCGTGGGTAGGTGGGCGCCGGAGACGACGAGTAGCCCGAGGCCGGCGAGGCGCCGTGCGTGCGCGGCGAGGTGTAGACATAGACCTCGCGGTTGCGGTCCCACGAGTAGTCCCAGCCGCTGTACTGCCGCGGGTAGTAGTCGTGGTAGTGCCGGCCGCTCAGGTTGCAGTGCCCGCCGTGCGGCACCGGGTGGTAGTCCAGGTACCACACCGTTGTCGGGCCCCGGTACGTGTACACGTTGTTCGTGTACGCGTAGTACTGCGTCTCCGGCGCGTAGTCGTGGACATGGTCGTACTCCTCGAGGCACCAGCCGCCGGCATTGGCGATGGGGTGCGCCCCCGAGTAGCGGTACTGCACCACCTCGACGGTCCGGTAGGTGCGGGTGTGGCCATGGTACGGCGTGACGACGCAGCCGGTGCCGGCCAACAAGGCCAACGGCGCGAGCAGTGCGAGGAGGCGACGCATGTGGGGTTCTCCCAGGCCGGGGACGGGCGGCCCGTTGAGTGCTTGAGATGACATTCGAGCAGACGAGCAGCCCGGGAAGAAATTCAAGTCCCTGACACAACGGGGCCCGACCCAGGGTAGCGCTCTTGCCTACACTCGCCGTGAGAGCCGTCGGCGCACGGGGGGCCTGTCTCTTGGAGAACGCTGCAAACCCTGGGATATAGCGGGCTTGCGTGCGGCCCCCCGGGAGCTTCCGGGCCTGGCAGGCGCGAGGGAGAGGACATGTCGGACACGGACTTGGGAGGCATGGGCTACGGCCCGGGGGGCGCGCACTGCGCCATCCACCCGGATCAGCCCGCGGCGCGCACCTGCACGCGGTGCGGCAACTTCATGTGCTCCACGTGCTCGCAGGAGGGGACGCAGTCGCTCTGTCCCTCCTGCCAGCAGCGCATGGGCATGGGCGAGGGCTTCCCGCTGACCCGCGACTCGTGGAGCTTCAGCGCGCTGTGGGACTACTGCTTCGAGGTCTTCAAGCGTGACTGGCTGATGCTCTCGCTGGGCGTGCTCGTCTTCTTCGGCATCAGCATGATCGTCCAGTTCATCTCCCAGCTGCTGCCGGCCATCGGCGGTGCGCTGGAGAACGCGGCCCTCACCGTGGTCCTCACCATCGCCTCCTTCCTGATACAGCAGGTCGTTCAGGGCGTGCTCGCCCTGGGCCTCATGCGGATGATCTTCGACATGCTCCAGGGGGGTAAAGCCGACGTCGGGCGGATCTTCACCCAGATGCACAAGGTGGGCACCTACCTCGTCACGACGCTGATCATCTTCCTGATGGTCGGCATCCCCGCGGGCGTCATCGCCGGCATCGGCTTCGGGGTGGGCGCGGCGATCAGCCAGGACGCGATGGTGGTCGCCTTCATCATCCTGGGAGTGCTGTCCATCTTCCCGCTCTTCTACTACCTGCTGCCGCTCTACATGGTCCAGGCGGAGATCGCCTACAACGATGGCGTCACCCCCATGCAGGCCATCCGCAACTGCTACGCGTACGCGCGCGGCGAGCGGCTGTCCATCCTCGGTGTCTCGTTGGTGGGAGGCCTGGTCGTCCTCGTGGGTGCCCTGGCGTGCTGCGTGGGCGCCCTCCCCGCCATGGGCCTGAGCTACCTGCTGATGGGCGGCCTCTACCTGGCGCTGCGCAACGGCGCGGACGTGGCGAGCTGAGCGCTGAGCGGAGCCTGGGCCACCCGCGCTCTCTCAGGAGGGCGGGGTGGCCGCTCCTCTTCCGGTGAGGAGGCGCCGCGGCTCAGTGCACGAGCCGCTCGGACGAGCCGCCCGAGCGGGGCGCCGCGAGCTTCCCCATGCAGGTGAGGATGTGCTCGCGGTACTCGGCCACGTCGCGCAGGCCGCAGACCATCCACCGCCCGCCGATGATCAGCGTGGGCACGCCGCGCACGCCGCGGCTGGAGGCCAGCCGGTGCTCGTCGAGGATGAGCCGCCGCGTCTCCTCCGAGTGGAACGCCGCGGAGAAGTCGTTCATCGCCAGCCCCACGCGGCTGGCCAGCTCGAACACCACGTCCGTGCGCGACACGTTCACGCCCTGCTCCAGCGCCGCGCGCTGCATGGCCCTGGCCAGGTACGTGCGCGCCTGCGACCCCTGGAGCCGCGCCGCCTCCAGCGCCGCCAGCCCCGGCAGGCTCGAGCGCGGTGGATCTCCGCCGAGCCACAAGTCCGTGGAGAGGTTGCGCGCGAGCGGCTCCGGCTCGGCCTGCGCGCGCCGCACCTCTTCGGTCAGCCCACGCAGCTCGCGCTCCGTGGGCAGCGTGTCGTGGACACGCAGTGGGTAGGGCCGCACGCGCCAACGTACGGTGTCGCCGAACTCTTTGCGCAGCATCTCCAGGCGCAGGTCGGCGAGGTAGCACCAGGCGCAGAGGACATCCTGGTAGACGGTGATCTGGAGCGGCTTGGGCAGCAGGGCTCTCATTCGGAGGCGCCCAGATTAGAGGGGCGATCCCCGACTGCCAATCCCCTCGTGACAATTGGTGCCGATGCCTATTCCCGCAGGATCCACCATGTTGAGGGCTCGCACGCCCGGCACCTCTCCACCGGGTATCAGCTCACCCGGGGCTGGCTCCGCTCGGCCGCCTGTCTGCTCTCGGAGAACCTCAGCGCGTAGTCGATCATGTCCCCCGCGATGTCCTGGCGGGTGGCCGCCTCCAGGCCCTCGAAGCCGGGGCTGGAGTTGATCTCCATCAGCCGCGGCCCCTCGTTGCCCTCCAGCATGTCCACCCCGGCGATGCCCAGCCCGATGATGCGCGCCGCCGTCACCGCCGCCTCGACATAGGCGGGGTCCAGCAGGATGGGCTGCCCCTCTCCGCCCCGGTGGATGTTGGAGCGGAACTCGCCCTCGCGCCTGGCCTGCCGCCGCATCGCCCCCACCACCTGCTCGCCCACCACCAGCGCGCGCACGTCCTTGCCCCTGCTCTCGGCGACGAACTCCTGCAGGACGATCTCCTGGCCCAGGTCCCAGAAGGTGTCCACGATGGTCTGCACCTCCTGCAGCGTGTGGGCGATCATCACGCCCACGCCCTGGGTGCCGCGCAGCAGCTTGATGATGAGGGGCAGGCCGCCCACCTCCTCCACGAGCTTGCGGACATTGCTCCGGTCGTGCGCCATCACCGTGCGTGGAATGTCCAGCCCTCCCCGTGACAGGTACTGCAGGCACCGCAGCTTGTCCCGGCTGCGCGCGATGGCGTGCGCCGCGTTCACCACCGGTACGCCCATCACGTCGAAGTGCGTCACCACCGCCAGCCCGTAGGCGGTGATGGAGGCGCCAATGCGTGGAATCACCACGTCCACGCCGCGGATCTCCACGCCTCGGTACATCATCCGCGGCTTTCCCTTGGCCAGGATCATGCTACAGCGCAGCGTGTCGAGCACCAGCGGGCGATGCCCGTGCTGCTTGATGGCCTCCACCAGCCGCCGCGTGGAGTACAGCGAGCGCTTGCGGGAGAGGATGACGACGGTCTTCTTGGCGCGGCGGCGGGGCGGGCGCGGTGCGGGCACGGGGGTGCTCGCGGGGGCCTCGGGTCTGGCCGGGGCACGCGCTTTCTTCGGCTTCGCCTTGCGGGAGGGCATGGAGGGCGCGCGATCCTAGCACGAGCCGACTGCAAGCAGGCGGATCTCACGCGCGTGTTTGATATCCTCCGCCGCGGATGACTTCCAAGGGACCCCACCCGGACGAGATTGGCACCAACCCAGGACCCGCCGCGGAGTTCGGCGCGGATCCCACCGGCGCCCCCGCCAGCACCACGCTGGTGTTGGGGCACCACACCCTGACCACCGTCAAGCTCCACAAGTGCCGGCTGCAGGTGTCGGCCGGGCCGGACGAGGGCCGCCAGGTGGTGACGGACAGGGAGCGGCTGCGCGTGGGCTCCCACCCGCAGAATGACCTGGTGCTCGTGGAGGATCGCGCCGCCAGCCGCCACCACTTCGAGATCCAGTACACCGAGCGCGGCTACCTGCTGGTGGACCTCAACTCCACCAACGGCACCTTCCTGGACGGCCGCCGGATCGAGCGCGCCTACCTTTCGCCCAGCTCGCAGATCCGCGCCGGCTCCAGCGTCATCACCTTCTCGCCGATCAATGAGGAGGTGACGATCGAGCCCGACCGCGAGGGCGAGCTGTGCGGCATGGTGGGGCAGAGCGTGAAGATGCGGCAGATCTTCGGCCTCATCAAGCGCATCGCCCCCATGGACGTGTCGGTCATCATCCAGGGCGAGACGGGCACCGGCAAGGAGCTGGTGGCGCGCGCCGTCCACGAGCTGTCCCTGCGCTCGCGGGGGCCCATGGTGGTGCTGGACTGCGGCGCCATCCCCCCCAACCTCATTGAGAGCGAGCTGTTCGGCCACGAGAAGGGCGCCTTCACCGGCGCGGTGAGCAGCCGGCCCGGCGCCTTCGAGCGCGCCCAGGGCGGCACCATCTTCCTGGACGAGCTGGGCGAGCTGCGGGTGGACTTGCAGCCCAAGCTCTTGCGCGTGCTGGAGAACCGCGAGGTGCGGCGCGTGGGCGGCAATGACGTCATCGAGGTGGACTGCCGCGTCATCGCCGCCACCAACCGGGATCTCCAGAAGGAGATCACCGCGGGCAACTTCCGAGAGGACCTCTACTTCCGCCTCTCCGTCATCCAGATCCAGCTGCCGCCCCTGCGCCAGCGCCGCGACGACATCCCCAACATCCTCAAGCGCGCGCTGGCCGAGCCGGAGGTGGTGGAGCGACACGGGCGCAAGCGCTTCTCCCCGGAGGCGCTGGGCCTGCTGATGTCCTACGCCTGGCCGGGCAACGTGCGCGAGCTGATGAACGTCCTGTCGCACGTGCTCACCTTCTCCGAGGGCGAGGAGATCCTCCCGGCCCACCTGCCGCCCCGCGTGCGAGGCCAGGCCCGCGAGGGGCCGCTGCCCTTCAACGAGCACCTCTCCTTCAAGGACGCCAAGGAGCAGCTGCTGGAGAACTTCGAGCGCGAGTACATCACCAGCGTGCTCGCCCGCTGCGAGGGCAACCTCTCCCGCGCCGCGCGTGAGAGCGGCCTTCACCGCAAGTCCATCGAGCGCCTGGTGAAGAAGTACCAGCTCGACGCCAAGGGCATGAAGCCGCGCTGATCCGCGGAGCTATGTAGGTGGGTGTCGACAAAAGGGCTACATCGGACGCCAGGATCGCGGTCAGATGACGGATGGGCAGGCTCTCGAAGATCACGGATACCGGTCTCCAGACTCATGAGAATTTCTCGTTCCAGGGGAGCTGGCCAGTCGGGGCAAGCGGCGGTGGAGGCCGCGTTGACGTTGCCTCTCACCCTCTTCCTCATCCTGGGCATCCTGCAGTTCTTCCTGATGCTGCAGGCGCGGGTGATGGCGGAGTACGCGGCCTTCCGCGCCACGCGGGCTGGCAGCGTGCGCCATGGGGACTGCGAGGCGATGACGCACGCGGCCATCCTGGCCCTGCTGCCCACCTTCCACAGCTACCTGGGGCAGGGGCTGAGCGGCTCCCCGGCGGACAAGCTGGGGCAGGCCTTCGCGCTGCGCAGGGACAACCGCTACACGCCAGGCCTGGCGGGCTTCCAGGATGGGAAGCACGACCGCGCCATCGTGTGGATCATCCGCGAGTCTCCTCGCGGGCTCCCTCCCAACGAGGAGGGCTTCGATCAGCATGAGGTGAGGCGCCTGGAGACGCGGCTCGTCTTCTGGTTCCCCCTGAAGATCCCCTTCGCCAACTGGGTGATCAGCCGGATGGTGCTCGCGCACTGGGGGCTGATGCCCTACGCGGCCACCAACCCGCTCATGCCGACGCAGCAGGCGAACTGGCAGCAGAGCGCCGCGATGACCGTGACGCTCGACACCGCCATCCGCGACGAGCTGCTCACCCGCGTGGGCCTGGAGCAGTACGTGCTGCCCATCCACGCCTCGGCCTCGCTGAGGATGATGACGCCCGCGCGCGCCCAGTTTTTCGGGACACTCAACTGCCCTCCGGCTCCGGAAACCCTATGAAGATACCTGCTCTCGCTCGCGGCCAGACGATGGTGCTCTTCGCACTGACGATGCTGCTGACCTCGCTGCTGGTGCTGATGACGCTCTCGCTCAGCACCCGGGTGAAGGAGAAGATGGAGCTGCAGGCGATGGCGGACGCGGCCGCCTACAGCAACGCGGCCGTCACCGCGCGCGCCTATAACGAGATCGCCCTGATGAGCCGGGCGCAGATCGGCAAGATGGTGTCCCTGGCCGCGGTCCAGAGCCTCATCAGCTGGAGCAGCTACTTCATGGCCCAGCTCATGGCGTCCATCCAGTCGTACAACATGGCGCGCCTGCCCTACATCCCACTGGCGGCCTGCTGCAGCGCCTCACCTGCATGCGTCACTTGCGCCTGCGCGACGAAGGCCCTCCTCGAAATCAGCATCCAGCAGACGAAGCTCTCCACCATCTACGCATCACTGCTGGCCTCCTACCAGAGCCTCGATATCGCCGCGGGGGCGCAGTCGCGGCGGATCCAGGGGGCCGCGTCGGCCATCTTCGTCGCCCAGACCGAGCGGTGGATGAATCTCCAGGATGAGCTGAACGACCAGACGATGGCGCAGGAGATCGTGAACAAGGCCAGGGCTGGCAGTGCCACGCCCAATGAGCTGACCGCTCCCGGCGCTGGCGATGATGTCTCGAAGGACGAGGCGCTGGTGACCGGGGCGATCCTCCCCGTCGTCATCGCCCACGATCATCACTCCTTCGCCGCCATGGGCAGCCGCGGCTTCTCCTTCGTCACCAGCCGGTTCATGGGGGCGCCGACCCTGTTGTCCCGGCTGGCGCCCCTGGTCGCGCCAGATACCATCCAGGTCACCAACCTGGGGAGCGCCTACTTCTCGGACACGATGACCCACGGGAGCTTCATGGGGACCCGAACCGACTACGTGTGGTCGGAGGACCACATGGACCTCGGAGGCGGGGGCGCCCTGCCCAACGTCGTTACCTATATTCGCGGCACTCCACCCTGCCCGCCGATCTCGACCGGGCAGATGCCCGCGGCGGCCCTGCTGTGGAGCACCGACTCGGTCACCAACGCGTCCTTCCACACCTACCTGCCCGGCGGCATCATGGATCCCCCGGCGGTCCACAACCTGGGCCCGTGCATCAACTGCCCGGGGATCTGGCCCCAGTTCGTGGACTACAACTTCCTCAAGCTGAGCGACCACGATGATCTCGAGGGCCAGCCGAAGAACCACGCGGTCATCCAGCGCGACTACGGGGTGCGGGAGGCGGACATGGCGGCGCTGAAGGCGAACTACCCGTGGACGCGGAACTTCGGGTTCAACTTCACCAACTCGGGGGCCTCCGCCCAGTCGAGGTTCGACAACCGAGGCGTCCAGCTGGGGCCCCAGAACGGCAGCCTCAACATCGGCAAGCAGACGGCGGTCTCGACAGGCATCGCCTACTACCACCGCGGGGGCCACTGGAGGGAGCCGCCCAACCTGCTCAACCCCTACTGGCGCGCCACCCTCGTCCCGTATGACGTGGACGATGACAACAAGAACGACGGCGACAACGACATTCAGGACAGCCTCAATGACGTGGGAGTGGGCTGGGCCGCCGATGCCTTCCGCGCCCTGGACGTGAATGGCTACAAGGGAGGGCCGTGAGATGAGGCGCCACGCGACACTCCGCCGCGCTCGCGGCCAGGCCATGGTGGAGCTGGCCCTGGGCACCATCGTCCTGGTCACCGTGCTGATGTTCGCCATCCACTTCGCCGAGATCGGCTACATCTCGGTGAAGGTGACCGAGGCGGCACACTCGGCCCTGCTGGAGGCCCCGGGCCACAAGCTCCACGAGTGGCCGGACGACGATGATCCGGCCACCGGCGCGGTCGCCCAGGCGGGCACGGACGCGCAGCAGCGCTACATCGACTTCGACAGCACCTCGAGGACGGGCAACACCACGCTCACCCAGCTCTTCACCGAGGCGAGCGCCATGAGCGTCTCCTGCAACATCGGCGGGGGACCGGACTGGGATCCCAGCCCCATCACCAGCCTGGCCTACAGCGACAATGGCGGGATGAGGTGTCGCGCGGAGGCGCAGATGAGGGGCATCCGACTGCCCACCGAGTTCCTGGAGGACGCCAACCAGGGCTTCTTCAAGAAGAAGCACTACGAGATGACGCCCTTCCGGGTGTGTGCCTTCGGGCGGGCCAATGGGGGCGCCTGCACGGGAGAGCTCACCTCGGTCCTGGATGACTGGGGGCTGTCCGGGACCGCGGAGAGCATGCCGTGCCTGATGGTGCCCAATGCACCCCTGGTCCCCTGCGCCAACGCCCCCTTCTGGCTCTCCGCGGCCAGCGTCCACCTGCTGACGGGGCTGGCCATGGGGTGGCAGGGGACGTCCATGGCCCTGGGCACCGTGGGCGCCATGCCCCTGCCCATGTTCCCTGGCTCCGAGAACGTCTTCTGGATGAGCGCCGCGGGTGAGGAGACGGCTTTCCTGCAGCCGCTGGGCAACGAGATCGGCTACACCCTCTGGCCCACCTCGCCCGCCTTGCCTACCGGCATCGTCAGCGCCTTCTACACCTACGCCTATACGCAGCGGGAAGGGTGCTTCCTGGGCCAGGAATGCCCCCCATGAAGAGGCAGCTCCTCGCGTTGGTGCTGCTGGCGGCGCCGGGGGTGTTCGCGGCGGGAGAGGCCCCCACCCACCAGGGCTCGAAGCCGACGCAGAAGCAGCCCGCCGCGCCCGGGGCCGAGGCGGTGAAGCCCGGCGTGTATCCGTTGCGTCCCATTCCCAACCCCTCGCGCCCTCCCTTCCGCTGGGATGTGCCGGGCCTGCTGGACTGGGTGGACTCGGCCGGCGTGCAGATCTCCGATGGTGTGCCGCTCTCGCTGCAGCTGGCGCGCTCGAAGCTCCCCATCCAGGAGCTGATCCAGCACTTCGCCGCGTCCTTCGAGAAGGCAGGGCTCTTCATCCCTCCAGGGGAGCAGCAGATCCAGGCCCTCCGGGAGCCGCAGCTCACCGCGCTGGATACGGAGCGGCTCGTGGCCTACACGGTCATCTTCCAGCCCAACCCGGACAAGACGGTGACGGTCATCCTGGGGACCTCGGATCTCTCGCGGTATCAGCCGAACGCGGGGCGGACGACGGTGTCCTGGGCGCCCGTGCCTCCCGGCGCGAATCAGCTGCTGAGCAACGAGATGGAGGGCGCGCAGAGCGCCATCTTCGAGGTCCCCTCCACGAAGGAGCAGGTGCAGGCGTTCTACCAGCAGGCCATGAAGCAGCTGCGCTTCGTGGAGAAGGCGCCCGGCGAGTTCTACCGTGGCAACGAGATGATCCGCGTCTCCATCCAGAGCAAGGATGGCAGGCTCACGGTGGGGCTCCTGCGCAAGCTGGGCGTGAAGGACGGAGCGCCTGGGCCCTGAGCGGTACCGCCAGCGGGGGGCCCGCGGGGCGCCAAGCCATCGGGGTTGGTAGACGGGGTGGAGGAGCTGTGCAAGGCGCTGACGCATCTGCCCAAGCTCAGTGTGAGTGAGCGCGAGCAAGGCGCTGAGCGAGGCGGAAGAGCTGAGAGCAGGAGAAGTCCAGAGGAGCCTCCTGGTTCTGGAGGGCATGGCGGGCACGCAGGAAAGGCAGCCAGGCCCTGTCACCGACGACGACAGCGGCCTCTTCCAGCTTCTTGCGCGGCACCCAGCGGCCGCCGAGCACCTCCACCAGGTAGCTGCCGAGGAAGGCACCCAGAGCGGGGACAAGGGTCTCGCGCTGCTCGTGGGACAGGCGCCTGCCCCAACCGGCGTGCCACAGGTGCCAGTCGAGGCGAGGCAGTGCCTCCAAGGTGCCCTCGGTGACTTGGGGTACGTCCGAGTGGAACAGGGCGATGAGTTGCTCTGCGTAGAGGCCCTCGTAGGTGTCGATGGCGGCCTGGACGTTGTCCACATCCGGTGCGGGAGCCTGAGAGGCAGGCAACCACTCGGAGACGGGAGGAGGGTGGTAGCGGTTGAAGCGCTCGACGAGGGAGCGCTTGCCGCCGAGCACGCCTTGGAAATCAGCCTCCATGCGAAGAATGTCGGCGACGTCAGGGTCGAACTCCATGGGGACGGGAGAGAACTCGAGGGAGCGCTGGCGCAGGGTGGCTAGGACAGAGTCCAGGGAGAGCTCGGG
>JAFGNZ010000102.1 GCA_016926755.1 Myxococcaceae bacterium | reverse complement strand
CAGAGGGAAACCGAGGGGGGCGCCGTTTTTCAGAGCGGGCCGGTTTACCCCCTACACGGCTTCGATTCCCGCCGCCTCCATCCCGAGAAGCCCAGCAATCTTAAGGTGGGAAGCGCTCGGGTGTTCCGGTGCGAGGGGTGGACGGGCCCGTTGATCGTCTCCGAAGAGATCAAGGACGTCATGGAGAGCAGCGCGGCTCTCGTGGAGCACCGCGCGCGTCGGACAGGGGAACTGGGTGCTGCGGCACGATGACGAACGGGACGCCGGGGATGTTGATGCCGAGCCCGGCGATCCGCAGGAGCCGCGCTGGCAACCGCTTCAGGGCAGAATGGGCGGAGCCGCCTCGTACAGGGGCGCGCCGTCCGCTGTTCAGCTTTGGAGCGTCATGGGAAGGATCCTTGCCATCGTGGTCGTGTTGGGTGTGACGGGCTGCACGCGAGCGCCGCTGGCTCAGCGGGGGTTCTGGAGCTTCGAGAGCTTCCCCTCGGCCGCGGTGAGGGAGCGGTACGGCTTCGAGCCTGATCAGGCGTGGCTGGACAAGGTCCGCCTCGCCTCGCTGCGCCTGGCGGGGTTCCACACGCAGTGCTCCGCCAGCGTGGTGTCACCCAAGGGCCTGGTGATGACCAACTACCACTGCCTGGAGGGGGGGCCCCGCGCGTTCGTCTACATCCGAGGCGAGGGAGAGCCCGCGCGGCGGTTTCGCCAACTCCCCCTCCTCAGTGGGTTCTACGCAGAGAGCCCTGAGGAGGAGATCCGGCTCCCGATGGTGCTCGATCAGCTCATCGAGATCGAAAAGGTGATGAGCCAGGAGAAGACAGGGGGGCAATGCGGGCTGGTGGAGGATGAGGTGGTGGAGGCGGCCCTGAGCTCGTGCGAGGAGGGGAGCGACAATGTCTTCTGCCAGTGGGTGGAGCGGCTCTCGGGCAGGGATTGCCAGTACTATCTATACAAATACCGCCGCTTCCTGGATGTGAGGCTCGTCTTCGTCCCCGAGCGGGCTGTCGCCCTGCCCAAGGACAAGGCGTCCAGGTTCAACCTGGATGGTGTTCACTCGGGCCGCTACAGCCTGGATGTGGCCTTCCTGAGGGTCTACGCGGGGGGCGAGCCGCTCTCGACAGAGCACTACCTGCGCTTCTCGAAGACGCGGGTAAAGGAGGGGGAGCTGATCTTCGCCTCGGGCAGCCCTGGAGAGGGCTCATCGAATCCACAGCTGTGCTCCGTGCAAGGCTATGATCCCCCGGACTCCCAGCCTCGGCTCACCTATGGAGCGGTGAAGGGGTACTTCAAGGGGCTGCGCTTCCAGGCGGTGGGCTTCTCTCTCGGGGATGTTCTGGAGAAGGCGCCGCAGAAGTCCATCTCGCTGCCCGCGCGTTGGCACTTTGCCAGGAAGAGACTGAATCCTGACGTCTTGTATGGATTCTCCGGCGCCCTTCCTCTCGCGGGTGGGAGTTCCGGCTCGTCCATCGTCAATCGGGACGCGGAGGTCGTCGGCCTCGCGGCGGAGGCAGAAGCCCAGGACGTCTGCTCCTACGATGAAGGCTATCGGGCCTATGCCATCACCAGCGAGGTGATCGTCGAACTGCTCGCCAAGGTCTATGGGGCTGGCCGTCTGGCCGAAGAGCTCGTTCCTCTACGATGAGGGAGGGACGCTCGAGTCCGCCCCGGTTCAAGTTCGTGCCTGCGCTGCCTGAAGGTCGGCCTGGAAGGCGGCCAGGACATGCTCGCCGTGCCGAAGCATGGGCGAGCGGCGGGTCGGTGTGACGTCCGCCCGCCGACTGTCGCCTCACCCAGGCCCTTCGGAGGCGTGCCCGTCAGGCGGCCGACGCGCTCTGGACTCTCCACCCGCCATTGTTATCCACGTTATCCACGCGAAGTGGTGACGGAGGCCATGCGCATGGAGACGGGCGAGATCCAGCAACGAGCTCTCGGACAGGACTCCTCCTCCCGGCTGGTGGGGGGACGCTTCCAGAAGGATCAGTGTCTTCACCAACAGGGCGCGGTTCAGAGCTGGCAAGGGACAGATCTCGCCACGGGTGGCGCGGTGGTGGTGAAGACCGTCCCCCTTCACGCGCTGCAGGTGGGGGCATTCGAGCGGATGCTGCGGGATGATGCCGTGCTGCGCGACCTGCGCAGCCCCTGGCTCTCCCCTCCCCTGGACTGCGGCATGGAGGAAGAGCTCTTGTTCCGCGTGGTGTCCTACGCCCCCGCGGGAACGTTGAAGGAGCGGCTGGCGAGGGGCCCTCTCTCCGTCAAAGAGACCCTCCGGCTCGGGCGCGGCCTCCTGCGCGCGCTGCGCGAAGCCCATGCTCAGCGTGTGCTGCACCGCCACCTCAAACCCTCCAATGTCGTCATCCCTCCGGAGAGGACGTTTCAGGAAGCAACGTTGATCGACTTCGGGCTCGCCCTGGAGGATCTCCGGGAACACTCCCTCCCGGCGCTCCCGCTCACGGCCATCCAGTACCTCTCGCCCGAGCAGCTGGGGCTCGTGGCCGGCGACGTGGGCCCCGCCTCGGACCTCTACGCCGTGGGTATGTTGCTCTTCGAGGGCCTCGCCGGGGCACCGCCGTTCCGAGGCGAGACACGCGGAGAGCTCCTGCGGCAGCACCTGTGCTCCCTTCCCGAGCTGCGCGCCCAGGGGCTCCCCGTTCCTCGTGCCCTGGAGCAGGTGGTGCAGCACCTGCTGAGTGGGGCTCCACAGGAGCGCTACCAGTCGGCGGCAGCGGCTCTCTCCGATCTGGAGGCCATCGCCTCGGAGTTGGAGCGAGGCATCCCCGAGCCGTCCGTGGTGGTGGGCCGGTCCGACCGCCACCCGCGGCTCACCGAGCCGGCCTTCATCGGGCGGGCCGCGGAGCTGGAAGGGCTGGAGCGCACGCTGGGGGAGACCACCCAGGGGCGTGGAGGCCTCGTTCTGGTCGAGGGCGAATCGGGTGCAGGGAAGACGATGCTTCTCGATGAGCTGGCGCGGCGGAGCCTTGCACGCGGAGCGCGTGTCTTCCGCGGTCAGGCCTTCGATCGAGCAGCGCCCCAGCCGCTTCAGACGTTCCTTGGGGTCTTCCGTGAACTCGAAGCGACCGTGGAGATGACTCCGGCATTGGCAGAGGCGATGCGCGCGTGCGGAGGACCAGAGCTTGCCGCAGTCTGTTCAGTATACCCGCTCGCGGAGCGACTGGGAGTACCGGCTCCAGCCTGCCAGGGCCCCGAGGACCTGGGCGAAGGACTCATGATACGAGCCCTCGCGAGGGTGCTGGGCACGCTGGGGGACGCGCAGACCCCTGCCCTGGTTTTGCTGGATGACTGCCAGTGGTCCGAGGAGCTGACCCTCAAGGTGCTCGCCGCGATGGAGCAGCCACCAGAGGAGACACCACGGAATGGTCGGTTCGTGACGGTGGTGGCGGCCTTCCGGGCGGAGGAGGTGCGCGAGGATCACCCACTCCGCCGGATGGTTCCCATGCGCCATGTCTCATTGGCGCCGTTCACCGCGAAGGACCTCCGGGGCCTGGCAGAGTCGATGGCGGGGCGCATCCCTGACGAGGCGCTGGACATCGTGGTCCGGCTCTCCAAGGGCAACCCCTTCATGGCCGCCGCCATGGTGCGGGGGCTCGTCGAGTGTGGTGCCTTGGAGTCCACGGCTTCCGGCTGGCGTGTGGAACCGGAGCGGCTCGCGGAGGTGCGCTCCTCGCGGCGGGCCGCCACCTGGCTGCTGCGCCGCCTCGAGTCCTTCTCTGCTGAGACCCGAACCTTGCTGGCGGCGGGCGCCATCCTTGGGAGGGAGTTCGAGGTGGACCTGGCCGCGGTGCTGGCACGGCAGGAACCGGAACAGGCCATTGCAGCACTGGAGGAGGCTCGGCAGCGGCATATCCTCTGGGCTGATTCCTCCAAGGGCCGATACACCTTCGCGCACGACCGGATTCGCGAGGCGTTGCTGGAACGAATCCCTGCCGAGGAGGGCCGTGCGCTGCACCTTGCGGCCGCGCTGGAGTTGGAACGCCGGGCTCCCGAGCGGAGCTTCGATCTGGCCTGGCACTTCGAGGCTGCGGGGAAGTTGGAACGTGCATGGAGCCATGCCTTGAAATCGGCGGAAGCGGCCCGGCGCGAGCACGCACTGGACCTCGCCGAGCGCTACTACCGCCTTGCTGATACCGGGGCGACGGACGCTGACAACGCGACGCGAATGGGCATCCTGGAGGGACTGGGCGATGTCTTGCGTCTCCGGGGAAAGAATGATGAGGCCGAGCGGAGCTACACACGGGCTCAGGCCTTGGCTGCCACACGCCTGGACCGGGCCCGCATCGAGGGGCTGCGAGGAGAAAATGCGTTTGGGCGAGGCGACATGGCGGCCGCCATCAATATGCAGGAACGGGCACTCCGGATCATTGGACGGAAGGTGCCGACAGGCCACTTGTCCCTCGCGGTATGCGTACTCTGGGAGACACTCGTTCGCGTACTGCAGCCCCTCCAGAGGCAGGCCCAACGTCTGCCTCCCATGAAGGGGGAGACGCTGCTCGCAGCACGCATCTACCTGTTGTTAGCGCAGCGCTACTGGACCGGGCATCGGTCGACGATTGCCAGTTTGTGGGCCCATCTGCGCGGGTTGAACATTGCCGAGCGATATGCCCCTACCCCGGAGTTAGCGGAGGCGTATGCGAGTCATGGCGTCGTGTTCCCAATGCTTACGCAAGCCATTCCCCGCGTGCCCTCACGCCTCGTCATCTTCGCCCTGATGCTGGGGAGAAAATATCTCCATAAGGCGATCACCCTACGAGAGTCGTTCGGCGATACCTTCGAGCATGGCTCCACGCTTCACCTGTACCAGTTCTTGCTGTTCTCCTGTGCAGAGTATGAGGAGAGCGTCGAGGTCGGCCGGAGATCCGTGCAACTGCTCCGGCAGGTGAGTGCCAATAACGAGTGGCATCACGGCACCGCGATCTATTACCTCGGATGGGCGCAATACCTGTTGGGAGATCTGAAGGGTGCTGCCGAGTATGGCCAGGCAGCGTATCTCCAAGGCAGGAACCTTGGTGAAGGCATCATGTGCAGCGCCGGGCTGGAGCTCTGGGCGTGCGCATCGGGAGGGCGGCTCCCCGGTAAAGCCATCGCTACCGAGCTCGCTCGTCCCAAGCAGGACGAGGGGCCCGCTTTCGAGCAAGAGCGGGCCTCGCTCCTTCACGCCGAGGGGATCCGGCTTCTCCAAGCAGGAGAGCCTGGGCAGGCCACAGTCGTCCTCGAGCAAGCCGTCCAGCACGCGAAGTTGTCGTGGATGCGGGTGCTTTCCCCTTTGATCCTCCCTCTGATCCAGTCACGGCTCGTGGAGGCACTTCGGGAGCAGGCCTCCCAAGTGCCTGCCTGGGCCTTCTCCCTGCGCGCCCGGCTCTTGCGGCGGGCCAAGGCCGTTGCACGGGAAGTGCTCCGTCACCCTCTCCCCTTCCGGGAAAACGTGCCATTCCCTCTCCGCGAGCTGGGCCTGATTGCAGCAATGGAAGGAAGGAATGCACGGGCTCGCCGATACTTCGACCGGAGCCTGGCCATCGCCGAGCGCCTGAGCCTACGCTATGAGCGGGCTCGGACGCTGCGGGCACGCGCCGAGGTGGGAGCTGCCCTGGGATGGCCGCAGGCCGCCCAGGATGCCGCTGCCGCCGATGAGGCCATGCGGCCGATGCGCGCGGCGCTGGAGCCCGCCCTCGCCGCGGAGCCCCAGGCGAGCCTCTCGCTGGTGGACCGATTCCCGCGCATCCTGGAGGCGGGGCGCACCATTGCCTCGGCGCTCACCCGGGAGGATGTCCTCTCGTCCGTGCGCGAGGCCGCGCTGGGGCTGCTGCGCGGTGAAGAGTGTGTGCTCACCGAAGCCACGCCGGAAGGTCTGCCCCCCCTCGCCAAACCCGGTGAGACGATCTGGCCGTTCATGCAGCGGGCCCGCGAGCTGAAGCGGCCGGTGGTACCCTCCGCGGAGGAGCTCGAGGGCGCGGGTGGCGGCCCGGAGCGTTCGGTGCTGTGTGCTCCCATCCTGGTACGTGGGCAGGTGACAGCCCTCTTCGGCCTCACCAACCACAAGCTGACCGGCGCCTTCGGCCCGCAAGAGGCGCGAATCGCCGAGTTCATTGCCACCCTGGCCGGGGCCGCGCTGGAGAATGCTCAGGGCTTCGCCGAGGTGAATGCCCTCTCCGAAGAGCGGGGGCGTCTGTACCAGGAGGCCCAGGCGGCCCTGCGTAAGCGCGACGAGTTCCTCGCCGTGGCTTCGCACGAGCTGCGCACGCCCTTCACCCCGATGCGGATCTACATGCAAGGGCTGATCAGCACCCTGCGCAACCCGGCCAAGGCCGCGGGCCTGGGTTCCTGGGTGACGAAGCTGGAGACGGCCAACGCGCGCCTGCAACGGCTGGCCAGGCTGGTAGAAGATCTGTTCGACGTCTCTCGGCTGGCCGAGGGCAAGGTCGCCATGCGCCTGGGAGAGGTGGATCTGGCGGCGCTCGCGGCGGAAGCGGTGGACCGGTGGAAGGCCGAGCTGACGCGGGTGCAGTGCGACTGCGCGCTGGACGCACCGGCTCCCGTCATCGGGCACTGGGACGGGCTGCGCCTGGAGCAGGTCCTCGACAATCTGCTGGGCAACGCCACGAAGTACGGCCCGGGCAAGCCCATCTCCGTGAGCGTGAAGAGAGAGGGAGCGGTGGCGCGGCTCAGCGTCCAGGATCACGGCATGGGCATTGCCCCAGAAGATCAGGCCCGCATCTTCGAGCGCTTCGAGCGGGCGGTCTCCGAGAACTACGGAGGCTTCGGCCTGGGCCTGTGGATCTCACGAGAGATAGTGCAGGCACACGGCGGGCGCATCTCCGTGGAGAGTGCGCCCGGCCAGGGAGCCACCTTCAGCGTGGAGCTGCCTCTTGCCTAGCGCTTGAGCGCGGCCTCGGGGGAACGGCGGGATGCGCGCGTGCTGCCCGTGGCACCGGCTCCACGGATCACGCTCCGCCCTACCCAACAGGCCAGCCCAGGCAAAATCGGTTGCCGTACCTGATGGGTTGTGCTAGGAAGAAGACACAATCAGTGCACGTACACCCTGGGTTCGTCATCCGCAGCATCGCCCTGTCTTCGCGACGGGGCACAGGTAGTGGCTTGGAACGGCCCTTCTCGCCATAGCGCTCTCTTCATCGATACGAGGGATTCCCTCACGGGTCGCGTGCGCCCTGTGTCGAGGGAAGTCCCCGATGTGTCTCGCTTGTTCCTAGAGGATTGGTCCATGGGCAGCTTCGCAGTCTTTCCGAAAAGCCTCATCATCGAACCCACGATCAACTGCAACCGCAAGTGTCCTTTCTGCCCGCGCACGAACTACGACGCGCGCAAGCATGGTTTCATGGAGATGGGGCTCTTCACCCGGCTGATGGATGAAATCAACGAGCACCGGGGGCGGACCGTCCACCTCTTCCGGCGCGGCGAGAGCCTGCTGCACCCGAAGATCATCGACATGTTCGAGTACGCGCGCCCTCGGGTCGATGATCTCCAGCTCACGACCAACGCGACGCTGCTCAGCCGTAAGTACGCCGATGCGCTCGTTCGCCTCGTGGATTTCATCTCCTTCAGTATCGACATCCCCTCGAAGTTCAGCGTCAACCGAGACGGCGACGACTACGAGCGGACCGTGGAGAACATCGAATATTTCCTGAGCAAGGCGCAGGGGGTCCGTACCCAGGTGTCGATGGTGCTCACCGATCATACGGAGGCGGAGATCCAGCAGTTCCACGATCGCTGGAAGTCGTCGGTCGAGCGTGTGCGCGTGTATTCCCAGCACTCGGCGGACGGGCACTACGGGAGCCTGCCGTATGATCGCGGCGCCCGCCGCACCTGCATGAAGCCCTTCTCGGAGATCCTGATCTATTACAACGGCCTCACCGGGCGGTGTAACCACGACTGGAATGGCAAGCCGTTGGGAGATGTGAGCGGGCGGTCCATCCGCGAGGTCTGGGAAGGCAAGGCGTACGAGGACCTGCGGGTGCAGCACAAGACGCTCCAGATCACGGACGAGACGTGCAAGCACTGCGACTCCTGGTATCCCAACATGGTGGAACAAGGTACGGGGTACCTCTTCGAGGGGGCAGCCGAGCAGAAGACCCCTGTCGTCAAGGACACAGCGCTGTGAGTGCGCCGCTGCCACGGGTGGAGCAGCGCGACTTCATCAACTACTGTCGTCCCCTGCTGGAGCAGGCCGAGCTCGAGGCGGTTCAGAAGGTGCTGGAGTCCGGCTGGCTCACCACCGGGCCCAACACCGAGGCCTTCGAGAATGAGTTCAAGCAGGCCGTCGGGGCGCGGCATGCCATCGCGCTGAATTCGTGCACCGCGGGCCTCCACGTCGCGCTGTGCGCGATGGGCATCGGTCCTGGTGACGAGGTGATCACCACGACGTACTCGTTCGTCGCGACGGCCCATGTCATCACCTGGGTGGGCGCGCGCCCCGTCCTCGTCGACGTCGATCCCGAGACGTTCAACATCTCGCCCGAACAGCTCGAGAAGGCGATCACCCCGCGCACGAAGGCCATCATCCCCGTGCACTTCGCAGGTCTGCCGTGCGACATGGATCGCATCCACGAGATCGCCGCCCGGCATGATCTCTGGGTCATCGAGGACGCGGCGCACGCTGCTGGCGTGGACTACAAGGGGGCGAAGATCGGCTCCTTCGGTGATGTGGCGGTGTTCAGCCTCTACGCCACGAAGAACATCACCAGCGGCGAAGGGGGCGTCGTGACGACCTCCAGCGATGAGCTGGCCGCCGCCATCCGTCGCTTGGGCTTCTTCGGCATCTCCAAAGACATCTGGGAGCGCCACGGCAAGCCGAGGGCCTGGGATTACGACGTCCGCTCCCAGGGCTTCAAATACAACCTCTCGGACGTGCTCGCGGCGCTGGGCAGGGTGCAGCTGGGGCGGTTGGACACGTTCAACCGCATGCGGCGGGACATGGCGCACCGGATGCTGGAGGGGCTCTCGGGGATCAAGGGTCTCCAGCTCCCGCGGGAGTATCCTTATGCCCAGCGCAACTGGCACCTCTTCCCGGTGCTGGTGACCGACGGTGCGGAGCGCCGGGATGCGCTCATCACCTTCCTCCGAGAGCGGAAGATCGGGACCGGGCTCCATTACATCCCCATCCACCTCTTCACCTTCTATCAGCAGCAGTATGGCTACAAGCCGGGCGACTTCCCCCACGCCGAGAAGGTGTATGCCACCGAGGTCTCGCTCCCTCTCTACCCCGCGCTGAAGGATGAGGCGATTGGCTGGATCATCCAGTCGGTGCGGGACTTCTTTCGCTGAGACGACTCCTGTCGCCCCTGGCTGGTGGAATGCGGGAGGTATGCCGGAATGTGCGGAATAGCAGGGATGGTGTCAGAGCGGCCGATCGACAAACGGCGATTCCAGCGCATGCTGGAGAGCCTCTCTCATCGTGGCCCGGATGATGAGGGGGTCTACGAGACCGAGCGGGTCATGCTCGGGATCCGGCGCCTGAGCATCGTGGACGTGGAGAACGGCCACCAGCCGCAATACAACGAGTCTGGCGATCTCTGCATCATCTTCAATGGTGAGATCTACAACCACCGTGAGCTGCGCGGCGAGATCGGCCAGAAGCATCACTTCCGGACGGAGAGTGACACCGAGCTGATCCTGCACGCCTACGAGGAGTGGGGCGAAGAGTGCGTGCACCGCTTCAACGGGATGTTCGTCTTCGCGATCAAGGATGGGGACAGGATCTTCATCGCGAGGGATCGGCTCGGCGAGAAGCCGCTGTACTACCACCACCGGGATGGGCTGTTCGTGTTCGCCTCGGAGGCCAAGGCGATGCTGTCCGTCATCGAGACGGCACCGCGGATCCCCGAGAGCCTCCTCGTCTTCGAGAACCTGCTCGATGACGAGACGCTGTTCGAGGGTATCCACGCCCTGCCCGCCGCCTCCACGCTGACGTATGAAGATGGCAAGGTGCACGTCAGGAAGTACTGGGACATCCACATCACCCCCGACTACTCCCTCAGCGAAGGGTTCTGCATCGAAAAGCTGCGGTGGCTGATGCAGGACGCGGTCCGTCTCCGGATCCCCCAGAGCATGCCCTTCGGGTGTCTGCTGAGCGGCGGGATCGACTCGAGCATTGTCGCGTGCCTGGCCAGGCCCGAGCACGTCTTCATCTGCCATTTCCCCTATGGGGAGCAGTACGACGAGCTCCACTACGCCGAGCTCGTGGCGGACCACGTCGGGGCGCGGAAGCACATCATCCGGCCTGACGACGAGGACTTCCGGGAGTTCTTTCCGTGGGTCGTCTACATGCTGGACCAGCCGGTCGGTACCGCTGCGGCGATCGCGGAGTTCCTGCTCAACCGGGAGGCCAGCCAGCACGTCAAGGTGGTGCTCAACGGGCTGGGGCTGGACGAGTTCTTCGCTGGCTACATCCGACACCTCCTCATGGCGCTGGAGGAGACCATCGTCCAGACGCCGGCGCTGAAGAATTACAGCTCGCTGGCGCAGTACTTCTGGAACCAGCAGATGTTCACTCCCTTGCATGAGCGGTACTTCCATCTGATCCAGCGAGGCGCCTCGAAGACGGAGGGCCCGCTGCGTAGGGTCCAGGAGTGCTTCGCCAGGTTCCGCGACGTCCTCAATCAGGTCAGCTACACGGACGCGTGCATCAGCCTGCCCGGGCTCTTGACGCTGACGGATCGGGCGTCATCCGCGTTCGGCATCGAGGCGCGCTCTCCTTTCCTCGACTACCGCATCGTCGAGTTCTCGTACCAGATCCCGCCCCAGCTCAAGCTCAAGGGCGATCAGACCAAGTACCTCGTTCGAAAGGCTGCCGAAGGGCTCATCCCCCAGGCGATCCTCGATCGGAAGGAGAAGATGGGGTTCGTGGTCCCCGTGAACCACTGGTTCTCCGGCCGCCTGCGCTCGTGGAGTGAGGAGCTGATGGAGAAGCTCAAGCGCCGCGGCGGCGTCCACGCGATCCCGGAGAGCAGCGAGCGCGGGGAGTTTGACCGCAGCCGCTACCAGTCGGTGAGCCTCGAGCTCTGGTACGAGCAGTTCTTCAGCTGACGCGCCGCAGGGCTGCCGCAACAGGAGAAGACGATGAAGGTCGGCACGGTGGTGGACCTCCGGACGTATCGCGACTATTGCCCGCGCTTCAACGAGGCGCTCGGGCGGCCGTGCGAGGCCGTCGAGCTTCATCTCATCTCCTCGGATCTGGCCTCCCCGGAGAGGTTCCTGGAGGGGGTGGAGGGCTGCGCGGAGTTCCTCCGGGAGGCGGGGGTGGGCGCGCTGGGCCATCATTACCTGGACGGGGTGCTCAACCGGCTCATGGCGTTCAAGATCTACGGCGCACACCCCGTGTACAAGGACCTATGCCAGGGCACGAATCCCGCGAAGGAGGAGGAGAGCCTCGAGCTTCTGCTCGAGGGATCCGTGAGGGCTTCGCGGCGCTTCGGGCGGAAGGTGAAGGCGATCGTCCACGAGGGGCTCTTCTTCAACTCCCAGCAGCTCGACGCGCTCGGACGGGAGCGCCTGCTGGAGGTCCGGCAGCTCTTCCTGGAGGGGATCTCCCGGGCGCACGAGCAGTGTTTTGCCCGGTTCAGGGACCGCGTCGACATCTACCTCGAGAACAGCCCCCCCTATGCGGCCCCAGGCTCGGCTACGCAGCACTTCATCGATCAGGTCCCCACGGACACGATCGGCCGGCTTCAAGGGCCAGACCGGTTCGTGCTCGACGTGAGCCACTGGTTCATGTGTTGCGAGTACCTCCGCCGTGGCGCGCGCGGCATCTGGGGGCTGGACGTGCTGGGGCTCCACGAGCAGTTCGGCGGTCAGAGCGTTGCCGGCTACGAGATGGTGCGCGCGTGCGCGCGGGAGATCGGCTGGGTGCACCTGAGCGACTGCACGGGCATCCACCATGAGCATGAGGGACATGCGCTCTTCCAGCGGGACTCCGTCGTGGACTGGGAGCGGCTCGTGCCGATCCTCAAAAGCCTCGATGCGCCGTTGGTGTTGGAGATCATGGGCAGCGAGCGCGACTTCTCGCGCGTGGAGCGCTCGCTGCTGAGCCTGCGGGAGCACTGGGGCATGAGGAGTTGAACATGCCGAGCGGGGTACGGCAGGGCGCCAGAGCTGCGGTGGGGGCGATGCGGTTCGCGGTGGTGGGCGCCGGGCGGATGGCCCACGTGCGCACGCGGGCGATGCTCGCCACGGGGCAGATGCACCTGTGCGGCGTGGCCGCGCGCCGCCGCGACAGCGCACGGCGCTTCGCCGAGGAGTATGGCGCCGGGCTCTACACGGAGGACTACAGGGAGCTGGCCTCTTGGGGTCTCCAGGCGCTCCTGGTGGAGGTGTCGCACGAGATCCAGGACGAGGTGGTGCGCTGGGGCCTGGAGGCGGGCCTCCATGTGCTCATTGGTGGGTGCCTGGCGCGCACGGAATCGACGGCGCGGTGGATCTGTCGGGCCGCCCACGAGCGAGGGCTCGTCGTGGAGGCGGGCTATGAGGCTCGCTATAAGGCCGTGTGGGAGACGGCGAAGCGGTACGTGGAGGGGGGCGCGCTCGGGCGCGTCGTCGCGATCGACTCCGTGGCGCTCTGGCCCGGTGATCCCACCAGTTGGTACTACGACCAGGAAGTGAGCGGGGGCATGCCGCTCGCGCACATGACGTACACCTTCGTCAACCCGGTGCGCTGGCTGTTTGGAGAGCCCACGCACGTGTCGGCATTTGCCAATCGCATCAAGCATACGCGGGGGGGGCTCGTCTCCGAGGAGACGTGCACCGCGAACCTGCTGTTCGCCGATGACGTCCTCTGCAACATGGTTGCGGGCTACGTGAAGGCGGGCGCACCCTCGTCGTGGCGCGTGGAGATCTACGGGACCCAGGGCTCGCTGGAGGTGCTTCCGACCGACATGGATCCGGGGCGGTTGCGGCTGTTCCGGGAGGAGGGCGCCCAAGAGCACGGATTTGAGGGTGCTCCGAATGCCTTCGAGGCCCAGGCGGCGGCGTTCTGCGAGGCGATCCGTGGCCAGCGTGGCAGGTGCCTGAATCCCCCAGAGGCCACCCTGGGCGACGTCCAGATCGCGGAGGCGATCTCGCGCTCCGCGCGGCTCAAGCAGGTCATCGAGCTGCACGCGTAGTCGCATCCGGATACAGCGAATGGAAGGCGGGCCCAGCACATGACACGCGATTCGTTCAACCTCGGGCGAAGGGTGCTCGCCTGGAGCATCCACCTCTTCACGGCCAGCGGCGCGGTGTATGGACTGCTGGCGGTCCTCGCCATCGAGCGGCGTGAGCCGACCCCCGCCTTGCTGTGGTTGGGGCTGGCCATGTTCGTGGACGCCGTGGATGGCACGATCGCGCGCGCGGTGAGGGTCAACGAGGTGCTCCCGCGCTTCGACGGCCGGACGCTCGATCTCATCATCGACTACTTCACTTGCGTCATCATCCCGGCGTACTTCATCCACCAGTTCGTCCCGCTGCCGGAGGGCGCTCGGCTCCTCTGCGCGGCGGCCATCCTGGTGAGCGCGCAGATCCACTACGGAGATCGCGACGCGATGACAGCGGATCACTACTTCGTGGGCTTCCCCGCGGAGTGGAACATGGTGGCCTTCTACCTCTTCGCGTTCCAGCTCACTCCGTGGGCCAGCCTCGCCATCATCGCGCTGTTCTGCGCGCTGACGCTCCTGAAGGTCTATTGCGTCCATCCGTTCCGGGTTCAGGAGCTTCGCCGCGTGACGATCGCCGTCACGCTGATCTGGGGCGCGGTGAATGTGCTCATCCTGCTCCAGCACCCGGCGCCATCCCCCTGGCTGAAGGGAGCGTCTGTCATCACGCTGCTCTACCTGGGGTGGCGGGGCGCGCTGCGGACGATGCGGGGGAAAAGCGCCGAGCGCTCCTCGGCCACCGCCACCGAGCAGCCGTTGGCGGGAGGGGCCGGCATGAAGAGCCAGCAATAGAGGTCTGGGGCGCCTCGCGGGGCACGCCACAGGAGCACGGGGGCTGGGCACTACCGGCCCCATCCATCGTCTGAGGAGAAGGGACTGGCGCTTGATGAAGATCGCGGTTGTCGGGTCAGGATATGTGGGGTTGGTGGCGGGCACCTGCTTCGCCGAGGCGGGCAATGAAGTCACGTGCGTGGACATGGACGAGCGGAAGATCCGCTTGCTCCAGGCGGGAGGGGTGCCCATCTACGAGCCGGGCTTGGAGGAGCTGCTGCACCGCAACAGGGAGGCTCGCCGCCTGCACTTCACGACCCGCCTGGCCGAGGCGGTGGGGCAGGCGCAGGTGGTCTTCATCGCCGTGGGCACGCCTCCGGGCGAGAGCGGGGATGCGGATCTACAGCATGTGCTGGCCGCGGCCGAGAACATCGGGCGGGCCCTGCGCCAGTACGCGGTGGTGGTGGACAAGAGCACCGTGCCAGTGGGGACCGTGGACAAGGTGCGTGAGGTCATCTCTCGGGTGACGAAGGTGGAGTTCGACGTGGTCTCCAACCCCGAGTTCCTCAAGGAGGGCACGGCGCTGGAGGACTTCCTCCAGCCGGATCGCGTCGTCATTGGGGCGGATTCCGAGCGGGCCCGCCACGTCATGGCGCAGCTCTACGCGCCGTTCGTGCGCCCGGAGGCTCCCATCCTCCATATGGATGCGCGCTCGGCGGAGATGACGAAGTACGCGGCGAACGCGATGCTGGCCACGCGGATCTCCTTCATGAATGACATCGCCGCGCTCTGCGAGAAGGTGGGCGCGGACGTGGACTTCGTACGCAAGGGCATTGGGGCGGACCGGCGCATTGGCCACCCGTTCCTGCACCCGGGCATTGGGTATGGCGGCTCGTGCTTCCCCAAGGACGTGAAGGCGCTGATGGCCATCGGGCGGGAGTTCGGCCTGGAGCTGGAGATCCTCCATGCGGTGGAGCGCACCAATGCCCGGCAGAAGCGCTGCTTGCTGGCCAAGGCCCTGAAGCACTTCGGGGACGTGGCGGGCAAGACGTTCGCGGTATGGGGGCTGGCCTTCAAGCCGGGGACGGATGACATGCGCGAGGCGCCCTCGGTGGAGCTCATTGAGGGGCTGCTGGGCAAGGGGGCCGCCGTGCAGTGCTACGACCCGGTGGCGGCGAAGGTGGCGCAGCGCTACTTCGGCAACCGGGTGCTGTACGCCCCCTCCGGGTACACGGCGGCGGAAGGGGCGGACGCGCTCTTCCTGGTAACGGAGTGGAGCGAGTTCCGTCGCCCCGACTTCAAGAAGCTCAAGAGCCTGATGAGGACGCCGGTCATCTTCGACGGCCGCAACGTCTTCGAGCCGGCCCAGGCGCGGGAGGAAGGCTTTGCCTACTTCGGGATCGGCCGCTCGCTAGCGTTTTGACAATCCCTGCTGCGGGCTCTCCCACCGCGCTGAGCCGTGCCTGCTGTGGAGCTATGCCAGGAAGTCGTAGCCCACCACGGGGCGAAGCTGGTTGAGCGCCACGGAGGGCGGCAGGGCCTGCACCAGCAGATCCCTCATCCACCGCGCCACCGGGTTACGGAGGTACCGGACGGCCCCCGCCCGCAAGCTCAGCTCGGAGATGTGCGCCGTGCGAGGCCGGCGCCTCGCCTCATAGGTCCGCAGCGCCCGGATCCGGTCGGAGTCCTCGCGCAAGAGCTTCGCCAGCACCAGGGCATCCTCGATGGCCTGGCACGCCCCCTGGCCCATGTCGGTCACCATCGCGTGCGCCGAGTCGCCCAGCAGCGTGACCGGGCCCTCGCCCCAGCGCGGCAGCGGCTCCAGGTAGTGAATGTCGGTGCGAAGGATGCCGGACTCCGGCGTGGCACGGACCAGCGACTCGACGGGCTCCATCCAGCCCCGGACCTGGCTCAGCACCGCCTCCTGGTGGCCCCCCTCCGCGTCCCGCCCGCCCTCGGGAGCGGGCGCCAGCAGGAACCAATACATCCGCCACGTGCCCTCCGGGCCCCGGCCGAGGTGACAGATGCCGAAGCGGGCACCCGGACCATAGAGCTCGAACTGACTCCCCTCCGGAATCACCTCGGATGCGACGTTCACGACACCGCGCCAGGAGGTCCGGCCGCCGTACTGCAACCGCACCTCCGGGAGCAGCTGCTGGCGGACGGCCGAGTGCAATCCGTCCGCGCCGATGAGACAGCCGCCCCGCACCTCCT
>JAFGNZ010000101.1 GCA_016926755.1 Myxococcaceae bacterium | reverse complement strand
GAGTTCATCGGCCGCCTGCCCATCATCACCGCGCTGGAGGAGCTGGACGAGGGTGCGCTGGTGAACATCCTCAGCCAGCCGAAGAACGCGCTCACCAAGCAGTACCGCAAGCTCTTCGAGCTGGACGGGGTGACGCTCAAGTTCACCGACGGGGCGCTCAAGGCCATCGCCGCGGAGGCCATCCGCCGCAAGGCGGGCGCGCGCGGCCTGCGCTCCATCCTCGAGGGCGCCATGCTGGACGTGATGTACGAGCTGCCGTCCCGCAAGACGGCGCGCGAGGTCCTCATCTCCGAGGAGGTCATCCTCAAGAAGAGCGAGCCCGTGGTGCTCTACGCCCACGACAAGGAGGCGGAGCCCAAGAAGGAGTCCGCCTAGCCGCACGGCCTGCCCTGGAGGGCATGACGGGGCGCGTCAGGGCCGTGCGAGCGGCCCCCGGCGCGCCCCGAGCGCGTCTGGGGGAGGGGCATGCGACCCTGGAAGCCGCCCCGCACTTTTAGTGGGATGGGCGTGGACCTTCCTGTATCTGGTTTCGGCCATGAAGAGACTGCTGCTGCCCGCCTTGATGTCCGTCGTCGCGTGCGCGAGCCCGAAGGAGGCCACGCGCGAGGCGCTTCCGCCCGAGGCCGCTCCCACGCCGCCGGCCTCCGCGGCACAGCCCCAGAGAGGTGCGCAACGAATGGAGTACCCCGCGACGCGCTCAGAGCCCCTGGTAGACACCCTCCACGGCGTCCAGGTGGCGGACCCCTACCGCTGGCTCGAGGATGAGAAGTCCCCCGAGGTGCAGGAGTGGATGAAGGCCCAGGACGCCCTCACCCGGGACTGGCTCTCGCGCGTGCCTGTCCGTGAGGGGCTCGCCCGGCGCTTCCGCGAGCTGTACTACGTGGACTCCATCTCCGCGCCCATCCGCCGCGGCGACCGCTACTTCTACTACCGGACGCACAAGGACAAGGAGAAGGCCATCGTCTACTGGCGCGAGGGCGAGCGCGGGGCCGAGAAGGTCCTGCTCGATCCGAACGGCTGGAGCACGGACGGCACGGTGTCGCTCGGCCAGTGGGAGCCCACGTGGGATGGGCGCAAGGTCGTCTTCGCCCAGAAGCCCAACGCCGCGGACGAGGCCGTGCTCCACGTGATGGACGTGGACTCCGGCGAGTGGTCCAAGGTGGATGTCATCCCCGGCGCCAAGTACGCCAGCCCCAAGTGGACGCCCGACGGCAAGGCCTTCTACTACGAGTGGCTGCCGATGGATCCCTCCATCCCCGTGGACCAGCGGCCGGGCTACACCGAGGTCCGCTTCCACCGGCTGGGCACGGACCCGAAGACGGACACGGTGGTGCACCCGCGGCTGGGGGATCCGACGATGTTCCTGGCCTCGGATCTCAGCCGTGACGGGAAGTACCTCTTCATCTTCGTGCTGCGCGGCTGGGCCGAGAACGACATCTACTGGAAGCGCGTGGGCGAGAAGGACTTCCGCCTGCTGGTGAAGGGCGCCGGCGCGAAGTACCAGATCCGCGCCTGGAAGGATCAGTTCTACCTCCTCACGGACGAGGGCGCCCCCCGGCAGCGCGTCTTCCGTGTCTCCCCGGCGAAGCCCGAGCGGGCGGCCTGGCAGGAGCTCATCCCCGAGGATCCCGTGGCCAAGCTGGACGGCTTCACCATCGTGGGAGGGCACCTGGCGCTGGAGTACCAGCGGGACGCCACCACCGAGCTGCGCGTGGCGACGCTCGAGGGCAAGCCGGTGCGCACCGTGGCGCTCCCGGGCGTGGGCGAGGCGAGCAACCTGGTGGCGCTGGAGGATCAGGACGAGGCCTTCTTCCTCTTCAGCTCCTTCACCACCCCTCGGCAGGTCTACAAGACGTCCGTCGCCTCCGGGGAGGTGGAGCTGTGGGCGAAGGTGGAGATGCCCGTCAATACGGACCTCTACACGGTGCGGCAGGTCTTCTACCCGTCCAAGGACGGCACGAAGATCCCCATGTTCCTCGTCCACCGGAAGGATCTGCCGCGGGACGGGCAGCGGCCCACGCTGCTCACCGGGTACGGCGGCTTCAACGTGAGCCTGCAGCCGAGCTTCCGCTCCGGCATCTTCCCGTGGCTGGACGCCGGCGGGGTGTATGCCGTCGTCAACCTGCGCGGTGGCGGGGAGTACGGCAAGGCCTGGCATGAGGCCGGGCGCCTGGCGAACAAGCAGAACGTCTTCGACGACTTCCACGGCGCGGCCGAGTACCTGGTGCGAGAGCAGTACACCCGGCCCGACAGGCTGGCCATCCACGGCGGCAGCAACGGTGGCCTGCTGGTGGGGGCGGCGATGACCCAGCGGCCGGAGCTCTACGGCGCCGTGCTGTGCTCGGTGCCCCTGCTGGACATGGTGCGCTACCACCAGTTCGGCAGCGGCCGGACGTGGATCGCCGAGTACGGCACGGCGGAGAAGCCGGAGGACTTCAAGGTCCTCTACGCCTACTCGCCCTACCACGCCGTGAAGCCCGGGGGGCGCTACCCGCCGCTGCTGATGCTGTCAGCGGACCATGACGACCGGGTGGATCCCCTGCATGCTCGCAAGTTCGTAGCGGCGGTGCAGAACCTGCAGGGACACACCGCCCCGGCGCTGCTGCGCATCGAATCCCACGCGGGCCATGGCGGCGCCGACCAGGTGGCCAAGGCCATCGAGTCCAGCGCGGACATGTTCGCGTTCCTGTTCCAGACGTTTGGCATGACGGGACCTGCCGGTGGAGCAACGGCTGGGGCCCGCTGAAGTAGCAGGCGGACACCCATGGGCTCAGGGGTGTTCCCTTGATGGCAGGGGTCGGTTCCCCAACCTTTAGCCGGGGAACGGCAGGTGGACTTACCGTGTTATAGAACGGTCTTATTTCACGCACGTGTGCCCGGCAGGCGGGCGTGCGAGCAACTTCACTAGGGGCTTGCGACTCCGGTTGGCAAGCAGGTGGCGAGCAAATGTTCTTCGGACGTGACGACAAGAAGGATGAAAAGAAGCGGGGCTTGACGGTTCCGCTCCTGCCCCTTCGGGACATCATCGTGTTCCCGCACATGGTGGTGCCGCTGTTCGTCGGCCGGGAGAAGTCCATCGCGGCGCTCAAGGACGCGATGGCCCACAAGGGCCCCGATGACAAGGCCGTCATCCTCCTGGCCGCGCAGAAGAAGGCCAAGACGAACGACCCGACTCCCGACGACATCTTCCACTTCGGCACCGTGGGCCATGTCATCCAGCTGCTCCCGCTGCCGGACGGCACGGTGAAGGTGCTGGTGGAGGGCGTGCGCCGGGCGAAGGTGAAGAAGTTCCTGCCCAACGACGCCTTCTTCATGGTGGAGGCGGAGGAGGTGGAGGAGCAGACGGAGAAGACGGTGGAGCTGGAGGCGCTGGTGCGCAGCGTCCACTCCGTCTTCGAGGCCTTCGTCAAGCTCAACAAGCGGATCCCGCCCGAGATGCTGATGCAGGTGGCCAGCATCGATGATCCGGCGCGGCTGGCGGACACCATCGTCGCCCACCTGTCGCTGAAGCTGAACGACAAGCAGGCGCTGCTGGAGACGGAGAGCCCGGCCAAGCGGCTGGAGAAGCTCTACGAGCTGATGCAGGGCGAGATCGAGATCCTCCAGGTGGAGAAGAAGATCCGCACCCGCGTCAAGAAGCAGATGGAGAAGACCCAGAAGGAGTACTACCTGAATGAGCAGATGCAGGCCATTCAG
>JAFGNZ010000100.1 GCA_016926755.1 Myxococcaceae bacterium | reverse complement strand
GGCCCCTCGCTCAGAGCGGCGCTCCGCGCCGTACCCCAGCTTACCACCGAGGATCGCGGTCTCACGCACGCCTGCCGAAAGGACACGCACCAGCTGGTGAGCGGTGACGGCCTGCTCGGGCCCCAGGTGCCAGTCGGGCCAGGCGTTCCCGTAGGCGCCCGACTCGATCATCGTCAGGTCGAAGGGCCCCAGCCGCTCGCCAATAATGTCCCGCAGCGCGGGGAACAGGCCCGTGTCCCCAGAGAACCAGACGCGGTGCGTGGGGCCGATGAACGCGTAGCTGGCCCAGAGCGTCGCGTTGGTGTCGATGAGGGCCCGTCCCGAGGCGTGGCGCGAGGGCGTGGCGACGATCTCCAGCCCCTTCACCTTCGTGCGCTCCCACCAGTCCAGCTCGATGATGCGAGAGGCGGGCACGCCCCAGTACGTCAGGTGCGCGCCCACGCCGAGCGGCACGATGAAGGTGGTGTCCCAGTCCTTCATCGCGGAGAGGGTGGGCTCGTCCAGGTGGTCGTAGTGGTCGTGGGAGATGACGATCGCGTCCAGCTTGGGCAGCTCGCCGAGCGCCAGGAGCGGCGCATACCAGCGCTTCGGCCCCACCGTGCTCAGCGGCGAGGCGCGCTCGCCCCACACCGGGTCGGTGAGGATGCGGTAGCCGTCCACCTCCACCAGCAAGCTGGAGTGCCCGAGCCAGGTGACGCGCAGCCCGGTGGGGGGAGGCGTGTCGAAGCGCTCGTGGCCGCCGCGCACCGTGGGCACCGGGATCGTGGGGCTCGAATCCTTGCTGGCATTGAATGCCCCCGTCACCGAGCCCCAGAAGTCGTTGAGCATCGGCTGTGGGTTCACGAAGTGGCCGTCGCGCCACTGGGGCGACTTCTCCATCCGCGCGCGCCGCTCACCGTCCGCCCGGCGGCCGAAAGCCCTCCACCCGTCCACCAGCGCGCCCGCCACGGCGAGGACCAGCAGCGCGCCCAGCCCTCGGGCCATCAGGCCCGGCCAGCTTCTCTTCCGCGAGGTGCTCATGCGTCCTTCCCGAGCGGTGCGCACATGGCGCGAATGGCGACCGTCATTCCCGCGACGAAGGCCTCCCGGTTCGGGCTGCTGTGCTTCAGCCCCCGTGCCGTCGCGTACAGCGTGTCCGCGAGCTGGCGCGCCGTGAGCCCGGTCGCCTTGTAGGCGGCCATCAACCCGGACACGCGGAGCGTCCGGGCGACCGCTTCCAGGAACAGGTTCTCGTAGTGGGGGATCACGGGGCCGGCGAGCTCGCCGCCGACCTCGGCGATATCCGATGCGCCCGCGCCCATCATCCCCACGAACCACGGCTCGAGTTCGAGCTGCCCATGGCCCTGGGCCGCGGTGAGCTCAGGGCCATCGCCGTGGATGGCGCGCAGCCCTACCCGAGGGCGCCAGCGTGGATCAAGTGTGACGGAGCGCCGATCACCGTGCAGTTCCAGCTCAGTCGGCGAAGTTCCTCCTGCCGCCGGGCTGCCTCTCCCAGCGTGTAGTCCAGGTCGAGATCCTCGATCACGAACTGGTACGAGCCCCATGGGACGAAGAGATCGACGCGCCCGCGCACCCTGATCTGGATCTCGTCTTCGAGCTGAAAGGGTTCATCTGCCTTGGCGAGCCGGTCATCAAGCTCTCGCAGCGTGCGTCCGAAGAGGACGGCCCTGAGCTTGGAGGATTCCTTTCCCCACTCATCTCGCTCGACGAGTTCGAAGCCGACGACGCTCCTGTGGCGGGCCTTGTTGAACCCGGAGATCTCACCCACAAGCCACAGGGAGTTTGGAAACGCCCGCTGGAGTGCCCCTTGGACTTTCTCATTGAGCTGCGAGACGGTGAGGTCGGTCGCCGCTCCCACCTGCTTCTGTGGAGCGCCGGGCACGTGCTCATTCGTGTCGAGGACGAGTTGACCGCCACGTTCGCGGTACAGGCGTTGCGTGTTCTCGCAGAAGTCAAACCCCTCGGCGTGCAGCTGGTTTACCACCGCTACCACGTTCTTCTCGGGAACCGACCAGTAGCTTTCGTCGGGGTTCCACAGGCGAGAGGGAAGCGCTTTGACGATCTCCTTCAGCCTGAGATCGAAGGGAAAGCGGATCTGGAGCGCCCCGAGACCGTCGTTGGTGACCCGCCGACTCATCAGGTCACTTTATCACCGCAGGCGGGAGGCCTGCTTGGGCGCTTGAGCACGAGGTGACTGAGCTGAAGAATCCGCTGTGTGTCGTGCTGGCAAGAGCCGCACGGGCTCTCTTGACTCGCCGCACTTCTCCCTGAACTGGCCCAACTCCGCATCGCGGCATGACCAGTAAGGCAGTGCATCCGAAGTCTGTACGCAATTTGTACGTAACCGACTGAACACCTGCGCACTCGCCCGAACGATTCAGTCCCCGCCAAGGACCAGCCACAAGCGCCTGATTTTAGAGGGAAAAGGGTGGCGGTAGGGCATGAGAATCGAACTCACCAGGGACCGCTCTCGCGACCCCTCACCGGTTTTGAAGACCGGGCCGGCCACCAGATCCGGAGGCCCTACCACTCGCGATTAGTGCCGCCCCCTCGGCGCCTCGTCAATCTCCTCCGCCGCGCTCAGTCCAGCCCGCGCTCCCACAGATCGTCCTCGTCCAGCCCCACCAGGTGTCCCACCTCGTGCATCACCGTGATGCCGATCTGCTCGATGAGCTCCTCCCGCGTCTTCGCGAAGCGCTCCAGGTTCCGCTGGTACAACACGATCGCCGCCGGGAAGTGATCGTACGTGTTCGTCACGCTCCGCTCGCCCACCGGCGTCCCCCGGAACACCCCCAGGATGCAGGGCGACAGCGGAGGCGACTGCCCCGTGAGATCCTCATCCGACGGGATCGCCTCCACCGAGATCGTCACGTTGTCCAGGTACCCCTTCACGTGCTCCGGCAGCGCCTTCACCGCCGCCTCCAGCGCCCGGTCGAACTCCTCCTCCGACAGCGCCACCGGCGGCGGGAACTCCTCCGGCATCAACGCCTGCGCCTTCCCGAAGCGCTTCCTCGCCTCCCGCATGTCCCCGCGCCGCTCCGCCAGCAACCCCAGGTAGTGATGCGCCCACGCCTCGTCCGGCGCGTCCTTCAACACCCGCTCGAACCCCGCCTGCGCCTCCGGAAACCGGCACAGCTCGAACAGCGCGATGCCACGCTCCACCAGCGCGTCCACCGAGCGCGGCATGTGCGTCAGCGCAGCCTCCAGGCTGGCGAGCGCCCGCTCGCACTCCCCCAGCTGGTTCAGCCCCATCCCCTCCAGGAGCAGGAACTCGTACACCAGCTCCACGTCATCCGCGCGCCCGGCCCCCTTCAGGCCTCGCGCACACAGCGCCAGCCCATCCTCCACCGCCTCCCGGTCCTCGCCCATCCGACAGATCAGGAAATCCGCCGCCGTCAGGAGGATCTCCAGACCATCCGGGCTCACCTTCAATGCCTGGTGATAGGCGTGCGCGGCTTCTTCGAGCTGCCCCAGCTCCACCAACGCCGCGGCGCGGTAGTGCAGCGCCTCGGGCAGCCCCGGCGCCTCCTTCAACAGCGCCTCCGCCTGCGCCAGCGCCCGCTCGAAGTCCTCCGACTCGAACGCACTCGCCACCCTTTCGAGGCGCTCCTCCACATCTCCGGGCCCCGAGCGCTTCACCATCCGCTTCCCCATATGAGGCGCCTCATATCCAAGTCCCACTGCGCGTTGTCAACGCAGGGGGGGGTTGTTACCTTCGAGCACTCCCTGGATCTGGCACCTGGTGCGCTGCTGTGAACATCCTCGTCGTCGATGATGACTTCATGTTGTGTGCCGACCTCTCTCACTTCCTGGAGAGGCACGGATATACGGTCTACTCGGCGTCAGATGCCCTGCAGGCGCTGGATGTGATGGAGCGGCAGCAGATCGATCTCATCATCACCGACTACATGATGCCGCACGTGGACGGGATCCGCTTCACCGAGATGTTCAAGTCGGACCCGCGCTTCCAGTCCATCCCCGTGCTGCTCATCACCGGCTCCATGGACAGCGCCGTCACGGACAAGGGGCTGCGCAAGGGCGTGGCCATCACCCTCCAGAAGCCGGTGGACATGGGCCAACTGCTGAACCTCGTGCGCTTCGCCGAGTAGCCCGCAGACGCTCCAGCCGTCCTCCCGTCCACACCCGGCACCTTCCGTGTTGACAACCCCGGCCCGACCCTTATTTTGGCGCTCGCCGAGGCCGAGTGCTAACGGCCCAGATTTCACATTCCCCAGTAATTCTAGGAGGTTACGATGGCAGCGAAGGAGATCTTCTTCCACCAGTCCGCCCGGGAGGCCATCCTGCGCGGTGTGCGCATCCTGTCCGATGCGGTCGCCGTCACGCTCGGCCCCAAGGGCCGCAATGTCGTGATTGAGAAGAGCTTCGGCTCGCCCACGGTCACCAAGGACGGCGTCACCGTCGCCAAGGAGATCGATCTCGAGAACAAGTTCGAGAACATGGGCGCGCAGATGGTGAAGGAGGTCGCCAGCAAGACCTCCGACAAGGCGGGTGACGGCACCACCACCGCCACGGTGCTCGCCCGCGCCATCTACGAGGAGGGCCTCAAGCTGGTGGCCGCCGGCCACAACCCGATGGACCTCAAGCGTGGCATCGACAAGGCCGTCGAAGTCATGGTGGAGGAGCTGAAGAAGCTGTCGAAGCCCACCACGGACAAGAAGGCCATCGCCCAGGTGGGCACCATCTCCGCCAACGGGGATGACACCATCGGCAACATCATCGCGGACGCGATGGAGAAGGTGGGCAAGGAGGGCGTCATCACGGTGGAGGAGGCCAAGGGCCTGGAGACCACCCTGGACGTGGTGGAGGGCATGCAGTTCGACCGCGGCTACGTCTCTCCGTACTTCGTGACGAACCGCGAGCGCATGGAGGTCGTCATGGACGACCCCTACATCCTCATCAGCGAGAAGAAGGTCTCGTCGATGCAGGACATGATCCCCATCCTCGAGCAGGTGGCGCGCTCCGGCAAGCCGCTGCTGATCATCGCCGACGAGATCGAGGGCGAGGCGCTGGCCACCCTGGTGGTGAACAAGATCCGGGGCGTGCTCAACGTCTGCGCGGTGAAGGCCCCGGGCTTCGGCGACCGCCGCAAGGAGATGCTCAAGGACATCGCCACCCTCACGGGCGGCATGGTCGTCAGCGAGGAGCTGGGCCACAAGTACGAGACGCTCACGCTCAATGATCTGGGCCGCGCCAAGCGCATCACGGTGGACAAGGACAACACCACCATCGTGGACGGCGCCGGCAAGAAGAGCGACATCGAGGCGCGCATCAAGCTCATCCGCGGGCAGATCGACGCCACCACCAGCGACTACGATCGCGAGAAGCTCCAGGAGCGCCTGGCCAAGCTGGTGGGCGGCGTGGCGGTGATCAACGTGGGCGCGGCCACCGAGACCGAGATGAAGGAGAAGAAGGCTCGCGTGGAGGACGCGCTGCACGCCACGCGCGCGGCCGTGGAGGAGGGCATCGTCCCTGGCGGCGGCGTGGCCTACCTGCGCTGCCTGCCCGCGCTGGACAAGATGAAGCTGGGCGGTGAGCAGGACTTCGGCGTGGAGATCGTCAAGAAGGCCCTCACCGAGCCGCTGCGGAAGATCGCCAGCAACGCGGGCCTCGAGGGCCCCGTCGTCATCAACAAGGTCAAGGAGGGCACCGGCGCGTTCGGCTTCAACGCCCGCACCGAGGTCTACGAGGACCTGGAGAAGGCCGGCGTGATCGATCCGACGAAGGTGGAGCGCACCGCGCTGCAGAACGCGGCCTCCGTCGCCTCGCTGCTGCTGACCACCGAGGCCATGGTGGCCGAGCGCCCGAAGAAGAAGGCCAAGGGCGGCGCCGGCGCCGGCGGCGGCATGCCGGACTACGGCGGCGACGACATGGAGTACTGATCGAGTCCTGATCGTCCAGGTGTCGGGACGGCCGCTTCCGTGTCCGTCCCAGCCATGGCCCCGGGGTGCCTCGCGCGAGGCCCCGGGGCCGTTGCTTTTCAGAGGATGCCCAGCTTCAGGGCGCGGGACAGCTCGCGGCTGAGCGCGGGCGTGTCGAAGAACAGCCGGGGCAGGCACGCGATCGCGCCGGCCCGCAGCGAGTCCAGCGTCGTCTCCATGGTGAGGTGCTCCACCAGCACCACGAAGGGAGCCCCCTGGGCGAGCGCCTTGCCCAGCTCCAGCGCCTTGCGGCCGTAGGCGGGGGTGAAGTCCCAGCTCACCACCACGGCCATGGGGGGATCCATCGCCACCACCTCCGTGGTGGTGATGAGGCGCGTCTCCAGCCCCAGCCGCCCGAGCGCCTCGGTGACGGTGCGCGAGGAGGTGGGGTTGTCGTCGATGACGTCCACCCGCCGCCCATGGGGAGGCCGGGGCTGCACGGGGGGCGCGGAGAGCGCGGCGCGGATGAGGGCGCGCACCTGGCGGATGTCGTCGAAGGGCTTGAGCAGGTAGTCCATCACCCCCAGCTCCAGCGCCTCCTGGGTGGTGCCGAGCGAGGGGTAGCCCGTCATCAGGAGGATGCGGGCCTCGGGGTTCATCATCCGCGCCTGCTGGGCCAGGGCCAGCCCGGACAGGCCCGGCAGGTTCTTGTCGGTGACGATCAGATCCACCCGCTCGTTGCGCAGCAGCTCGAGCGCGTCCTCGGCCGTGGCCGCCTCGAGCACCTCGCACTCCTTGCCCATCAGGTCGCGGAAGACCATCCGGATGATGCTCTCGTCATCCACGATGAGCACGCGCTTGCGCTCGGCGGGCACCTCCTCGACGGTGGCGGGGAAGGCGATGCGGAAGACGGTGGAGGGGGGCGGCTGATCCGGCAGCGAGTCAGGGGTGGCCAGGGTGATCTGCGCGCGGTGCTCGTGGGCGATGCGGCGGCACACGGCCAGGCCCAGCCCCGTGCCGCGCTTGCTGCTGGAGACGTAGGGATCGAAGATCTTCTCCCGCAGATCCCGGGGGATGCCCGGGCCCCAGTCGGCCACGTACATCACCGGCGCGGTGCCCTCCGTGGTGAGCAGCACCTTGATGCGCCCGCGGCCGGCCATGGCGTCGCGCGCGTTGTTGAGCAGGTTGAGGGTGAGCTGCTCCAGCAGGCGCAGGTTGCCCTGGACGGTGATGCTCTCCGGGGCGTCCACCTCCAGGGAGATGCGGGAGGAGTCCGGGTTGAGGGCGAAGAGCTTGGCCGCGGCCCACACGGCGGCGGCCAGCGAGAGCCGCTGCTGGGGCGCCGGCCGATCGCTGGAGAGGCGGACGAAGTCGGAGATGATCTGCTCCATCCGCTCCACCTGCGCCAGCAGCAGCTTGAGCGGACCCACCGGGCCCGTCTCCTCGGCCAGCAGCTGGGCGTAGGCCTTCACGCCCAGCAGCGGCTGGCGCAGCTCGTGGAGCACCTCGGCGGCGAGCTGGGTGGCGCCCGCGCCAGAGCGCTGGAGTGCCGCGGCCGCAGCTTTCGCGGCGGCCAGATCACCAACCTCCAGGGCCTGCAGGAGGTGAGCGAGCGGGGCGGGAGTCTCCATAGCGGGCAGAGCATGGCGGAGCCCGTGTCCATGCGCAACGCACAGTCGCGGATTCCGTTGACCGGAGGCCCGGCCCTGCGGATGCTTCCGGCCCCCGGCCGAGCACCTCGGCCGTGGCCGCAGGGAGGCAGACATGCCGCAGACCAACCCGTTCCACTCGCTGGTGCCCCGCAAGCTCTCCGACTCCGAGCTGGCCCGCTCCATCCGCCTCAACATCGAGGCCGAGCTGGACGCCATCAACCTCTACGCCGCCCACCTCGAGGCGACCGACAACGAGGAGGCCAAGGCCATCCTCCGGCACGTGATGGACGAGGAGCGTGAGCACGCCGCCCTCTTCTGGCAGCTCATCGCCCGCCTGGATCCGGACCAGGCCAAGCACGACCGAGAGGCCCCCAAGAAGTACCAGCTGATCGTCACGGGCGCCTCGCACGAGGCGGTGGAGGCCGCGGGCGAGGGGGGCGGGGAGGGCGGTGTCGAGCCCGAGCTGCCCAGGCAGCTGACGGTGGGCGGCTTCCGGCGCTGAGGCCCGGGGAGGCTAGCCCGCCACCTTGCGCTCCGCGGGCGGGGCCTCCAGATCCATGGCCGCCATATAGACGACGTTCCGGGAGCCGCGCTTGCCCCGGTACATGGCGCGGTCCGCCATGTCCAGGAGCGCGGCCTTGTCCCGCGCGTGCTCGGGGAAGGTGGCCACGCCCACGCACGTGGTGAGCGAGAGCGAGATCCCCTCGCGCGGCGTGAAGCGGTGGTTCTCCATGGTGCGCCGGATGCGCTCGGCCACCTTGAGCGCGCCCCCGGAGTCGGTGTTGCGCAGCAGCACCACGTACTCGTCCCCGCCGTAGCGCACGACGACGTCCCGCTCGCGCACGCAGCCCTTGAGCACCCGCCCCACCTCCACCAGCAGCCGTGAGCCCACCAGGTGGCCGTGCGTGTCGTTGACGGCCTTGAAGTGATCCAGATCCATGAAGAGCAGGCTGAAGGTGCCCTGGGTCTGCTGCGCGGCCTTCACGTCGCGATCCAGCACGAGGTGCAGGTAGCGCATGTTGTAGAGGTGGGTGAGATCGTCCATGTAGGCCAGATCCTCCACCTCGGCGAAGCGCCCCAGGTTGCGCAGGGCCAGGGCGTAGTGACGGGCCAGGAACCCGGCCGCCTCGGCGACGTTCTCCGGCGGGGCGCCGGAGAAGAAGAGGACGATCTGGCCCAGCGACAGCTCCCCATCGCTGGCGGGGAAGGCCAGCACGTGCGCGTAGTCGCCCGGCAGCCCGTCCAGGGCGCGCGGCGTCCGGACGCCCTCGAGCTGGGTGCAGAGCACGGTCTCGAGCGAGGCCACCTCCTCCTGCTCCAGCCCGCTGGAGCCGTGGATCCGCAGGGGGCTCCCATCCCGCACGAGCAGCAGCACCGCGTCCGCCAGGGTCTGCGCCTCCAGGGCGCTCGAGACGGCGATGGCGAGCCGCTCCCGATCCAGGGTGGTGGCGATGCGCTGGCCCATCTCCAGCAGCGCCACGTACTGGCGCAGCGAGGCGTTCTCCCTCAGCAGATCCCGCGTGGTGAGGGCCCGGCGCACCGCGTGCTGGAGCGCCTCCGGGGCCACCGGCTTGACGAGGTACTCGGCCGCGCCGCTCTTGATGGCGCGCACGGCGGGATCCACCTTGTCCAACCCGGTGATGACCACCACCTCGATGCCCGGGTAGCGCTCCTTGGTGAAGCGCAGCACCTCCATCCCGTCGGCGCCCGGGAGGATGAGGTCCGTCACCACGGCGTCATAGGCGGCGGCCCCGAGCGCCTCCTGGACCTCCTCGAAGCGCCCCACCGCGGTGACGGTGTGCCCGGCCGCGCGGAGGTAGTCCCCGTACAGGGTCCGGGCCATCTTTTCGTCGTCGACGAGAAGGATCCGCGCCATCGTTCCTGGGCTTACCATCAATCCCCGGGAGGCTGCTAGCCTCTGGCCCGTGGCTCCTTACGAAAGCGGACGCCGGCTGTGCCTGCTCGTCGAGGCGGGTGACACGCGCTATGCCATCGAGGCGACCTCCGTCATGGAGGTGGCGATCCCCGGCATCGATGGCACCAGCCTGCGAGGCATGCTCGAGGTGAAGGATCTCTCCGTGCTGCTCGGAGGCGAGGCCGAGAGCGCCACGGGCATGGTGGTCGTCCTGGATGTGAGCCCCACGCTGGCAGTGCGGGTGCGCTCGGTGGTGGAGGTGGCGGACGTGGCCCACGCGCCGTTCTTCCTGCTGCCCGCGGGGCTCGGGGACACGCTGGCGCCGCTCAGCCGGGGAGCGATCCTCCACAAGGGGCGGCTCTACCTGGAGCTCATCGCGGAGTCGCTGCCGCAGCGCGGCATCCCCCGGCGCCCGCACGCTCCGTCCCGGTCCGTGCACTTCCTCGGGAGCCCGCCTGAGCGGGCGCTCGTCTTCGAGTCACAGGGGCGCCTGTTCGGGCTGCCGCTGGCGCTCGTCTCCCAGGTCGTCACGCGGGGTGAAGCGTTCAGCATGCTGCCGGTGCGCAGCGGGGCGGTGGCCGGGGTGTTCCCCCATGCCCAGGTCCTGTGGCCCATCTTCTCCGTCCCGGCAATGCTGGGGGCGGCCAGCCAGGTGGAGGCCTTCTTCGTGCTGACCGAGATGGCGGGCCAGAACATGGGGCTGTGCGCCACGCGGGTGCTCGGCGTGGTACAGCGCTTCGAGGCCACCCCGGAGCTCGGCGAGTTTACAGCGCTCGGGCTGCCCGGCCCCGTGCTCTTCCTGGACCTGCAGCACATGTTTTCTTGATTGCGCCAGAGCGCAACCCCTAAGCTGCCCGGGATGACAGCGGGGGGGTAGGACGTTTACAGAAGTCCCCGTTTCCTCAACGAATTCTGGGGGTTGATACCCCCGAGGCCCGACGCCGATGCCGAAGAATCTGCTGGTCGCCGACGACTCGCTCACCATCCGCAAGGTCATCGGGATGATCTTCGCGACCGAGGACTTCCAGGTGACCGCGGTGGACAACGGGTTGGATGCGCTCTCCCGTGCCCGCGAGCTGCGCCCGGATGTGGTGCTCGCCGATGTGATGATGCCCGGCAAGAGCGGGTACGAGGTGTGCGAGGCCATCAAGAGCGATCCGTCCACCCAGCACATCCCCGTGCTGCTGCTGGCCGGCACCTTCGAGGCCTTCGACGAGAACCGCGCGCGCGCGGCCCGGGCGGATGATCACGTCACCAAGCCCTTCGAGAGCCAGATCCTCCTGGACAAGGTGAAGGCCCTGGTGGGGCAGAAGTCGAACACGATGCCCGCCTCGGCCGCCACGCAGGTGACGCGCCCGGCCGCGGCCCCTCCGGCTCCGCAGCCTGCCGCCCCTGCCGCTGGCGCTCCCCGCCCGCCAGGCCCTGCCGCTGCGCCTCGCCCTCCGGGGCCGGGCATGCCGCCGGGGCCTGGAATGCCGCCGGGCGCGCGCCCGCCGGGGCCCGGGATGCCGCCGGGCATGGCGCGTCCGCCGGGGCCTGGAATGCCGCCGGGGCCGGGAGTGCCGCGTCCACCGGGGCCTGGAATGCCGCCGGGCCCGGGCATGCCGCCGGGTGCGCGCCCGCCGGGGCCTGGAATGCCGCCGGGGCCGGGCATGGCTCGCCCTCCCGGGCCCGGGATGCCGCCGGGGCCGGGAGTGCCGCGTCCTCCGGGGCCGGGCATGCCGCCGGGGCCGGGAGTGCCGCCGGGCGCGCGTCCTCCGGGGCCGGGGATGCCGCCGGGACCTGGGATGGCTCGCCCGCCGGGGCCTGGGATGCCGCCCGCGCCTGGAATGCCAGGAGGTCTCCCTCGCGCCCCGGGTGGCGCCGCGCTGCCGTCCGCTCCTCCGGGGGCCCAGCCTCGAGGGCGCGATCCGTTCGGCCTCGGGGCGGGAGGGGCCCCGGCGGCGCCGCAGCCGAGACAGGCCGAGGCCCCCATCTCCATCGAGGAATCCCTGCCTGAGCCGAGCGGCGCCGAGGAGATCTCGCTCGAAGACACGGGGCCTGTCGCCCCAGCGGCGCGGGCTCCCAGGGCCGCGGATGGCGGAGAGGCCCAGCTGCGCGCGGCGCTCTCGAAGGCCTCGCGTGAGGTCATCGAGAAGATCGCCTGGGAGGTAGTACCGCAGCTCGCCGAGACCATCATCCGTGAGGAGTTGGATCGGCTGATCAAGGACCGAGAGACGCAGCACTGAGTTGCCGTACCGACCTGATTGCCTGCCGGCCTGCGGGGCCGGCTCCCCGCAATGACCGACACCATTGAGCTGTCCAAGGCCTACGAGCCGACCGAGGTCGAGGCTCGCTGTTACGCCTTCTGGCTGGAGAAGAACTACTTCCGCGCCGAGGCGACCTCCGACAAGCCGGCCTTCTCCATCGTCCTGCC
>JAFGNZ010000099.1 GCA_016926755.1 Myxococcaceae bacterium | reverse complement strand
GCCCACCTGGACGCGCTCAAGCGGGCCTACGAGCGCTTCCCGAAGATCGGCGGGCGCGACTCTCCACGCTGAAGGAGGCTGCTGCGCGTCTCCTGGCACACTCCACCGGCCCGCGCTGGCACTGTCGGACGCGCTCTGCACCCGGGCCGTGTAGACGGCAGTGAGGATCCGACGAATTTTGACGGTCGCATCGATCGTCGGCATGAGGCGAGAAAGAAAGCGCCCCCGGCCGCGAGCAGCGACCGAGGGCGAGGGTGGCCAGAGCCAGAGCGGAGCTCAAGGGCGCTTGCGAGCCTTCTTCCGCTTCGAGCTGGTGCCCCCGGCTCGAACTGGAGCTGTCGGACTCGGCCTCAGCCAGCGTGGAGGGCTCTGCCAGCCATCTCGCGATGCGGGGCGTTCCGCTGGGGCGCTTCATGCGGCTCCTGCGGTGCTTCCAGGAGCCTCAGCGGGACTCCTCACTTGAACGCGACGATGCCTCCGAACAGGAGCTCGGGATGGCGCTCCTCTTCCGGGTAGACGTGATACTCCTCGAACCCCGCGTCGCGCAGTGAGAGCTTCCACTCCTCGATCGTCAGGTACCCACAGTTGACTCGCCGCGGGGGATCGAGCTTCGCGCGATAGTAGCTGTGCAGCGTGGACTGGAGCATCTCGGCCGGGAAGAACAACGCTGGGCGCTGCCGATACGCCATCGTGAAGGCCAGGATCCCGCCCGGCTTCAACATCTTCCGGAACGTGGTCAGCAGATCGTGCAGGTTGGCGACGTCGTAGAGGACCATCTCCAGGATGATGGCGTCGACGGACTCGTTCTGAGTATGGGGGAGCGCCTGAAGCGGCGTGCGATCGAGATCGTGGACCTCGAAGCGCATTCGCCGCATGAGCTCGGGCGGGGCGTTGGCGCGGAGCCAGCTCTTGCCGATGCTCAACAGGATCGGGCTGATGTCCGTGAAATAGTACTGTTCGATGTTCGTGGCGAGCTCGCGGAAGCGCGGGATCGCGAGAGCGTGCCGGAGCACCGCCCCCACGCCCGCGCCGCCCTCGAAGACGACGCAGGGGCCACGCTCCAGCCGCTGGGTGAGCGCTCGAGCCGTCATGACGACCCCAGGGACACGCACGGGAATCTCGACCATCGCCGAGATCCAGCGGTCGAGGGCAGCCCCCATCCCGTGCTTCATCCCGACCGCATGAAAGCCGTCCGCGCCGGACAGGATCGCGTCGGCTACGTCGGGAAGATGCGCGAGGAGGACGTAACCTTCGCAGCTCAGCTTCTTCGTATCCTCGTCGGTGATCGGCGTGCTCGCCACCTCTGGAGACATCTCGAGCGTACCGTCGTCGCGCAACGTGAGATCGCCTTTGTCGATCAGGTAGTCGAGGAGCCGCTTCTTGAAATAGTAGGCGCTGCGTTCGTTCGGGGCCGCGGGCTCCTCGCCGAGGAGCGCGCGGTAGGGGCGTCGATCGTGCTTCAAGTGTCGGAGATAGACCTGCCGGGCCACGCGCTCGGCCAGGAGCCTTCCTTCCTCGGCCCCGCGCAAGTAGGCCTCGCCATACAAATCCTGGATATCTACACGTTCGCGCATCTCACTCCCTCAAGGTTGCGGCTAGCTCACGGCGAGCTGGTTCAATGACCATGTGGCCACCACGTCGAGCTCTCCCTTCAGGAAGAGGGTACGGCAGAGCTGGCGCTGGACCTTGCCGCTCGAGGTCTTGGGCAACGCGCGCGGTGGCAGCAACACCACGCTCTGCACTTGCACCCGGTGGTGTTGAGCCACCGCGCCGCGGATCTTCATGATCACTTCATTGCTGTTCAGGTCCTGCAGCCGCCGCACCTCCTGGACGACGACGAGGCGCTCCCCATCTCCCCCGGCGACTGTGAACGCCACGCCGCAGTTCGGCCGCAGCTCGCTGTGGCACGTGTAGACGGTCGCCTCGATGTCGTGCGGATAGTAGTTCCGGCCGTGGATGATCATGACGTCCTTGAGCCGCCCGGAGACGTAGAGTTCGCCATCGAGCATGGCCCCCAGGTCCCCGGTCCGCAGGAACGGTCCCTCCCCCGTATCCGCGAGAGAGGCGCCAAACGTCGCCTGCGTCTCCGCGGGCTTCTCCCAATATCCCTTGGCGACGCTCGGGCCTGAGATCCAGATCTCGCCGACGTTCCTGTCCGCACAGGTGAGCCGCGTCTCGGGGTCGACGATCACGACCCGGTGATCCGCGGGGGGGCGGCCACACGAGACCAACCTCGAGACCTCCGGCGCCTCTCCGCTCGGCTCTCGCAGCTTGCCCAGGCCCAGCGAATGCGGGTCGAAAGTTCCGACCGTCGGCAGGGCCGACTTCGGGGTGCACGTCACCGCGAGGGTGCTCTCGGCCAGTCCGTAGCACGGGAGAAAGGACTCGGCGCGGAACCCGAGCGGACCGAAGACATCGACGAAGCGCTCCATGGTCGCGGCATTGATCGGCTCCGCGCCATTGAAGGCCACGCTCCAGCTGCTCAGATCCAGGCCTTCGCAGTCGGCCCGGCCAATCTTCTTCGCGCACAGCTCGTAGGCGAAGTTCGGCCCTCCGCTCGTCGTCGCGCGGAATCGCGACACGGCGCGCAGCCATCGAATCGGCCTCTGCAGGAAGTCCAAGGGGGACATCAGGGCGCAGGGAAACCCGGAGAACACCGGCTGGAGAATGCCGCCGATGAGCCCCATGTCGTGGTACGGCGGGAGCCAGATGACGCCTTGGCTCGCAGTCGAGTGCCCGAAGGCCTCCTTGATGTACGCCGAGTTGGTGAGCAGGTTTCCGTGCGTCAGCATCACTCCACGCGGCGACAAGGTGGAGCCGGAGGTGTACTGGAGCATGGCGACGCCGTCCCACGACTCCGACGGCTCGCTCCAGCGCGTGCCGGGCGGTTCCGCCTCATCGGTTATGGCCCACTCCAGCGGCGCGAGCTCGGGCACCTTGTCCTCGAACATGACCATCAGCTCGCGCACCTCGCGCGTCGTCGCGATGGTCGAGGGACGCGCGTCCGCGAGCACGTGGCGAAGCCGAGTGAGGGCCCGCTCGACATTGATGGGGTCCGGCGGGTACACCGGCACGGCGACCCGCCCGGCATACAGGCACCCGAAGAACGCCTCCACGAAGTGCCTGCCGGGAGCGTACAGCAACAGGACGTGCCCCGTACCTCCTTCACGGAGCTGGGTCCCGATCGCTCGAGCACGGGCGTCCAGCTCGCCGTACGTGCAGCGGGACTCTTCCGCGTCCTCGCTCAGGAAGGTGAACGCCTCGCGGTCCGGCTGGTCCACCGCGTGGCGACGGAGGATTTCGACAAAGCTCTGCATCATCTTGCGTCTCCGGCTACAGCCTCAGGAGCCCTTCGTTCAGCGGTGAGGAACTCGACGCAGCTCGAGATGACCTCGGGGCTCGCCACGATGCGGTTGTGCCCAAGCCCGTTCGTGCTCACGATCCGAACATCCTCGTGCGCCTGAGCGAGTGTCGAGGCATCGGCGAAGGGCACCACCGGATCCGTCTCGTCGTGTACCAGCAGGGCGGGCGTCTTCGTCTTGCGGAGGGTCTCCAGCGCGCTGAAGTCCTCCTCGAGCCGGTGCGGTGCGTATCTCTGGTTGACGGCGTCTCTGAGTGAGGCCATCACGCGAGGCCGCAGGTGCAAGAACTCGCCGAAGCGGTCGATGATGCTCTCATAGGTGGCGGGCGTCGCGAGCAGCATCACCTTCTGCATCTTCAACCCGATGCGGAGCAGGTTCGCCAGGCACAGGCCACCGTAGGAGTGGGCGACGCCAGCGAAGAACGGGCCAAAGCTCTTGTCGAGCTCACAGGCGACCTTGCAGATCTCGACGATATCGCTCTGCTTCCCTGTGCTCTCGCCGTGACCTGGGATGTCGAAGGCGACGACGCGGAAACCCGCCTTGGCGATCTCCCTCATGAGCGCCTCGAAGCGGTAGACGCCGAGCTCCCACCCATGAATCAGGAGCACGGGCTTGCCCTCGCCGATCGCATAGACGCAGATCGAGTAGTCACCTGCGCGCACGAAGGTCTTCTCGAAGCCCGGCGGAGCAAAGGGCGGCCGGTGGCTCTTCCGCGGCACGTAGAAGAGCCGATACGCGAGCCGCAGGGCCAGCGGCGGCACCAGCTGCGCCACCGCGAAGGCCGCCTGCAGGGCGCGCCCATAGTAGTTCTGGGGCGGCTTCTGGGGCCCCGTTCGTGGATCGGCGCTGGTCGTTTGGGTCTTCGTCATAATAAGCCTCGATCGGTGTCCACCCAGGCGAGCGCGCACTCACTGTGAGCCGGGCGCCAGCAAGTCGTTGTACACCCAGTCCTCACCGGGCAGGGTCTGAACGACATCTCCGATCTCAGACGCGAGCTTCTGCCCGGCGGCATCCAGATCCAGGAGGGCTGCACCGGAGGTGCGGTACACTTCGGCCCGCCGCAGTTCCTGGAAATTGCGTTGCGCGCGCGCGAGCAGCCCGGAGGGTGAGGCGGGATCCGCGAGCAGCGCCCACGCGACGCCCTCGGCGACGAGCGCACCGATCGCGTGGCGGCGAGAGAACGCATGTTGGCCGAGGCTCAGCCCCGGCGGGCTCGGCGTGGCCCAGATCTCGTCACACGCTTCCTGGATCCGGGGCACGACCTCCTCACCGCCGGGCAAGGCCAAGAGGAACTTCCGGAACTCCCCGGTGCCGCTCTGCCACATCGAGCCGAGCTGCACCTTCATGGTCTCCGTCGGTCCCTCGAAGATCCGGAAGAGGCGCGCATCCCGCAGGATCTGTGGCGCCTCGTTGGACTCCAGGTAGCCCCGGCCCCCCAGCCACTGGACGAGGTTGTCCGCGGCAAACCAGAGGTATTCCGGACCCAGGATCTTGCACACGAAGAACATCTCGGCGGGAACCGGACGCTCCTGGTCCAGCGCCTCGGTCACCACCGAGCACAGCCGCGTGAGGATCTCCACCGAGTCCAGGATGGCCCGCAGCGCGCCGCAGAACACGGTGCTCTTGCCCAGGGGCCCCGTCCAGATCTTCCGCCGGGACCCATACCGGACGAGGAGCTGGGCACAACGCTTGATGGCGCCGGTCGCGGCGATGGCGAGCCCGAGGCGCGCCATCTGGAACGTATGCTCGGCGACCTCGAAGTTGCCATCGGGACTGCCGAGGAGCCTCGGCGCCTCGATCCGCACGTCCTCGAACCGGATGCGGTTCTGGACGATCGCCCTCATCCCCAGGGTCATCATCTCCGGCCCCATGCGTACGCCGGCGCTGTCGGTCATGACGGCGAACCCGATGATGCCCTTGCGGCTTCCCTCGTCGTCACGTCGAGCGAACACGTTGATGACGCTCGCCCACGAGCCGTTGCCGACCAGGATCTTCTCACCACGGATACGCCAGGCTCCACCGGGGAGCGGCAGCGCCGTGCTGGAGATGGCATGGGGATTCGAGCCGGCCCCATCCTCGGTGATGGCCAGCCCGCCCAGCATTCGCCCGGTGGCGAGCGGCGGGAGGAGGTCCGCCTTCGCCTGCGCCGTTCCCCAGCGGAGGATCGGGCCGATGCCCAGCTCGTTGTGGATACCGACCATCATCGCGAGCGTCAGGTCGATGGCGGCGAGCTGCTCGACGACGGAGCCGCCCGCCCGCCACCCCAGCTCGAGGCCGCCGAGATCTCGCGGCACGCGCAGTCCGAACAGCCCCCGCCGGCCGAAGTCGAGCACCACCTGCGGCGGCAGGCACCGTCTCGCGTCCGCGAGCCGAGAGTTCAGGCGCGTGCTCGCGTAGTCGCGCAAGAACGGGATCAGCTCGGCTGCCTTGGCTCCCGGCGTCACTTCCTCACCCGTCGGTGCCGGTTCGCTGCGGCAGCTTCTCGTAGGTCGAGATGAACTCGATCAGCTTGCCGAGGTCCTTGTCGGCCAGGTACCGGAGGTCGGGGAACTCCGTCTTGAACGTGTCCTCCAGGCGAGCCGAAAACTCGACCAGCGCCGCTGAGTCGGCGCCGAGATCCTCAATGAGCAGAGTCTTGGGCGTGAGATCCTGGACCGGGACGTTGAATTGCTCCGAGACCACCGCGAAGACCAACTTCTCGATCTGGCTCTTGTTCATTTCAGTTCATCCTTGTCGCTTGCATTTGATTCGGGGAGCGGAGGTGAAGGGGCAGGCTGCCCGCTCACGCCCCCTCGCCGGGCCGCCGCGCCTGAGACGGACGCCGGAACGCCACGTCCATCGATCGCGAGCGCAACCAGTTGTAGAACAGCAACCCCATGTGGACGGAGTAGATCGGAACGAGCGCCCACTTGATGGTCGCGATGATCGAGTGCGTCAGGAACGGCGCGTACAGCAGATTGTTCAAAGAGTGGTTGGCAACCCAGTAGATCTCGAGCGAGGTCTCGACCAGGTTGGTGGCCATCTCCACCAGCGGAAGCAGGGACGCGGCAACGGACCCGCCCATCTTCCGGATGTAAAGGCCGAACGCCGGGCCGTATGAGATTGCGAAGACCAGATCGATCCAGATGACGCTGAAATAGCGATCCATGGACCCCGGCCCCCAGGACTCCAGGACCTTCATCCCGTTCTCGGGTGTGTACGCGAACTGGAGCTGCAGCTGCGGCCAGGAGAAGACACTTCTCTCGGGGTTCAGGGTGGGATTGACGATGAAGATGCTGGCCAGGAACGTAATCGTCAGGAGTACGCTCCACGTGATGAACACGGCCCTGCTATCGATAATGGACTTCTTTTCCATCGGTTTACGACCTTTCTTTCGTGAGTTCCTTGAGCGCCGTCACGCCCTGGCCAGTGGCCAGCTCCCCTGCCACGCTTCTGCCGATGACGTAGTTCTTGCGCGCGCACTCGTGGATGAAACGGCTGGGCGGCAGCTCCGTGGCAGCAGCCGGTTCGCTTCGCTGGGCCGCCCTGGTGATGGTCGAGATGATCTCGGGGAGATCGTTCGTGAACAACGATCGGGTGAAGAACGTGTGCAAGAACATGTCGAACAGGCTGGAGAACGGCTCCTTCGGATTCCACTTCTTGAATGATATCGAGAAGGTTCGTTTGAGCTCCGCGCGGAACTCCTTCCAGGGCACCACGGTCCAACCAAAGGTCTGAGCCAGGTCGGCCATGCTGATGTAGGCAGACGGATAGGCGAACAGCCGCGGCGTTGCGCTGAGCGCGTTGTCGCAGACTTCCCGTGCGAGTGCATCGGCGGAGATCACTGGCACCGGATCCTCGGCCTCCCAGATCTTCCGCATTTGGCTGGAGTACCAGATCATGTGCCAGAAGGAGTAGCGAAGCCCCGGGTCCTTGAATGCGGTGAGGCTGCTGCCCAGCACGTGTGGCGGCAAGTACAGCGACGCGGAGAGCCCCTGCTCGCGCGCCCAGATCGCGAGGTGCTTCACGATCCACTTCATCCGGCTGTATCCGCAGTGATAGAAGCCGATGCGCATGAAGTCCCGCATGGTCCGGAAGACTTCACCGTTCATCGACCCGATGAAGTGCAGCGACTTGTGCCGCTCCGTGGCGCAGAACTCCATCATCCACAGGAGCGGGATGATGGTCTCGCTCCGGAAATACGCATAAGGGAACGTGTGGTTGGTGGCGCCCGCGGCGTTCAGCACGACGTCCACCGATCCACGGAGCCTGGCGTAGTTCTCGTCGGACAGTCCGAAGTGATCGTTGGCCGTGAAATCGCCGTCGAGCACCTCCAGCCGGTCGCTCTTCTCGAGGGTGAGTCCGAAGCTGCGCGTGGCCACGGCGAGGCGGCTCTCCGGGCTGGCGGCCCGCTTCTTGCGCACGAGCGCGTAGACCTTGGCCACATCCGGCCGCCTGAGCAGCTCATGCAAGACGTGCATGCCCACGAAGCCGGTCGCCCCCAGCAGGAGCACCGTCCGAGGCTCGTTCGCTCCGGCTCGGGGCAGGCTATTGACCCGTGGCGCGATGGGCTCCGACGCTCGGATCTTGAGGAGCTTCGAGTTGCCGAGCAAAAGCGCGAGATAGTCCGACTGGCCGACGATGCTGATTTTCACCTGGGGTTGTCTCTCTGTCTGAGGGGGGCAGCTGGAGGCATGCGATCAAGCAGCGTCCGAGCGGAGGGTGGGGCCTGACGCCGTGTTCGAGAGGCGGTCGGCATAGCGGAACCAGAGCCGCGGGATCAGCGCCATGATGATGGCGAACATGTACCCGTGCGGGAGGCGATACGGCGTCGGCTGAACGCGGAGCTCCCAAAACGGTTTCCGGGGGTTCGCATGGTGCTCGGCGTGGCGCGTGAGGTTGAACAAGTACATCGACGACCCGCGCGAGTCGCACTCCCAGCTGTGGTGAGCCTCGACCTTGGAGCGCGGCTCTCTCGTCAGGCCATAGTGCTGAATGTAGTTGACCGCTTCGAGAACGGTCTTCGCGACGACCATGATGAGGAGGTATCCGGCTGTGCCCAGGGGGCCACACAGCCAGGTGGCGATTCCAATCAGCAGCAGCGTCGCCAGATTTCCGCGCAACACGCGATGATTCGCCCACCTGGAGAGCCCGCTCCGCGTGCGGAGGCGGACCCGCTCGAATTCGTACGCCTCCTTCCATTGGCCCACGGTGGATCGAACCAGGAAGCGATAGAAACCTTCACCTCGCCGTGCCGTAGCGGGGTCGCTCGGCGTGGCGACAGCGGCGTGGTGGCCGTAGAGATGTGCCTCCTGGAACTGAGCGTCTCCGGTCATCACCAGGAGGATGCGGCTGCACGCCTTCCAGAACGTGGAGCTCCGGTGCATCATCTCGTGTGCCACGACGTCGTTGCTGCCGCAGTGGACCCCAATCGCAAACGCCGCCGCAAGGGCCTGGCCTGCGGTGGAGAACGGCGCCAGCGGGAGATCCAGCACCGTCACCGCTCCGGTGCCTGTGTACATCAGGCGGATCTTGAATAGATACACGCCGAGGAGCAGCATCGACAGCGGTACCTGCAAAAACAGGTAGAGATCATTCAGCAGCGCCGCCCGCTGCGACTGAATGCTCGTCAACGGCGGGGTGAGGTTGTCGACCACGATGTACATGCCGACCGCGAACAGCAGGTACGCCAGCGGCCAATGGCCGCCTGCCCACGTGCCCGCGATGACCAGAGGAAAGAAGAAGAAGGGCAGCAGGCAGTATCTAAGGGCGCTCAGCACGACCGATTCCTCTCTCGAGCAAAGCTGTTCGGCCTGCATTGGTCATGTGTAGGAGGCGTGACGACGTCTGGGAGACTGGTGCTCTTCAGCCTGCAGCCCCCCTTTGTCCTGTTAGCTGGGCAACGCAGAAATCGCGGCGAGCTATTACCACCCGTGAAAGCCCTGGGGCAACAATTATAGTGTCTGGAACCCTTCGAATGACGGATTTCCTTTGTGATTCCAGGGAGTTGTAGGTGCAGATTTCGGCCGCCGAGGTCGCCGCATCGGCATCACGCCGATCGGCGCTTCGTGACTCAGAGCGAAGCGACGCTGGCTTCTCTGTCCGGTCGTTCCTACCCGCGGTGTTGAGCTGCTGCCGAGCTGTCGGACGGCTTGCCGTCGCGCATCATGGTGAACAGCAACTCAACTGCCGCTGTCTTGCGGCCCCTGCGCACCCCGCACGGCCGGGCAGCCGCAGCGGCCCTTCGACATCATCTCGGCGTGCTGGTGCACTTGCTGGCGCAAGGCATCGACTCCCGAGGGATCCTTCGCCTTCAACACCATCCGTGCGCCGCCGGGCACTTCCTCCACCGAGGCCTCCGCAGCCATCATCGGCATCCCCATGGCCCTCCCCATGACCGTGTGCCTCCCCTGGAGCCCAGAGCCGCCCTGGCCGGGGCCCCCCTGTGGGCCGCCTGGGGGCAGACAGTTCGCTTGAGGGCAATTCGCCATGCCCTGCGGACAGGAGGCCGAGGCTCCGGCGCCCTGGTTCCCCTGCGGGCAGCAGCAGCCGGCCCCTGGAGAGGAGGCACCTGCCCGCCGGGCGTTGTGCCGCTCCACCATCTGAGCTACCTGGGCCCGGAGCGCTTCCACGTCACCCGTGGCCGTGGTGAAGGTTAGTGCCGCGCCTCCCTCTACATCCGAGGCCGTGACCTGGGTCCCCTCCACCTTCATGGGGCACAGGGCGCACATCGGCCGGGAGGGCGCAGCTTCCTGCGCCTGGGCGGAGGGCTCCGTCCGGGTGTTCGACTGGGCGGAAGCGCAGCCAGCCAGGCTGAGCAAGGCCGTGGCAAGGAGCAGGGACTGCACGCGGCGGGACATTTCCGAACCTCCTGTAAAGGGCACTGCGCCGGAGCCTTTCCGAAGAATCTGTGTGGCGCGCCTAGGAACCGAAAGGCTTGCGCGCAGAGGCGCCAGGCGGGCGCCCCCGTGCTCGAATGTCGCGGCGGCGCTCCCCCGCGCCTGGCTCAGTCCGCCACCTTGACGACGAGCTTGCCGCGGTGGGAGCCATCGAACAGCCGACGCACCGCGCTCGGGGTGTTGCTCAGCCCTTGGACCTCGTCCACGCGGTAGCGGATCCTCCCCTCCTGGTGCCACTTCACCAGATCGCGGTAGGCCATCTCCGCGTAGTCGAAGTGATCCGAGCACACGAAGCCCTTGATCAGCAGGCGCTTGGTGACCACGTCGAGCATGTTGCGGGCCGTGAACAGGCGCGTCTCGGCGTTGTACTCGGAGATCATCCCGCACGCGACGATGCGGCCGAAGTTCTTCATTCGCCCGAGGAGGATATCCAGGGTCGCCCCGCCGACGTTGTCGAAGTACACATCGACGCCCTGCGGACAATGACGGGCGAGGGCCTGGTCGATGTCCTCGGTCCTGTAGTTGATGCAGGCGTCGGCGCGGAGCTCCTGGACGACCCAGTCGCACTTGTCCGCGCTCCCCGCGATGCCGATGACGCGGCACCCGGCGATCTTCGCGATCTGGACGGCCAGGCTGCCCACGGCTCCGGCGGCCGTCGAGACGACGACCGTCTCTTCGGGCTTCGGCTTGCCGATCTCGAGCATGCCGTACCAAGCAGGCTCCGGCTCTGGGCAGGAGCGCGCGGGCGCGATGCTGTCATCCCGCAGGCGCGCTGCCCAGGATTCCTTCCCGTGGCTCCTGCTACTGGCCCTGCGGCGGCGCGGGCTGCGTGATGGGGAGCTCGAGTGTGGCGATGGCTCCCTTGCCCGGCCCTTCGCTCTCGAGCGTCAGCCGGCCGCCCATCAACTGGGCCGACAGCGCGCTGGAGTGCAGGCCGATGCCATAGCTGTCCTTGCGCGTGCTGAAGCCTTGCGTGAAGAGCTGCCCACGAATCTCCGGCGCCAGGCCCTCGCCGTTGTCTGCGATCTGGAGGCAGACCCGATTTCCCTCCGCGGCCAGCTGCACCCGCAGGCGGCGTTCTCCCTCCGGCACCAGCTCCAGGGCCTTGCGGGCATTGCTGAGCAGGTGGAGCAGGATCTGCAGCACCCGCTGCTTGTCCACCTTCACCTTCGGCAGGGCGGCCAGCTCCTTCGTCACCGAGACACGGGACTGCTGCAGCGTGGCCGACTGGAGGCGCAGGGCCTCCTCCACCAGCGCCACCGGATCATATTCGTCCATCAGCAGCATGGACCTCGCATAGGTCCGCTGCGATTGGACGATGCTCCGCACGCGATCCACGTTTTTGCCCAGCGTCCCCAAGCTCTGCTTCAGCGTCGACTGCTCCTGCGCCAGCTCATCAGAGAGGGTGAAGACGTAGCCCAGCAACTGGCTGCCCTGCTCATCATGGTTGACGAAGTGCGTCAGGTTCTCGCGGTGCTTCTCCAGCAGCGCCCCCACCTGCCTCACTCGGCCTACGCGCGAGCCATCCACTGTCCTGCGCATCAAATCGGTATCGATCACGATGCTGAGGAGGGTATTGCCGACCTCATGGAGGATGTTGGAGGCGATGTCCGCCATGCCGACGGAGCGTGCCGTCTCCACCAGGTGGGCCTGGGCCTGCTTCAGCTCGCGCGTGCGCTCCTCCACGCGCAGCTCCAGCTCATCATTGGACTGGCGCAGGGCCGCCTCGGCCAGCCGCACCTCCTCGTAGAGGCGTGCGTTCTCGAAGGAGATGGCGGCCTGGGAGGCGATATGCCTCAGCAGGGCGATGCGGCTCGGGGAGAAGGCCTCGGTGGCCAGGTCGTTCTCCAGGTACAACAGCCCGGTGAACTCCTCCTGGCGCGAGAGGGGGAGGCACAGCACGCTGCGGGCAAGGCTGTGGGAGAAGTACAAGTCGCTGGAGAAGGGGTGAGGCTGGGCGGTGTCATCGATGAGGACGTGCTCGCCCGAGCGCCGCACATAGGTCAGCAGCGTCCAGGGCAGCTGCCGGGCGGACTCCCCCGGTGCCGAGCCCTGGTCATGGGTGGTGTCCACCTGGGCCGCCACCTCCAACGTGTCATTGCGCAGCAAGAGCAGCGCGCCGCGCTGGGCGCCGGCGTTCTCCAGCGCGACCCGGAGCAGGGTGTCCACCAGTCGCTCCAGGACGATCTCGCTGGAGATGGCCTGCTGGGCCTTGACGACCGTGAGCGCATCCAGGCGGCTGGAGTCCGTGTCGTAGCTGCTGCTGGTCCTCTGGCCGCTCTTGGTCGGCGCGACGAGGGACGGCCATTGCTCGTCCAGGTGTCTCGCCTTGCCCTCGGCTCCCCACTGCCACCAGGCCTCCCGGGCCTCCCGAGCGAAGGCGAGGGCGGTGGAGGATAGCCCGCGATCCTTCCAGAAGCGCGCGGCCAGCTCATTCGCCAGGGCCACGTTCACGAGGGAGCCTTGCTCGCGGGCGGACTGGATGGCCTCCTCGTACGCGGGGAGGGCCTTCTCCAGCTGGCCGTTCAGGCGCCCCAACTCCGCGGCCACCAGCCGCTCGGCCGCGCGGAAGTTCTCCGGGCAGTTCTCGGCCCACTCCGCCAACTGCTGGTGGTGCTGCTCGATGGCCTCCAGGTACTCGCGCCGCCGCGCTGGCGAAGCGTCCCGGCAGCACGCCGCCAGGGTCAGCGCCCGGTACAGCTGAAAGAAGTAATTGAAGTTCTGACCGATGATGGACCAGCTCAGCTCCGCGGCACCCGCGGCCACCTGGCGTGCCTCCTCATAGGCCCCGCACATGAAGCGCGACATCGTCTTCACGGTGGCGTAGGCGCACCGCAGCGGGGCCAGGCTCCCGGCGGCCATCCGCGCCTCGAGCGCCTCCTCGTCGAACCCATCTCCGTTCATGGTGGAGAAGGAGCTGGAGCGCCCCTGCAACTGCGCCACGTACCGCCCGATGGTGAGCATCATGGTGGAGATGTCCCAGAAGCCCACCTTGGAGGCGAAGTCATGGCCTGCCAACGCTTCCTGCTGCACGTCCGCCAGCGCGCGCCCCATGGCGAGAGGGAGCGTGGCGCTTTGGTTGAAGCAGAAGCAGGCATTCCGGAAGTCGCCCTCCAGGACTGACTGCTGGAAGGCCTTGGTATTGAAGTCCCGCGCGGAAGCGAACGGGTTCACCCACAGCCCGTTCATTGCCCGGGTGTGGAGCGCCTCGGCGTGGTGGGCGGAGCCGCCCTGGCGCTCGATGAGCTTACAGGCGAGATCACTGAAGGCCAGCCCCTCCCGGTACCGCTTGAAGACGTTGCTGCTCAGGAACCCGAACCACGAGTACCCGTGCGCGGAGGCGGCTGTGCTCCCGTGGCGGATGGAGAGCGTCACCATCCGGCAGATGTGGAGGACATGCAGGTTGATGCTGCAGAAGAAAGCCGGCTGGGACAGGCTCGAGAGGACGCGCATGGCCTCCTGCAGGTCCGGGTCCGTCGAAGGCGGCAGCTCCAGGAGGCTCTCGATGGGACGAGCCCCCAACAGGGACCACACCTCCGCATAGGCCGCCACCACCTCCTCCCAGGACGGGCGCGAGGGCAGGGGCATGCCGAACTTCTCCAGGCAGTCCAGCAGGCAGGCGAGGGCGCCCTCGGCATCGCCGGAGTGGACGAGCAGGCTGCTCTTGAAGTGATAGACGTCCGCCATCTCCGCGCGCGTGCGCGCTCGTGGCAGCAGGTCCTCCAAGAGCCGGTGCGCCTCGGCGGCGTTGCCATTCATCACCTCGCTGCTGGCCTGATCCAGGCGCAGCTTGAAGGCCAGGGCGTGCTCTCCTTCCCAGGGGTTTTCGGGCAGCAGGGAGTAGGCCGTGCTGAAGCAGGCCACGGCCGAGCGGTGGGCGCTGGAGGCCTTGGCCCTCCAACCCGCCTCGGCATTCAGGTGCGCCAGGCGGGAGCGCTCCGCTTCCTCCTTCATCAGCTCCACGCCCGAGTTGAGGTGGCCCACCACATCGAAGAGGCGCTCGTGCAGCTCCTCGCGAGAGAGGCTCTCCAGCAGCAGGCGGCCAATGCGCAGGTGGACGGCCTTGCGCTCCTGCTCGGGGATGAGGGAGTAGGCCGCCTGTTGAATGCGGTCGTGCAGGAAGCGGTACTGCTGGGCAGCCACCCGCACCAGCATCGCCTCCTGGAGGGCGGGCTCCAGGCCCTGCTCCACCTGGGGGACATCCTGCTGGGAGAGGAGGGCCAGCAGCTCCACGGGGAAGGTATTGCCCACGCACGCCGCCAGGGGGAGCAGCTGCCGGGCCTGCTCCGGTAGCTGCAGCAGGCGGCCCGCCATGAAGTCGATGACGTTGTCCGAGTATCCGCGGGCCCGTACCCCCTCGGCGTCCCAGCGCCAGCCGCCCCCCGGCGCACGCTCCACGAGTCCGTCCTGATGGAGCGTCTGCAACAGCTGGAGGAGGAAGAAGGGGTTGCCCCCCGTCTTCTTCTGGCCGAGGGATGAGAGGGGGATGGCCAGCTCCTCGCTGGCCCCGGGCAAGGCATCGCCCACCAGCTGCTGCGTCTGCTCCAGCGTCAGAGGGCCCAGGCGGATGTCCTTCAGCCTCGCCCCGGCCTTGCGCGCCTCCGAGAGGGTTCGCTCCAGGGGATGGGAGGCGCTCACCTCGTTGTCCCGGTAGGCGCCGATCAGCAGCAGGGGTGGCGTATCCAGATGCGTGGAGAGGTACCGGAGGAGCTCGAGGCTGGCGAAGTCGGCCCACTGCAGGTCGTCCAGGAAGAGGACGAGGGGGCGCTCAGGAGTGGCGAAGACGCCGAGGAAGCGCTGGAAGAGGCGGTTGAAGCGGTTCTGCGCCTCGACAGGGGGCATCTCGGGGACGGCGGGTTGTTTGCCGGCAATCAGCTCGAGCTGAGGCACTACGTCCACCAGCACCTGGCCGTTGCCCTCCCACGCTTCCAGCAGCCGCTGGCGCCAGGCGGCGATCTCTTCATTGGTGCCCGCCAGGAGTTGCTGCACCAGCCCTCGGATGGCCTGCGCCAGGGTGGCATAGGGGACGTCACGCTGGAGCTGGTCGAACTTGCCGCTGAGGAAGAAGCCGCGCCGCTGCAGCACGGGGCGGTGCAGCTCGCGGACGACGGAGGACTTGCCGATGCCGGAGTAGCCGCGGACGAGCACCCACTCGGGCTGTCTCGTGCTTGCCACATGCTCGAAGGACTCCACCAGGGAGCCCGCAGCCGCCTCGCGGCCGTACAGCCGCTGGGGGAGCTGGAAGCGGGCAGGAAAGTCCCTGCTGCCCAGCGGGAAGGGCTCCCGGGCTTCGCGCCGCAGCGCCTCCTGGCAGAGCTCCAGATCCGCCCGCAGCCCTTCGGCGCTCTGGTAGCGCTCCTCGGCTACCTTGGCCAGCAGCTTCATCACCACGGCCGAGAGCGCGGGAGCAACGGAGGGCACTACCTGGTGCGGCGCGCGGGGGGCCTGGGCCAGGTGGGCGTGGAGCACCTCCAGCACGTCCCGTCCCTGGAAGGGCAGCACGCCCGTCAGCATCTCGTAGAAGGTGACTCCCAGCGAATAGAAGTCCGTGCGGTAGTCCACCGCGCGATTCATCCTCCCCGACTGCTCCGGGGACATGTAGGCCGGAGTGCCTTCGACGTGCTGGGAGTGGAGGGCCTCCTCCACGTGCTCGACCTGCCGCAAGGTGGCGATACCGAAGTCAATGATCCAGGCCTTCCCCGAGTGCGAGAGGAGGATGTTGGCGGGCTTGATGTCCTTGTGGATGACGCCGCGCCGGTGGACTTCCGCCAGGGTGGTGGCCAGGGCGAGGGCCAGCTCGAAGAAGCGGGAGGGCTCGAAGGGGCGGCCCAGCTGCTCCGAGAGCGCCACGCCTCCGACCTCCTCCAGCAGCAGGAAAGGCCGATCCTGGACGATCTCGAGGCCGTGGGCGGTGAGTACGCCGGGGGTGCCCCGCAGGCGCTGCAGCAGCTCGTACTCTCGCTGGTGGCGGGCGCGCTCACGCGGGCCGGGGTACTTGGAGAGGGGCGTCTTGACGATGATCAGGTGCCCATCGCTCTCGCGCACCGCGTGGTGGAGGACGTTGGCACCGGTCCCCTGGAAAGGGGCCAGTAGCTTGTAACCGGGCAGGGCGATGGTGCTCATCGAGGACTCCTTTTCAACCCAAACGGCTGAACAGAGTACGCCCCAGACGTGCCGCCTTGCTGCCCGGCTGCCCGGCTGCCCGGCTCACGTCGCCTTCGAAAGCACCGCGCGCCGCGGGATAACAGCTTTTTCTTATTAATTGCTAAAAACTGGTTTGTCTTGATTGGCTCTCATTGCCCATTTACAGTGCGCCTCCTTCCTCCAACACAGAGAGTGCGCGAATGAATCAGGGTCGAAGCCTGCTGGCAGGGCTATTCCTTGGGGTCCTCTATGCTTGCGGCGGCGAGCTGGAGCCCCAGGAGGGCGCTGCGGATGTCCTGGCCCCGAGCGCGGAAGATCTCGGGCAGCGGGAGCAGGCGGTCATCCTGAACCCAGCGCTGTACGACACCATCATCAACCCGGGCACGCTCGTCCTGCCCACGCCGACGCATTCCGAGTCCAGCAGCACGACGGAAGAGGTGCGTGACGCCACGGTCAACACCTGCACCTATACGCAGGTGTCCGAGACGAGCAACTTCGACAAGCTCGTCTCCTTTGATCCCAACGCCGACGCCCTCTGGCCCGGCTCGCTGGTGCAGGGCCAGTCCCTGGCGCTCGGGTTGCTGTCGCCCATCGGCGGGAGGCGGGCTCCCGGCCGCATCACCCTCACCAACGCGCGCATTGACGGCTCCTCGACTCCCTACATCTACAGCCGCGACCTGGCCGTCCCCGGCCTGGCGAGTGTCCAGGACGGCATCCACAGCATCCTGACGGCCGAGACCGTCAACTTCGCGGCCAAGGTCGCCTACAGCATGCACCAGTCCTACTCGCTCAATGAGGGGAGCTTCCGGGCAGGCATCGCCGCGCAGTTCGCCGGCAACACGCTCAGCACCACCTTCGGCCAGTCGTGGACGACGAGCAAGACGACGTATTTGGTGGACTTCACCCAGTCCTACTACACGGTGTCCTTCGAGACGCCCAATGATCCGACGGCCGTCTTCGACTCGAGCGTCACGGCCTCCGAGCTGGGCAGCTATATCCATGCGGGCAACCCCCCTGGCTATGTCAGCTCTGTCTCGTACGGGCGCCGGCTGCTGGTGAAGTTCGAGTCGCAGGAGTCCAGCTCGTCGCTGTCCGCCGCGCTCGACGCGGCCTTCTCCAAGGCCGGGGCGGGCGGGAGCATCTCGCTGACGGCCGCCCAGCAGAAGACGCTGCGTGACGCGAGGATGACGGTGCTGGCGCTGGGCGGGCCCGCGGGCGCCGCGGTGCAGGTGATCGCCTCCGGCACGGACAAGGTGGCGGCGCTCCAGAACTACTTCCAGGAGGGCGCCAACTTCTCGGTGGCCTCTCCGGGCGTCCCGCTCTCGTACACGGTGCGGTACCTGAAGAACTTCCAGCCGCTCGTGGTGTCCTCCGCCACCAGCTACACGATTCCCTCGTGCGTCGGGAAGACCAGCGCCATCACCGTCTCGCTGAAGGAGCTGAAGATCTACAATGACGGCGAGGCCATCGGTAAGGGTGAGATCTGCTATGATCTCTACCTGGAGAGTGATCAGACCACCCTCCTGGCGTCTGGCAGGAACGTGAAGCGCGGCAAGGGGGACACCATCACGCTTGGCCAGCAGAAGGTGCTCTCCCTGCTGCAGCAGGATGGCAAGTCCTTCACCCTCCGCGCCAATGTCTGGGAGGGCAACAAGCACGCCGATTCACAGGCCACCCACTCCTTCGTCATCTCCCTGAAGGACTGGTCGCCCAAGGGGGACCGGGAGATCGTCGGGGAGAACGGGAACCTGCACGTCGGGCTGCGCTACAACGTCACGGCGCGCTGAGCCTCGCGGCAGCACGGGCAGCGCGAGCAACGCGCGCTGCCCCCTGGCTGGAGGATGTCGTCTCGGCTGAAGCCCAGGAGGAACATCAGCTGGAGGGCGTCGGTGGGCATGCCGCTGCGCTGGCTCATGATGTCGAAGACGCGGAACTCCTGGGTGACCCAGGGTAGGCCATCCCCGGGATCTGGAGCTCCTCCCGGAGCTGGCGGCTCTGGGCGGTGAGCGAGCGCTGCTACTCCCGGGTGAGTGCGCGAGTGCGCTCCGCGGCGAGCCTGGCCGTGCGCGCGGCCGGCGCGCGAGGCGCCCGGCGCAGGCCTCGGGCTTCTCCTGGGGACTTGGGCGTGCGGGTCATGGTGTGCTCCTTTCGGCACGGGGAGCCTGGACTGGGAGCGAGGCCATGGCAGGCGCGGCCGCTCTGCCTGGAGCGCGGCGGGGGCGCTCTCTCGGGCGCCACGCCACGAAGCGCCTTCCGTCCCGCGCGCACAGGAGCTGGATGATGTGCCGCCCCGAGAGCGCCGAGGGCATGAGCCCGCCCCCCGGGCTCACCCACTGGCCGGCCATGTAAAAGGCCTCGAGCCCGGGGAGGGTCTTCCGCATCCTCCTGCGCATGGCCCCAGGCGTGGGGAACCACCCCTGGTAGGCCCCTCTCCAGTTTCCCGTGTAGCGCTCGGTCGTGACGGGGGTGGCCACATCCCTCATCTCCACCCGCGAGCTCAGGCCGGGGAAGCGCGTCTCGAGCGCCGCGAGCAGCTGATCCGCGAGCCGCTCCTTCTCGGCGGCGTACCGCTGGGGATCCTTGCTCAGGGCCGCCCACCAGGCATGGTCCGACTGGATGAACAGCTTCAGCACCGTGCACCCCGCCGGCGCCAGCGTCGGGTCGTGCTGGTAGAGCGACAGCAGGAGCCGGCGGTGCTCCTGGGCGGCGATCCGCAGGGGCTCGCGCAGCGGGAGGCTCAGGCCCATGACGGAGGGCGACACCTCCTCGAAGCGCTGGCGGACGCCGAACGACACCTGGAGCAATCCTGGGAAGACCGGGAGCCGCTGGTAGTCGCCGCGGAGCCCCTCATCGACATAGCGCCCCTCGAGCAGCTCGAAGAGGGTGGAATGGCCATCGGCCGCGGAGATGACGGCATCGGCACGGTGCTCCTCGCCGCTGGCGAGCCGGATGCCCACGGCCCGGTCGTTCTCGACCAGGATTCGCGCCACGCGCGCCCCGTAGTGGCACTCGCCGCCCAGCTCGCGGTAGCGCGCCTCGATGGCGCGGGCGAAGGCCAGCGAGCCTCCCACGGGATACCCCGCCTGCTTCGCGCAGATGTACCCGAGGTTGACGAACATGAAGAGCGCCGAGAGTTCCAGGGGCGGAGGCCATACCCCCAGCTGGGGGAAGCCTTCCCTCAGGATCGGGCTCTTGAAGCGCGCGGCGAGCTCGCTGACCGAGAGCCCGAACCAGTCTCGAGTCCGCAGCGCGAAGGGGAGGGAGCGCATGAACCCCCGGAGCTTGTCCGCCACTCCGGCGAGCTCGGGGGGCCTCATGGGGAGTTCCAGGCGCGTGCCGGCCCGCACCGCGCGCACCCACCGCCGGATGAGCTTCTTGTCCTCAGGGGCGAGTTCGAGCAGCGCTCGTTGGAGGCGATCAGTATCCGTGTAGGCCACCAGGGTGCGTCCATCGAGCCCCTCGATGCGCATGAACACCTCGGGGTAGACCAGCTGGCGTCCTTGAACGGCCCCCAGCTCTTCCCACATGCGGTGCAGCGGAGAGGTGGCTGGCGCCGAGCCGGTCAGCCAGTGGATGCACCCGTCGATGGTGTAGTCGCCGCGCTGCCAGGAGGTGCACACGCCTCCGGGCTTGTCATGCATCTCGAAGAGCCGCGACCGGTAGCCGTTCATCTGCGCATAGCATCCGGTGGAGAGCCCCGCGATACCTGCCCCCACGATGATCAGGGACTTCTCCCGCCCAGGCGCTCGTTCCATGGCGACCTCTCCGGTTGGCTGCCGCCCGTGGGCTGGCCCTCGCCACGTGCGGTCGATGGCTCCAATCTGGGGAGAGGTGCTCTCAGGGACAACTCCGGGAACACTGCCCGGGAAGGGCCCTCCGGGGGCTCACCAGGTCCCTTGCTCCAGGGGCACGGAGGCCTCGGATACTTCTTCATGAGCTCGGTCAGCTTGAGGACGCGACCCAGCGACCAGAAGGGCGCACAGACCGCAATGGCGGTGGCGAGGTTGAACCCGAATCCGGGTCAACCAACGCCGCATCGGCGTGGCCGACGTCGTCAAACAGCTCGACTTCCTCTGGGCCGAGCCCTGGCTGGCGAGGCACCTGGCTGAGCAGCTTGGGCTGGGGGGCTCCAAAGCATTCGCTCCGGACAAGGACGTCGCCCGGGCGATGTCCCACGAGGAGACTCAGAGCGTCACGATTTCGCGGATATCTCCTCGGATCGCGGCCCTGGGCGCAGGTGTTCCGGTATACGGGCCGAGCGAGACCGGGATTCCCTTCTTCGGCGCGAGGGCAATCCCGTGCATGCTCCGGCTGATCTCCGCGCCGTCCGCCAGCTCGATCCGGAATCGGCGCAGCAGCATCGCGAGAACGACCCGCACCAGCTGCCCGGCAAAAGCGCTCCCGAGGCACATTCGCGCCCCCGCGCCGAAGGGCAGATACTCCCAGGGCGTGGGGGCAAGCCCCTCCCAACGCGCAGGGTTGAAGCGCATGGGGTCGGGGTAGATTCCTGGATTGCGGTGGGTGACCAGGGGCGAGAGCACGATCCGCGCGCCCTTGGGCAGTGCGACTTCGCCGAGCGAGGTGTTCTCGGCGCACACCCGGACGAAGAGCATCGGCGCTGCGGGCAGGAGCCGCATGCTCTCGCGGACCACCCGGTCGAGCAGCCCGAGGCGCGGGAGATCGGCCGCGGTGGGCGGGCCGGAGAGGGTCGCGAGTTCCTCGAGCAGTGCCCCGAACACCTCCGGGTGCTGCAACAGCAGGAACACAGTCCATGCCAGGGTCTGCGCGCTGGTGTCGTAGCCGGCGACGAAGAGTCCATTGCACTCCCCCACCAGCTCGTCATCGGAGAGCGCGGAGCCGTCCTCGTCGCGCGCGCCGAGAAGGATCGAGAGGGCGTCGCTCCCTCCGGGGGTGCGCCGGCGCTCGGCGATCAATCGGCGAAGGCGGTCCTCGACCCATGCCGCCAGGGTGATGGCGCGCTGATAGGGCGTCCCGGGGATCCGCAACGGAAGCGCAATGGCCAGCGGTGAGGAGAGGGCCTCGAGCAGGCGCGCCTCCACCTCGCCGAGCTGCTCCTCCGGATCCCGCTCGTTGACGCCGAAGAGGCAGCGCAGGGTGATCGCCGCGGTGAGCCGCCGGAGCAGGCTGGCGAGATCGACCTTCCCTTTTGGCCAGGTGTCGAGCCCCCATGAGGTCGCGTCCACCAGCGCGGGCAGGTAGCCCTCGATCGCGCTCCGCTGGAATGCGGGCAGGAGGAGTCGGCGTCGGCGGCGATGCGCCTCTCCGTTGGTAAAAGGAAGCACGCGGTTGAAGCGTTCGAGCGAGCTGCCGGGGGGCGGGACCAGTGGGATCTCGCTCGAGTTCTCGAACAGCGCGGGCTGGGAGAGAACGTGGCGGTTGAGCGCCGAGCCGAAGGCGCAAACCAGGGTCGCACTGCCATCGGCAAGGGCGGCGATCGGGCCGAACTCGCGGTGCAGGGAGAGCATCTGCCCGACGGGATCGGAGAAGAAGCGCAGCACGCTCCCGAACGAGCCGAGAAGAGGGACGGGACGTGGCCCGCGGACGGCGGCAGGGATGCGCGCGAATGGCACCCCGACAGTCTAGCGCTATCGCTGGCGGTGCGGACGTGGAGCGGGGAAGGGGGGCGATTCGGACCTCATGAGGTGGGTTCGGAGCCCTCCTGGTTCAGGGCTGAGCGGCGAATTCCTCGGCTGGGGGTGAATCCTTTTTTCCGCGTGTGGCTCAAGCAGGAAGATCTATTCCGACCCAGCTTCGAGAAAGTCCTCATGGGCCACTTCATGCGACATACGCTTATCTCCAGCCTCTTCTTCCTCGGCGTCCCCGTGGTGATGCTCACCTGTGTGGGCAGCCAGTCGGCCGAGGCCCAGACCGCCCCGACTGAAGTGGCCGCTCTGACGGCGGACCCGAGCTTTACCTCCATCCACTTCTCCGGCTCGGGCAACTGTGCCACCTGCCACAACGGGCTGAAGGATCCGTCCGGGAACGACGTCTCCATCGAGAAGGACTGGGCCTCCACGATGATGGGTAACGCCGCCAAGGATCCCTTCTGGCGGGCCAAGGTGGCCAGCGAGCTGCGCCGCAACCCCGGGCTCGCGACGGTGGTGAATGACAAATGCACGCGCTGCCACGCCCCCATGGCCAACGTGGCGGCCAAGCACGACGGCGCCCCCATCACCGTGTTCAACGGAGGCTTCCTGGATGCGCAGAATGCCTACTTCAACCACGCCATGGACGGGGTGAGCTGCACGCTGTGCCACCAGATCGCCGACAACGGCAAGCTGGGCACCCTCGAGGGTTTCTCCGGCAAGTACTTCATCGGGACGTACGCCAACCTGGTGGAGCGCCCCATCTACGGGCAGTACACCAACCCGCGTGTCCCGCCGATGCAGAACCAGGTGCAGTACACGCCCAAGTACGGGGCGCATACCGCGAGCTCGGAGCTGTGCGCCACCTGCCACAACCTCAAGACGCCCTTCGTGGACGCGGCCGGCAACATCGTCAGCACCACGCCGGAGAGCGAGTTCCCCGAGCAGATGGTCTACTCGGAGTGGGAGCACAGCGCCTTCGCGGCCTCCGGCCCTGACGCGCAGAGCTGCGCGGGCTGCCACATGCCGGAGGTGGATGGCGTCGCCATCTCCAACCGGCCGTGGAACCTGTCGCCCCGCAACGGCTTCGGCAAGCACTACTTCGTGGGCGGCAACACGATGATGCTGGATCTCCTGGACACCCACCGGGCGGAGCTCGGGGTGACGGCGACCGGCTTCGCGACGACGATCGCTCGGACGCGTGAGGTGCTCGCCTCGGCGGCCTCGCTGGAGGTGCTCAGCGCGAGCCGGGCGAGCGGCCAGCTCACGGTGCAGCTCCGGGTGAACAACCTCTCCGGGCACAAGCTGCCGACCAGCTACCCCTCGCGGCGCGCCTGGCTCCACTTCGTGGTGAAGGATGCGGCGGGGAGCGTGGTGTTCGAGTCAGGACGGCTCAACGCGGACGGCAGCATCGCAGGCGTGGACGCGGACGCCTCTCCCGCCCTCTACGAGCCCCATCACGAGCTCATCACCCAGGCGGATCAAGTCCAGGTCTACGAGAGCATCATGGGGGACACGGACGGCCACCTCACGTACACGCTGCTGCGCGGCGCCACGTACCTGAAGGACAACCGCCTGCTGCCGCGGGGGTTCGACAAGGCCACCGCCCCCAGCGACATCAGGGTGGCCGGGAGCGCGGGGGCCGACGTGAACTTCACCGGCGGCAGCGACACGCTCGCGTACCGGGTGCCCGTCTCCGCCAGCGGCGCGCTCACCGTGACGGCCGAGCTCCTGTACCAGCCGATCGCCTACGGCTACGCCCAGGATCTCTTCACGGACGCGGCAGATCCCGAGGTGGCGCGCTTCCGGGGCTACTTCGAGCAGTCCACCCTGCGCGCGGAGCCCATCACCTCGGTCACCACCGGGGTGCCCTGAGCGCGGAAGGTCTGCCGCGCGAGCCCATTCTTCGCAATCCTTCGCTCCTGCGTGTCCACTCAGCGCTGCCGCGCGTAGGAGGCCGCCGTGGGTTGGCCGCGGCTCTCCTTGAGGAAGTCGTAGAGCCGCTCGGAAGTGCTCCCGAGCCCGAGCTCCATGAACGAGAAAGGGGTGAGCGCGACGAGCTGCTGCGCGTCATCCATCAGCACGAGGCGGTGCTGAGGCACCTTCCCCCCATTCCCCGAATGGATGTGCCGCTCCATGTAGATGGCCGAGATCCCCTGGAGGGGCAAGGCGCGGACGCGAGGCCCAAGCAGCCCCCACCGCTTCAGCACCACCTGCCTGCGCCGCCGGTCAATCTCCAGCGACACCACCGGCCCCCACATCAGCAGGATCAGGAGGCCCAGCCCGGCGAGGATGAGCGCCGTCGCCAGCTCCTCGATTCCGTCCAGGCCCGGAGGGAGCTGCCGGTAGGCGCACACGAACAGGACGGCTGCAGCCAGCCAGTACACCCAGGGGACGTGGCGGGCCATCAGCGATGAGGCATCCGAATGGATGATGCGCATGGCGCCATCGTATGCCCATCCGCCATCACGCTGACGCCCTATTGACGGCCGGGCGCTCGTCGCCGTCGCTCCAAAACCCGGCGGCTCCTGTTCTCAGGAGCTTCGCTCGGAGAGCGAAGAGGTGCTCAGCGAGGAGAGACGGGGGCGGGCTCCTCGGGCTGCACGCGGATCCACTCGAGGGCCAGGGCGAGCCGATCCTTGTCCTTCGCGGACGTGGCGCGCTCCCGCAGCCGCTTCAGCGCCAGCTCGTGCGCCGTCCGCAGCGCCTTCCGAGCCGCCGTCGGCACCTCGGGCTTCACCCCCACGCGCTCCCAGTTGGTGCCTGTGAAGGCGCTGGTCACCGTCCCGAATGGGATCGAGAAGTCGAGGTGCTCGCTCACCTGGACGAACATGTTGTTGTTCGCCCCGCCTCCTGTCGTCTCCCCCACCAGCGTCGCCCGCTTGAGCCCTTGCATGTCATAGGCGAACTCCTCCGCCGCCGAGAACGTGCGGGAGGAGGTCAGGATGTAGACCTCCCGCTCCTTGCCGTATCGCGGGCCCTCCACCTTCTCGAACGTCCAGCTCTGCTCCGTCTTGTCCGACACCCGGTCATACCCATCCAGGAGGTGGATCCGCTCCTCGACGAAGTAGCTCACCAGGTTGGCTACCGCGGCCAGATCGCCCCCGCCGTTCTGGCGGACATCGATGATGAGCGCGTCCGTGTCCGAGATGAAGCCCATCGCGTCACCCACCGCCTTGCGGGAGCCCGCGAATTCATAGGGCGCGAAGCCGATCAGCTTTACGTACCCCACGTTCCCCGGCAGTACCTCCACCCGAGGGAGCTCATAGTGCCGCCGCGCCAGGAACTGCTCGAATTCGGTCGGCGAGGCGTCCGCCGTGGGACGCTGCCGGGCATCCCGGAGGGACACGCTCAGGTGTCCATCGTGGAAGAGCTCCGTCAGATCCGCGTTGAGCGCCTCGACCAGCGCGCGCGCGCGGGCGTGCTTCGCCAATGCCCGCGGCGTCCACCGCCTCTTCAGCTCTGGCAGATGGCGCGCCGCCAGCTTGGGGAAGACGTACTTGCGCTCGATCTCCGAGAGGATCGCCGCCACGGCCTGGGCGCGCTCCTGTTCGGTGATGAGGGTGTCCTCCTCCTGTAATGGCGCGGCGGCGGCCGCCGGTGGGCTTGCCGGTTTGGGGCTGAGTGGCTTCGGCTCGCCCGCCCAGGCCAGCGCGCCGAGCAGCAGGAACAACGCCCCGAAAGTACCTTTCATGTCTGTCTCCCCTTGGTTTCCTTGGATGGAAGCCGTGGCCGATCCAGCCCCGGACGGAGGCCCCCCACGAGTAGCTCGGCCAGGGCCCCGAGTTGGTTCAGCGTGCCGGCGGTGTCCTGCAGCTGCGCGGGGCTCAGGCCGTGGGGCAGGAAGGCGTTGGTGGCCGTGAGCAGCAGGAGCGCCGTCTCCCTCGCGTCCCGGCGCGCGAACTCTCCCGCCCGCTGCCCCTGCCGGAGCACGCCCGCGAGCAGCTCCGCCTCCGCCTCGAAGTACGCCTTGCGGCGCTCCAGGTAGGCGGGCCGCAGCGCCGCGAAGATCTCATCCAGCGCGTGGGCGTAGTCCCGGACGTTCTCCACCCGGATCCGGACCCGCTCCACCAGCATGTCCCGCAGTCGCTCGGCGGCGCTGCCCTCCGAGCGGGCCACCACGGCCAGCCGCGCGGAGACCCGCTCCACGATCCGATCAATGGTGCCGAGGATGACCTCTTCCTTGTTGCGGAAGTACCCGTAGACGGTGCGTCGGGATACCCCCGCCTCCTGGGCCAGATCCTCCATTGTCACCTTGCGGTACCCGATGCGCGCGAGCAGCCGCTCGGCCGCGTCCAGCAGCGCGACGCGGGTGGGGGAGCTCTCTTCGGCGATGGCGGGACGCTGCATGCGGACCTCTCATTACACATTTGCTCATATTTTGTGCAAATGTGCAAGATAGGAGCCGACCGGTGGGTGAGAGGCCCGCGCCCAACAACGTGTCGAGGCACGCGGGGGTGGACTGTGTCCATGACCGCTGCGCAAGCTGCCACGCCCCGCGGCTCCCTCGGACCGGGCCACGGGACTCCACCCTGGTCCTCTCATGAGCGTCTCATGCACCGCCTCATCGCCCTGCTCGTTGGCCTGATCCTCTCCGCCTGTGCGCACACCGCCGCGCCGGCCGAGTCCCCCGTCCCACCCGCGGCTCCCGCGCCCGCCGTCGCGCCGCAGGCCTCCGCCGCCGAGCGCGCCGCTCTCGTGACGAAGGCCGAGCAGCTCACCTATGACGAGAAGAAGCCGGCCGAGGCGCTCCCGCTGTACCGCCAGCTCTGGGACCTGGGTGAGCGCAAGCCCACCGTGCTCTACAACGCGGCCTGCGCGGCCTCGCTCGCCGGGCAGAAGCAGGAGGCCCTCCAGTGGCTGGAGCGCGCCGCGGACGCGGGGCTGGACACCTCCCAGCACCTGGCGACCGACCCGGACCTCGCTCCCCTGAGGGACGATCCCGCCTTCGCGCGGGTGGCGGAGAAGGTCAAAGCCAACGATGACAAGAAGAACGTGGCGGCGGACCCCGCCCTGCGTGACGAAGTGCTCAAACGGGTGGAGGTGGACCAGGAGGCCCGCCGCGCGCTCTTCGTGAATGGCCAGAAGCCAACCCCCGAGAAGCTGGAGCGGCTGAAGCAGGTGGACGAGGACAACACCCAGTGGCTGAAGGAGGTGATCGCGAAGCATGGCTGGCCCACGCGCACGCTGGTGGGCGAGCGGGCCTCGAAGGGCGTGTGGCTCATGGTCCAGCACGCGGACCTCGACCGGCCCTTCCAGAAGGAGGCCCTGGCGCTGATGGAGAAGGCGGTTGCCGCCGGCGAGGCGCAGGGCAAGGATCTCGCGTACCTCACCGACCGGGTGCTGGTGGGCGAGGGAAAGCCGCAGCGCTATGGGACCCAGTTCACCGAGAAGGACGGGGTGATGGTGCCCCAGCCCATCGAGGACGCTGAGCAGGTGGACGCGCGCCGGGCCGCCGTGGGCCTCGGCACCCTGGAGGAGTACGCGGCGCAGATGCAGCGCACCTACTCAAAGCCCGCGTCCGCGAAGCCCCTGCCCCTCGCGAAGTGAGCGCGGCTCAGCGCAGCGTTCCCTTGAAGACGCCCAGGGCTTACGCCTTCTTCACGAACTCCGACTTGAGACCCATCGCGCCGATGCCGTCGATCTTGCAGTCGATATCGTGATCGCCATCGACGAGGCGGATGTTCCTGACCTTGGTGCCGACCTTGACCACCGCCGACGAGCCCTTGATCTTCAGGTCCTTGATCACGGTGACGCTGTCGCCGTCCTGCAGCAGGTTGCCGTAGGCGTCGCGCACTTCGCGCTTCTCTTCACCGCCCTCGGCGGTGGTGGCGGCGGCTTGTGACCATTCATGCGCGCACTCCGGGCAGACGTAGAGGCTGCCGTCTTCATAGGTGTAGGCGGAGCCGCATTTCGGGCAAGGGGGCAGGGTGCTCATGTCAACTCCGGAGGAGTGGGGGACGGGGGGCTTATACAGGGGGCGATGAGCACCTGGCCCAGGAGATCGGCTCGGCGGGTGTGGGCCGCGATCCTGCTGAAGTGACGCGCCCTCGGGGTGGATTACTGTAGGGCGCTGGCGGATATTTCAATACTTTCAGCTTAAGATCGTTTTGTTGGAGTTTCTTAATTTATTGGATTTCAGGGGGTGGAATCTTCTAAAGAGTCTGTAGTCCGCCCCGACGATCCCGTGCCGGGACCGTGGGAAGAACAGCTTCCGGACCAGAGGGAAAATGAGAATGTTCAAGAGAGCGGCAGTCCTCGCAGTGAGCTGTGGCGCGATGCTGGTTGGCTGCGGTACCGAGCCGCAGAGCGAGAACGAGGAGATCGTCTCCAACCTGATCGAGGCCGGGTTTCCGGCCGACGACATCATGGTCGTCGAGGACGCCGTGTACGTGGGGCGCGACGCTCACGTGACCCT
>JAFGNZ010000010.1 GCA_016926755.1 Myxococcaceae bacterium | reverse complement strand
GGCGCCACCAACAACAAGAAGGGCCTCTTCGAGGCGGCGGACGGTGGCACCATCTTCCTGGATGAGATCGGCGACGTGCCGCCGGCCACCCAGGTGCGCCTGCTGCGCGTGCTGCAGGAGGGCGAGGTGAAGCGGGTGGGCGCCAACGAGCCGGTGAAGGTGGACGTGCGGGTGATCGCCGCCACGCACGTGGACCTGACGCGGGCCAAGGAGCAGGGCAAGTTCCGCGAGGATCTCTTCTACCGCCTGAACGTCATCACCATTGATCTGCCGCCGCTGCGCGACAGGCCGGAGGACGTGCCGCTCCTGGCGCACCACTTCCTGAAGATGTACGCGGCCAAGCTGGGCAAGAAGGTGACGGGCTTCACCCCGCGCGCCATGGAGGCGCTCACGGTGAACCGGTGGACGGGCAACGTCCGCGAGCTGGAGAACGTGATCGAGCGCGCGGTGGTGCTCACCTCCAACGACGTGCTGGACGTGGAGGATCTGCCGCCCGGCTTCCAGGAGTCGCCGCAGGCCGGCTCGCCGGTGGAGGTGTTCAGCCTGGCGCACCTGCCGTACGCGCAGGCCAAGCGCCTGGCGATGCGGGCCTTCGAGCGGCGCTACCTCACCGCGCTCTTGGAGAAGAACAACAACAACGTCTCCAGCGCCGCGCGCGCCGCGGGGGTGGACCGCTCCAACTTCCGCCGCCTGCTCAAGCAGTACGAGGTGGCGGGGCGCTCCATGAAGCAGCGCAAGAACGGCAGCGACAGCGACTCGCCATTAGAGGTCGCCTAGGGGGCTCACCCCTCCTCGCCGGGCTCTCGGCCCTTCGCCGCGAGCTGGCGCTGGATGGCCTCGTAGCGCTCGGCCAGCTCGCGCTCCAGCCCGTTGGTGCCGGGTTTGTAGAAGCGCCGGGCCTTGAGCGCCTCGGGCAGGTAGTCCTCGGGGACGTAGTGGCCCTCGAAGTTGTGGGGGTACTTGTAGCCGCCGCCGTAGCCCAGGCTCTTCATCAGCTTCGTGGGTGCGTTGCGCAGGTGCAGGGGCACCGGCAGCGCGCCCTCCTGCGTCACCGCGGCCCGCGCCGCGCCGTAGGCGGTGAGGACGGTGTTGGACTTGGGCGCCAGCGCCAGGTACGTCACCGCCTGGGTGAGGGGCAGCGCTCCCTCCGGCAGGCCCATGAGCTGGAAGGCGCGCAGCGCGTCCACCGCCACCCCGAGCGCCCGCGGGTCCGCGTTGCCGATGTCCTCCGAGGCGAAGATGACCATGCGGCGGAAGACGAAGATGGGATCCTCGCCGGCCTCCAGCATCCGCGTCATCCAGTAGAGCGCGGCGTCCACGTCCGAGCCGCGCATGGACTTGATGAAGGCGCTGACGACGTTGTAGTGCTCCTCGCCGGCCTTGTCGTAGAGGAGCATCTTCTGCTGGAGCGCCTCCTCGGCGGCCTTCTTGTCCACCCGGGCGCCCCCATACGCGGCGGCCACCTCCAGCGCGGTGAGGGCCCGGCGCGCGTCCCCGCCCGCCGCCTCGGCGATGAACTGGAGCGCCTCGTCCTCCACCTGCACCTTGCCGCCCAGCCCCTTGGCGTCCGCCAGGGCCCGGCGCATCACGTCCACCAGCTCCTCCTGCTCCAGCCCGCGCAGGGTGACGACACGGCAGCGGGACAGGAGCGCGGCGTTCACCTCGAAGGAGGGGTTCTCCGTGGTGGCGCCGATCAGCGTCACCGTGCCCTTCTCCACGTGGGGTAGCAGCGCGTCCTGCTGCGCCTTGTTGAAGCGGTGGATCTCGTCGATGAAGAGCAGGGTGCGCTGGCGGTTCATCTTCCAACGATCCTGGGCGCGGGCCACCGTCTCGCGGATGTCCTTCACCCCGGAGAGGACGGCGGACAGGGACTCGAAGGCGGCGCCGGTGGAGTGGGCGATGATGCGCGCCAGCGTCGTCTTGCCTGTCCCCGGGGGGCCCCAGAGGAGGAGCGAGGGCACCTGATCCTGCTCGATGGCCCGCCGCAGGAAGCGGCCCTCGCCCGTCAGGTGCTCCTGCCCGAGGAACTCGGCCAGGGTGGTGGGGCGCATGCGCTCGGCCAGGGGGGCCTGGGACTGCTGATCCCGCTGGCCCGCGTGTTCGAAGAGGTCCATATGCCGGGAACCTATCGCCTGGCGCCATTTCCTCCAGCACGCCGTGCCTGCCTGGACTAGAACCATCCTTCACCGTGCAGACCCTGGCCATCGTCGCGAAGCGGGACAAGCAGGAAGCCGTAGCGCTGGCGGCGCGCATCCGCGAGCGCTACCCCCACCTCACCGTGCTCGCCGAGCGGTACCTGTCCCAGGCGCTGGGCTGGCCGCGGGTGGAGGATCGCGAGCTGGCCAGCCGCGCGGATCTGGTGGTGGTGCTCGGAGGAGACGGCACCCTCATCTACACGGCGCGGCTGCTCGGCGCGCGGGCGGTGCCCATCCTCGGGGTGAACCTGGGCAGCCTGGGCTTCATGACCGAGGTGCCGGTGGACGAGCTGTTCTCCACCCTGGAAGAGGCGCTCGCCGGCCGCTTCAAGGTGGACTCGCGCATGAAGCTCACCTGCCGGCTGGTGCGCGAGGGCAAGGTGGTGCTGGAGGACGAGGTCCTCAACGACGTGGTCATCAACAAGGGGGCGCTGGCGCGCATCGCGGACCACGAGACGTCCATCGACGGGGTGCCCATCACCACCTACAAGGCGGACGGCATCATCCTGGCGACGCCCACCGGCTCCACGGCCTACTCGCTGTCGGCCGGAGGGCCCATCGTCCACCCCTCGGTGGACTGCACCATCCTGTCTCCCATCTGCTCGCACGCGCTCACCCAGCGCTCCATCGTGGTGCCCGCCGATCGCACCATCCGCGTCACGCTGCGCAGCGAGGTGGCGGACACCTACCTGACGCTGGACGGACAGACGGGCCACTCGCTGCAGGGCGGCGACTGCATCGAGGTGGTGCGCTCGCCCAACCGGGTGAGCCTGGTGCGCAACCCCCATATGGCCTACTTCACCATCCTCCGGCAGAAGCTCCACTGGGGCGAGCGCTGAGCGGCGGTGTGGAGGGCGGCGCCCGAGGTGATAGGGTTCACGCGCCGTGCGTGAGGACAGGTCCACCCGCTTTGGGAAGTATGAGCTGCTCGATCGCCTGGGCGTCGGGGGAATGGCCATCGTCTACCGAGCGCGCTACACGGCCGCGCCGGGCATCAGCAAGCCGGTGGTCATCAAGCGGGTGCTGAGCGAGTTCGCGGAGATCCCGGCCTTCGTGGAGATGTTCATCCACGAGGCGCGCATCTCCGTGGGGCTGAGCCACGGCAACATCGTCCAGGTGTTCGACTTCGGGCAGGTGGAGGGCGAGTACTTCCTGGCCATGGAGCTGGTGGAGGGCCAGCCCCTGTCGCGGGTGCTCAAGCGCGCCATGGGCCAGGGGCTGACGCAGCTGCCGCCGCCGGTCGCGGTGAGCATCGCCATCGAGCTGTGCAAGGGGCTGCACCACGCCCACACGCGCATGGACGAGCGGGGGCGGCCGCTGGGCGTCGTCCACCGAGACGTCTCCCCGGACAACGTCCTGCTCAGCTACGACGGCGAGGTGAAGATCACCGACTTCGGGATCGCCAAGGCCGAGCTGGCGGGGCGGCCGGTGACGAATGCGGGGCTGGTGAAGGGCAAGTTCCACTACCTCTCGCCGGAGCAGGCGGAGGGGCTGGAGCTGGACGCGCGCTCGGATGTGTACACGGCGGGGGTGTTGCTCTACCGCATGCTCTGCGGCCGGCTGCCCATCGAAGGGGCGGACTACGAGGTGATGGAGCGCATCGTCAATGGGAGGATCGCCCCGCCGCTCGAGCTCAACCCGGAGCTGGATGTCCAGCTCTCCCAGATTGTCATGCGCGCGCTGGCCACCTCGCGCAGCCGGCGCTTCCAGAGCGCGGAGGAGTTCCAGCAGGCGCTCTCGCGCTGGCTGGCCATGCGCGTCCCCTTCTTCTCCGTCAACGCCCTGAAGCAGCTGATGGGGTGGCTCTACGCGCCGGAGCTGAAGGAGCTGGGGAGGCAGCCCGTCCTGCCCCAGGAGTTCCTGAGCGAGGCCCGGCAGTGGCACCAGGCCCCGGAGGAGGCGGCGCGGCTCACCCGGCCCATGGTGGAGACGCGGGAGCCTTCCCTGGAGGAGCCCGGGCGGCTCACCGAGCCTTCGGTGAAGACGGCGGAGTCTCCCATGGGCGAGGACGCGGACCCCTCGGTGCGGGTGACCGTGCCGGAGATGGCCGCCGTGGAGGAGCCCGCGGAGCAGGAGCGCTCCTCGGCGGTGATGACCTGGCCGTCGCTCGAGGCCCTGAGAGGCTCCAGGAGGTGGGTGTCAGGCCTCGTGGGGCTCGTGCTCCTCGTGCTGGCGGCGGCGTTCCTGGCGCTGCGTGGGCCGCCGTCCCTGGAGATCCGCTCCGCGCCGCCGGGGGCCCAGGTGCGCCTCGATGGCGAGTTCCTGGGGATGACGCCGCTGGTGGTGGAGGGTGTCGCGCGGGATGTGCCGCACACGTTGGAGCTGGTCCTGCTGGGCCGGGAGCCGTGGACGCAATCCTTCGAGGCCGGGGCCCTCGGCGAGTCGCTGGAGGCGAACCTGAGCGGAGGGGAGGGGCCTTCGCGGGAGCCGACCGCCGGCTCGGAGGAGGCGCGCCCCGAGGAGGAGAAGAAGGGGCCCGCGCGCACCAGGCCTCCCGGCGGCTCCTCGCCCGCGCTCTCCCAGCCGGCGCTGGCGAAGTACCGGCTGGGGATGAAGGCCTTCTCCCGGGGAGAGCTCGCCGAGGCCAAGGAGCTGTTCTGGGAGTGTCTCGCGCAGGATCCGAAGGCGGGCCGCTGCTTCCGCGGGCTGGGCGAGATCGCCGCGCGGCTGGGGAGCAAGGCCGAGGCGCTGGAGTACTACACGCGCTTCCTGGAGCTCGATCCACGCGGTGAGGGCGCCGAGGAGGCGCGGGCCTTCGTCCGGCAACATCGCGGCAAGGAGAACAGGTAGGCCCCGCGTCACCGCGCGGCGTGCCCCGTCCTCTCCATGTTCATCATCCTGTCCAAGATCCTGGACCTGTTCCTCGGCCCGCTCACGTGGGCGGTGCTGTTCATCGTGGCGGGGATCCTCCTGCGTCGGCGAGCCCGGCTGGCGATCGGGCTGCAGGCGCTGGGGCTGGCGGTGATCTACGCCTTCTCCATCGAGCCGACGGCCGGGGCTCTCATGCGGTGGACGGAGGCGGGGGTGGTCTCCACGTACCGGACAGACGTGGTGTACGACGCGGTGATCGTGCTGGGCGGAGGGCTGGATCCGGACGCCACCGAGCGCTCAGGTCGGCCCGAGTACAACGCGGCGGGCGATCGCATCCTGCGCGGCTATGAGCTGCTGCGGGAGGGGCGTGCGCGCAGCATCCTCATCTCCGGGGGCTCGCTGGACGCGCGCCCGGAGGCCGTCATCGAGGCGGACGTGCTCGCGCGGCAGCTCCGGCTGTGGGGGGTGGAGCCCGAGCGCATCATCACGGAGGGCAAGAGCCGGAACACGCGGGAGAACGCGGTGGAGTCGGAGAAGATCATCCGGCAGCAGGGGTGGAAGACGCTGCTGCTGGTGACGAGCGCGGCGCACATGCCGCGCGCCCATGGGTGCTTCGCGGCGGTGGGGATCCGGCCGGACGTCTTCGTGGCGGACGTGCGGGCTCCGCCGGGCAAGCGCACGCCGACGTGGCTCCCGAGGGCGAGCCACCTGAACGCCAGCACGGAGGCGCTGCGGGAGCTGGCCGGGCGCTGGGTGTACCGGCTGCGGGGCTGGACGACCGCGTAGCGCGGCGAGCCAGCCCTGACGGACGGGAGGCGCTGCTCACCGCGTGGCGGCGGCCGGCGCACACTCCGCGCCCTGAGGCCCTGCGCCCTGGAGGCGCTGGATGCGCCCGTCCCCCTGCTGCATCGGCGGCGGCACGCCGCTGCGGAGGGCGTCGCTCAGGACATCACGCGGGGTGCGGCCTTCCTGGAGCGCGGCGGAGGAGGGGAGGCCGCGGAACATCTCGTAGCCGTCCTTGCCTCCGGCCAGGAAGCTGAGGGTGGCCAGGCTGTACGTCGCCGCCGGGGACAGGGGCTTGCCGGCCACCGTCGCGCAGAGCACCCGTTGGCCGCGAGGCCGGCTCGGATCGAAGGCGAAGCGCAGGCCGGAGACCTGGAGGAAGCGCCCGGGCTCGGCGTCCTCGGCGCTCTTGCTGACGGCGTTCTCCAGCGCGGCGAGCAGCGTGGCCCCGCTCACCTGCAGCCGCACGAGCTGATCCCGGTACGGGAAGATGGAGAGCATCTCGCGGCGGGTGAGCTCTCCGGCGGGGAAGACGGTGTCTCCGCGGATGGCGCCGCCGTTGACCAGGGCCACGTCGGTGCCGGCGGCCGCGCGGAGGGCATCCGCGACGAGCGAGCCCAGGTTGGTCTCCTGGCTGCGGACCGCCGCCTTGCGCGCCTCCAGCGGCACGGGGGGGTGCCCCACCGGCTCGGACAGCTCGGCGATGAGCGGGGCGTAGCGCTTCATGGCCTCGAGGAAGGCGGGATCCTCGGGGACGGCGCTCGTCACCGGCAGCACCTCCCAGTCGAGCTTCCGCAGCGCGCCGCTCCGGCCATTCACCTCCAGCGTGACGTGGCCCAACTCCACGCCATCCGCGGCCACCTTGAAGATGGGGACGCCGGTGGAGCGATCCTCGATGCGCTCATGTTCATGCCCTCCGATGATGACGTCCACGGGGGCGCAGCGGGCCAGCTCCCGGTCCTGCTCCAGGTCCAGGTGGGTGAGCGCGATGATGACGGTGGCGCCCTGCGCGCGCAGCCGCGAGACGATGGGCCTGGCCGTCGAGCAGATGTCCCGGATGTTCGTGTCCTGGGAGACGCTGGAGGAGACCTCCGTGTCCGGGAGCAGCAGGCCGAAGAGGCCCACCTTCACGCCGCCCAGCTGCAAGAGCAGGTAATCATGCAGCCCTTCGAACGGCCGCCCCGTGTGGTTGTCGAAGATGTTCGAGGCCAGCCAGGGGAAGCGCGAGGCCTTGATGCGCTCGCGCAGCACGGTGTCCCCGAAGTCGAAGTCATGGTTGCCGGGCACGGCGTAGTCCACGCCCAGGGCGTTCCAGGCGTCGATCATCTGCTGGCCCTGGAGCGGCTTTCCGTCCACCTCGATGATCGACTCCACGGAGGGCGCCAGGGTGTCTCCGGCGAAGAGCGTCAGCGTGTGCTCGGACTTCGCGAGGAGCCGCTTGCGCAGCGTGGAGACCCGGGCGAGCCCGCCGACGCGGCCCTGCTCCAGGGGCGTGAACTGGTACACGTCGTTGAGGTGGAGCAGATCAATACGGACGGTCTCCGCGGGCTCCGAGGGCTTCAGCTTCAGGGTGCAGCCCGACCCGAGCAGCAGGGCCAGCACCCATGACGGCCAGCGGGCGAGAGGGCGGCGCACGGCGTTCAAGGACGTCACCTCCAGGGGGGCGCGAACCTTACCCTCCCTGGGGCCGCGCTACATCCACTTGAAGTAGCGTACCGCGATCAGGAAGGGAATGAGCCCCCACACGCCGAGTATCAGCCCCTGGGGCCAGAGGGCGAGCAAGGGCATGCCGTCCAGCATGATGCCGCGCAGCCCATCATTCAGGGCGGTGAGCGGCAGGGCCTTGATGAAGGGCTGGAGCCAGTCGGGGAAGTTGCTCGCGGAGAAGAACACCCCGGAGAGCACCATCATCGGCATGCTGACCAGGTTCATCAGCCCGCTGGCCGTCTCGGAGTTGGCGGCCCGGCTGGTGACGAAGGCGGCGAGCCCTCCAAAGGACAGCGAGCCCCAGAGCCCGAGGGCGACGAAGGACAGGAGGCTGCCGGCCAGCCGGACGTCGAAGAGCAGCCGCGCGAAGACGACGAAGAAGAGGATCTCCGCCAGGGCGAGCACGCTGCGGCCGAGCATGAAGGAGAGCAGGAACTGGCTGCGCTTCATGGGCGTGGCGACCAGCCGCTTGAGCAGCTTGCCGGTGCGCATCTGCACCAGCGCCCACCCCAGGCCCCACAGGCTGGAGGACATCAGCCCGAAGCCGAGCAGGCCTGGGATGAGGAAGTCGATGTAGCGCGAGCCGGGGGCCGTCACCTTGCGGGTCTGCACGCTCAGGCGATCCTGGCGGCCCTCCAGCCGCTCCAGCGCGTCCACCACCATCAGCCGCGCGGTGCGCCCCTCCTCCTGCATGGGATCCACGATCAGCTTGGGCTGGGGGCCCGGGAGCAGCACCAGGGCCGCCTTGCCACGGCGCAGCGCGTCGCGACCCTCCGCCTCGGACATCCGCGTCGCCGACAGCCCCTCCACCGCCTCCAGCGCGGGGACGAGCCGAGCTGCTTCGGGCCCGTCCACGACGGCCACCTTCAGCTCGGGCAGCGGGCGGTCGCGGAAGGCGAGCCCGAGCGCCAGGGCGGTGAGCATGGGGAAGATGAAGACCCAGAAGAGCGCCGCGGGCTCGCGCAGGAACCCGCGCATCCGGAACAGCAGGAGCTGGGCCAGCGCATGGGGGGAGTTCTTCACGAGGCGTCCTCGCGCAGGCTGCGGCCGGTGAAGGCCAGGAACACGTCATCCAGCGTGGCCTGATGGGTGGAGAGGTGGTTCAGGCTCACGCCGCGCGCCGCCGTGATCGCGAGCAGCCCTGGCAGCGCCCGGTGCAGCTCCTTGACCGACAGGGTGTGGCCGTTGCCCCGAGGCCGGCTGGCCACGAGCGTCGGCACCTCCGCGAAGGCCTCGGCCGGGAGGGCGGGGGTGGTGGCGAACTCGATGACCTGCTCGCCGCCGATGGAGGCGATGAGCTCGGCGGGGGTGCCTTGGGCCACGATGCGACCGTGATCCATGATGATCACCTGGTCGCAGAGCACCTGGGCCTCCTCCATGTAGTGGGTGGTGAGGACAACGGTGCGGCCCTTGCCCTTGAGGCCTTCGATGACGTCCCACAGGGCGCGCCGGGACTGCGGATCCAGGCCCGTGGTGGGCTCGTCGAGGAAGAGGAGCTCCGGGTCCGCGGCGAGCGCCACCGCCAGCGCGAGTCGCTGGCGCTGGCCGCCGGACAGCTTCATCACGTAGGCGTCGCGTTTCTCCTCCAACCGGACGAGGGCGATGGCCTCCTCCACCGACAGCCCGCGCCGGTAGAAGGAGCGGAAGAGGCGCACCGTCTCCTCGACGCTGATGCGATCGGGGAAGCGCGTCTCCTGGAGGGCGATGCCGATGCGCTCGCGGAGCTCCGCGGCGTCCTTGTCCCAGCGCATCCCGAGCAGCCGCACCTCGCCCGAGGTGGGCTGCTGCAGCCCCTCGAGGATCTCCACCGTCGTCGTCTTGCCCGCGCCGTTGGGGCCGAGCAGCCCCACGCACTGGCCCATGGGCACCTCGAAGTCGGTGCCAGCGATGGCGACGACGTCTTCGAAGCGCTTGACGAGTCCCCGCACCTCGATGGCGAGCGCGGGGGGCGAAGGAGCAGGAGCGGGTGAGGGTTCCAAAGGGCGCGGTCTCCCTGCCACTCCACGGGGGTGTGGAGTGGGCGCCCCCTCATACCGTGTAGCGGCGCCCCTGCGCGAGTGGCTCGATGACGCTCGCCTGGAGCTCGAAGTCGTCCGGGTAGTGGATGAGCCGCATCCGGGCGCGCAGCTCGGCGGGGAGCGCGGCCAGCTTCGCGTAGGGCGTGTGGACGCCGTAGTTCGTCTCGTGCACCACGAGGTCCGCCTCGGCCAGCCAGGCGATCAGCCCCTCGTCGAAGGCCGTGTCCGCGCTGTAGCCCAGGCACCTGCCGCCGGCGCGGATGCGCAGGGCCGTGGTGGGCAGGTGGTGGTAGGTGAAGCGGCACTCGATGGAGAAGGGGCCGAAGCGGACGGGCGCCTCGGTGGAGAGCGGCGTGTGGGCGAAGTAGTCCTCGAAGCGCTTGGGCCGGGGGGACTCGCCGTGCTCCTCGATGAGGCCCTCCATGCCTGCCGCGAGGTGCCCGTCCCACAGCCGCCGGGCCACGTCCGGGTGGGTGAGCAGGGGCAGCTTCCGGTGCAGCAGGAAGAAGGAGAAGTAGCCCAGGCCCTCCAGGCCCGAGCTGTGATCGGCGTGCAGGTGGGTGAGGGCGACCCCCGCCACGCGGTCCGCGTCGAGCGGCACGCCGGAGGACTCGGAGGCCTCGCGCATCATCTTGCGGATGGGGTGAGGGCAGTCGATGAGCAGCACCTGGCCCTCGGCCTCCACGGCGAGGCAGGAGGAGTAGCGCAGCGCGGAGAAGGCATCGCCGACGCCGAGGGGGATGAAGGAGAGGCTCATGGCTGGCTCCGGGGTTCGAGCAGGCGTTGGCGAAGCTTGTCAGCCACGGCGGCCGGGCAGAAGGCCGAGATGTCCTCGCCGCGCGCCAGCCGCTCCTTGAGGGCGCTGCTGCTCACCTCGGCCAGGTGGGCCTCGGCGGGCAGGAAGAGGGTGGAGAGGTCCGGCGCCAGGGCGCGGTTGGTCTGTGCCAGCTCCGTCTCGAACTGGGCATCGGTGGCGCCGCGCACCCCGCGCAGCAGGACGCTGGCGCCGATGGCTCGCGCGTAGTCCACCACCAGCCCCTCCGTGCTGCCCACGCTGACGTTGGGGTGGAGGGCCACCGCCTCACGCAGCAGCTCCTGCCGGTCGGCCAGGCTCAGGAGCGTGCGCTTGTTCGGGTTGACGGCGACCACCACCACCACGTGGCCGAAGAGGCGCGCGGCCTGGCGGATGACGGAGAGGTGGCCCGCGGTGACCGGATCGAAGCTGCCGGCGTAGACGGCGATGCTCATGCCTCCTCCGGCGGCTGCGCCGCGTCGAGCAGGCCCGCGGCCATGCGCTTCACGGTGCCCACCGCGGAGCCCGGCGGCACCAGCCCGGGGACGGAGGCGGCGAGGACGAAGTAGCCCTGGATCGCGGCGAAGAGGCCGGCGGCCACGGTCCGGGCCCGCCGCTTCCCCGTCACCGCGCCCACCAGCTCCTCCAGGTGCTCGAGATCCTCCCGGACGACCTTCTCGTAGATGGCGCGCACCTCGGGCTGCTGGATGGCCTCCGCGCTGATGGTGACCCAGCTGGCCACCGCGGCGGGATCCGCGTCCGCTCCGGTGGCCAGGAAGGCCTCCAGGAACGCGTCCACCCGGGCCCGCGCGTCCTCTGCCTTCACCCGCGCCAGCCGCGCCGCCACCCGCTCGCGCACGCGCGCCGAGAGCTGCTCCACCAGCGTCAGGAGGATCTCCTGCTTGTCCTTGAAGTGGTAGTGCACCAGCCCCGGGCTCAGGCCCGCGGCCCTGGCGATCTCCGCGACCGAGGCTCGCTCGTAGCCACGCTCGGCCATGATCCGCAGCAGCCCGGCGACGATCTGCTGGCGGCGCTCCTCGCTGTTGGATGGACGGCCCACGGTGGCATCCTGTTTATTGTTTGGTTGACCAATTTATAAACAGGCCGGGGGCGGGTGTCAACGTCCCTTTGGGAGCAGCGGGGACTACAGGGTGATGAGGCTGCGCACGCGGTCGGTGCCCAGCCGCTTCGCGCCGTCCAGGAAGCCCAGCACCATGAGGAAGCTGAAGCCCACCAGCTCGCCGCCCAGCTGGGTGGTGAGCTTCGCGGTGGCCTCGGCGGTGCCTCCGGTGGCCAGCACGTCGTCCACGATGATGACCCGCTCGCCCTTGAGCACGGCGTCCTGGTGCATCTCCAGGCCGTCCGCGCCGTACTCCAGGGAGTAGCGCTCGACGACGGTGCGGTGGGGCAGCTTCCCGGGCTTGCGGGCGGGGACGAAGCCCGCGTTGAGCGCGAGCGCCACCGGCGCGCCGAGGATGAAGCCGCGGGCCTCTACGCCCACCACCTTGGTGATGTGCTGGCCTCGGAACGGGGCCGCGAGCGCGTTGACGACCCGGCCGAAGAGGGCCGGATCGGCGAGCATCGGGGTGATGTCCTTGAAGACGATGCCAGGACGGGGGAAGTCCGGCACGTCGCGCATGCGGGCTTTGACTTCATCGACGAGGGTGATGTCGGTGTTTTCAGGGTTCATCATTTGAAGAGCTCCGGGTTGACACAGTGGGGAGGGCGGCGTCCTTCCAGCGCTGCCAGCAGGTTGTCCACGGCCATGGACGCCATGCGGCCGCGGGTGACATGGCTCGCGCTCGCGATGTGCGGGGCGAGGAGGACGTTGGGCAGCTTCAGCAGCGGGCTGTCCATGGGCAGGGGCTCGGGCTCGGTCACGTCGAGCGCCGCGCCGCCCAGGTGCCCCCGGGAGAGCGCCTCGACGAGCGCGTCCTGATCGACCACCGTGCCGCGAGCGGTATTGACGAGCATGGCGCCGGGCTTCATCGCGGCCAGCTCCGCGCGCCCGAGCCAGTGCCGCGTCTCCGGCGTCAGCGGCACGTGGAGGCTGAGGAAGTCCGACTCGGCGAGCAGGGTGGCCTTGTCCACGCGCCGCAGCCCCAGCTCGGCCTCCAGCGCCGGGCGCGCGTGGCGGCTGAAGTACAGCACGCGCATCCCGAAGCCGTGCGCGCGGCGGGCCATCGCGGCGCCAATCTTCCCCAGGCCCACGAGCCCGAGCGTGGCGCCGTGCAGCTCCGCGCCCAGCAGCAGGGTGGGGGACCAGGTGCGCCACCTGCCGGCCCGGACGTACGCATCCGCCTCCACCACCCGGCGCGCCAGGCCCATCAGCAGCGCGAAGGCGAAGTCGGCGGTCGTCTCCGTGAGCACGCCCGGCGTGTTTCCCACGGCGATCCCCCGGGCGCTACATGCCCCTACATCAATATTGTCGTACCCCACCGCGACATTGCTGACCGCTCGCAGGGAGGGCGCGGCGGCCAGCAGGGGTTCGTCCACCCGGTCGGTGAGCAGGGTGATGAGGCCGTCCACGCCGCGCGCCTCTTCGAGGAGCACCTCCCGAGGCGGAGGCAGCTCGTCCTCCCACACGCGCAGCTCCACCTGCCTGCCCAGTCGGCCGAGGGCCTCTCCAGGGAGCTTGCGGGTGACGAAGACGCGGGGACGGACCGGGGGCGCCATGGCGTTGATCCTCTCACAGCCGCGAGTCCGCGGGGGGCGCGGTCTGCTCCGGGCTGAACGGGTCTCGTATTCCCGTCCACGCGGCGAGCCATCTCTGTGGTATGCGAGGAGGTTCCCCTCGTCTGGGGCATTAGCGACCCGTGCAATCGACCGTCGACACCCGAGAGTCTCTTCCACCGCAGGACGGCCAGTGGCTGCGCGCCCTCAAGGCCGAGGTTCAACCCACCACCTTCAAGAAGGGTCGCGAGTACGCGGAGAACCGCCGCGTCTTCGGACTGCAACGCCAGGGAGATCGCATCAGCGCCCAGGTCGCCGGCTCGTCCGGCGAGCGCTACGAGGTGGCGCTGGAGCCGAAGGATGGCAAGGTCGCCTCGACGTGCTCCTGCCCGTCCTGGAACGCCTATGGCCCCCACTGCAAGCATGTGGTGGCCGCCGCGCTCGTCTATGCCACGCGCTTCCGTCCGCCCCCGCGGCCCGAGAAGCCCCTGCAGCCCGCCCCGCCGCGCGAGGACGCCAGCGCCGCGCCCGCCGAGCCCGAGGAGGAGATCGCCGTCCCGGTGCTGCCGCCCGCGGCGGAGCCGGTGAGCCTGCCGGCGCTGGCCAAGGTCGAGAGCTGGCTGGGGCTCTCCTCTCAGCCGGACTACGAGTTCTTCTATCGGCTGACGTCCTCCACCACCGGTCCGGGGGGGCGCCACTGGGTGCTGGACGTGCGCCGGCAGGATGCCCAGATGAAGGGCCCCGTCAACGTCAAGCGCCTGCTCCAGGCGGGCGCGCACGTCTCGCCGGCCGACGAGCGCGTCTTCCTCGTGCTCTCCAAGCATGAGCACCGGTACGACTCGCGCATCGTCGTCTCCGACGAGGATCTCAGCGATCTGCTCGAGCTGCTGCGCCACCGCCGCGTCATCTACCGGGGCACGCAGCTGATCTACGCGGAGGCGCCGGTGCGCCCGCAGATCCACCTGGAGTCCCGGCCGGACGGGGCCACCGCGCGCATCGAGCTGCTCTTCCCCGATGGGGTGGGCCTGCCGCTCAAGGACGTCATCCTCCTGGCGGGGCGGCGCACCTGGGCCATCCAGGGCCAGAACCTGTACCCGGTGGAGCCGGACTTCCCGCCCCGGCTGCTGCGCAAGTGGTTGCTGGAGCCGACCATGGCCTTCCCGGCGGCGCAGCTCGATCGCGTGCTGACCTTCTTCGCCGCGCACCTGCCGCGCTTCCGCATGGTGCTCAAGGCGGACAACCTCGACGTGGACGAGTCGGTGGAGCCGCGCTTCGTGCTGACGCTGGAGGGCACGCCGGAGCGCGTGAGGGTCCAGCTCGCCGCGCGCTACGGGCAGACGACGGTGCCGGTGTCCCCCACGGCGAGCCACCTGGGCTATGCGAGCGGGGTGGGCAGCGAGAGCCGCAAGCTCTACCGGCGCCGCGAGGAGCTGGAGCGCGCCGCGGGCAAGCAGCTCACGGAGCTGGGCCTGCGCTATGAGGGCCAGTCCCACTCCTACGAGGCCAGCGGAGACGTGGCGCTGGAGTTCTGGGCGCGCGGCCTGGCCTCGATGCCGGAGAGCTGGGAGCGCTTCGGCGTGCAGGCCCCCAAGGTGCGCCTGCGGCCCAAGCTCAAGCCGCGCATCCGCGTGGGCATGAGCGGGGTGAACTGGTTCGAGCTGGACTCCGAGTTCATCACGGACGACCAGGCGGTGGACCTGGGCGCGGTGCGGATGTGGCTGGACTCGGGCCGGCGCTTCGTGCCCCTCAAGGACGGCAGCTTCGCGGAGGCGGACCCCGCCGAGCTCAAGCGCGTGGCGGACATCCTGGAGGAGGCGGGCGCGATGCCGGGCCGCACGCGCACGCGGCTGCCCCTGCACCAGGCCGTGGCGCTGGATCTGCTCGCGGACCTGGGCGAGTTCTCCGAGGTGGAGGCCAAGGCGCGCCAGGCGATGATGGAGCTGCGGGACACCGTCGGCGTGCCCAAGGTGGCCATCCCCGAGGGGCTCAACGCCACGCTGCGCCACTACCAGGAGACGGGGCTGTCCTGGCTCTGGTTCCTGCACCGGCACGGCCTGTCCGGCATCCTCGCGGACGACATGGGCCTGGGGAAGACGATCCAGTCCCTGAGCCTGCTGCAGAAGGTGAACAACGAGGAGGGCCGCAAGCCTTCGCTCGTGGTGGCCCCCACCAGCGTGCTCGCCAACTGGGAGCGCGAGGCCGAGCGCTTCACCCCGAGCCTGAAGACGATGGTGTGGCACGGCCAGGACCGCAAGGAGCGCGCCGAGGACCTCAAGGGCGTGGACCTGGTGTTGACGTCCTACGCCCTGGTGCGCAGGGATCTGGACCAGCTCTCGCAGGTGGGCTTCCGCTACGTCATCCTCGACGAGGCGCAGAACATCAAGAACGCGGACAGCGCCACCGCGCAGGCCTGCAAGTCGCTGCCCAGCGACACGCGCCTGGCCCTCACCGGCACGCCGCTGGAGAACCGCCTCAGCGAGCTGTGGAGCCTCTTCGACTTCCTCATGCCGGGCTTCCTCGGCAGCGCCGAGGGGTTCAGCGATCGCTACGAGCAGCCCATCCAGGTGGCCAACGACGCCGGCGTGAGGGACAGGCTGCGCCGCCGCATCCAGCCCTTCATCATGAGGCGCCTGAAGACGGAGGTGGCCAGCGATCTGCCGCCCAAGACGGAGAGCGTCGCCTGGTGCGAGATGGAGCCGGGGCAGGCCGCGCTCTACCGCGAGGTGCTCGACGAGAGCCGCCGCAAGGTGAGCGAGAGCATCGAGAAGGTGGGCTTCAAGCGCAGCCGCGTGTCCATCCTGGCCGCGCTGATGCGGCTGCGGCAGGTGTGCTGCGATCCGCGCCTGCTCAAGCTGCCGCCCAACACGCTTTTGCCCCCCAGCGCCAAGCTGGAGCGCTTCGGGCAGCTGGTGGACGATCTGGTGGCCGAGGGGCACCGCGCGCTCGTCTTCAGCCAGTTCACCGAGATGCTGGAGCTGCTCAAGGCCGAGGCCGACAAGCGCGGCCTGAGCTACCTCTACCTGGATGGCCGCACCAAGGACCGCATGGCCAAGGTGGATGACTTCAACCGCCCGGACGGGCCCCCGCTGTTCTTCATCAGCCTCAAGGCGGGCGGCACGGGCCTCAACCTCACGGCCGCCGACTACGTCATCCACTACGATCCATGGTGGAACCCGGCCGTGGAGGACCAGGCCACGGATCGAACCCACCGCATCGGCCAGACACGAGCGGTGATCAGCTACAAGCTCATCACCCGCGGCACCGTGGAGGAGAAGATCCTCTCGCTCCAGAAGCGCAAGAAGGATCTGGCCGCCGGGGTGCTCGGGACGGAGGGGGACTTCGGCAGGTTGTTGACCGAACAGGACATCCAGGACCTGTTCAACGAAGGCTGACCTCCCACATCGCCCCCTCTCTCAGCCGTCCTTCGGGCTTGCGCTCGTACGGAACGTCTGTGCAGTATCCGCGTTACCTGCTAGGGTGTTCAGTGTCAGGACTCCCAAGCGGATATCGGAGGGCGTGTGCTTCTGGGACTTCGGATTTCGAACGTGGCGGTGATTGAAGAGGTGGAGGTGGGGTTCGGGGCCGGGTTGACCGTGCTCACGGGGGAGACCGGGGCGGGCAAGTCCATCCTCGTGGATGCGCTGGGGCTGCTGCTGGGCGGCCGGGCGGACGCGGACGTCATCCGGGCGGGGCGGGAGGAGGCCTCCGTGGAGGGGGTCTTCGCGTGCACCCCCGCGGTGGCCGCGCGCCTGGAGGAGCTGGGGCTGCCGGACCTGGGCGAGGAGATGCTGGTGCGCCGCGTGGTGGGGCGCAACGGGCGCGGCAAGGCGTACGTCAACGGCTCGCTGGTGACGGTGGGCGTCCTGGGCCGGCTCACCCGGGGGCTGGTGGACATCGCCGGCCAGCACGAGCACGTGAGCCTCTTCGACTCCAGCCTGCACCGCACGCTGCTGGATCGGTACGGCAACCTGGGCGAGGCGCTCGAGGAGTACGGCCGGCACTACGCCGCGCTGCGAGAGGTGGAGGCGCGGATGGAGGCGCTGGGCGGGGATGAGGCCCGGGTGCGGGAGCGCGCCGAGTTCCTGCGCTTCCAGCTCGACGAGCTCAACCGCCTGGATCCGGAGCCGGGCGAGGACGTGAAGCTGGACCTGGATCGGCGCCGGCTGGCGGGGGCGGAGAAGCTCAAGCGCCAGGCCTCCGAGGCAGAGCTGCTCGTCTCCGGCGACGAGAGCTCCGCCCTGGAGACGGTGGGGCGGGCGCTGGGGCTCCTCAACGATGCGGCGCGGTGTGACTCGACGCTGGAGCCCATCGTCCAGGCGCTGGGCACGGCGATGGCGGAGCTCGAGGAGGCGCAGCGCCGGCTGAGCCGCTACGCGGAGGGGCTCGAGTCCGACCCGGCCCGGCTCGGCGAGGTGGAGGAGCGCCTGGACGCCATCAAGCGGCTGTGCCGCAAGCACGGCACCTCGCTGGAGGGGGTGCTCCACAAGCGCGGGGAGCTGGAGGCGCAGCTGTCCACGCTGGAGAACCGCCAGGAGATCCTGGAGGGGCTCGCGCGGGAGCGGCAGGCCGCCGAGGCTCGGGCCAGAGAGAGTGCTACAGCCCTGTCGCGGGCTCGCGCGGCGTGTGCGGGGGAGTTTTCTCTCCAGGTGCGAGAGGGCCTCAAGGGGCTGGCGCTGGGCAAGGCGGCCTTCGAGGTGCGGGTGACGCCCGGCGGCGCGCTCCGGCCCGAGGGCACGGACGAGGTGGAGTTCTTCTTCAGCGCCAACCCGGGAGAGCCGCCGCGCTCGCTGGCCAAGGTGGCCTCGGGCGGCGAGGCCAGCCGGCTGCTGCTGGCCCTCAAGCGCGCCCTGGCCGACAGTGACGGGTGCGGCTGTTACGTGCTGGACGAAGCGGACTCGGGGGTGAGCGGGGCCATCGCGGACGTGGTGGGGCGCATGATCAAGGAGGTCAGCGGCCACCGGCAGGTGCTCTGCATCACCCACCTGCCGCAGGTGGCCGCCTATGCGGACGCCCACCTGCTCATCCGCAAGGGAATCAAGGGGGAGCGCACCGTCTCCCAGGTGGTCCCCCTGGCACCTGGGGTCGAGCGGACCCAAGAGCTTGCGCGGATGCTGTCCGGCATGGAGGTGACGCGCGAGGCGCTGGGGGCGGCCGAGGCCCTGGTCCGCTCGGCGCACCGTGCCCTGGGGACGATCCCCCGGCCGAGGCGCGAGCCGGCGCCCGGGGGAGGGGCTCGGGGGAGGCTTCGGCAGAGCGCCTGAAGACGAACGACAGATCCGCGTCCTTGCCCCGCTCCAAGTCGTCACATAGCATCTGGCCGTGTCCAAAACCGCAGGACAGAGCGCTGCACCGCGGCTGAAGGTCGTCTCGGCTGGTCTCACCGACGTCGGGCGCAAGCGCAATCACAACGAAGACAGCTTCCTCATCGACGACGAGCTGCAGCTCTACGTCGTGGCGGATGGCATGGGCGGCCACGCTGGTGGTGGCACCGCCTCCCGTATCGCCGTCGAGACCATCGACAAGGAACTGCGCCGCGCGAGGGATGGACGGGACAACCCGTTCGTCTCCATGCCCAACCTCCAGGACGCCTTGATCCCCGAGGCGCTCCGCAGCGCAGTGGAGAGGGCCTGCATGGCCATCTACACCGCGGCCCAGGAGGACCCACGCCTCTCCGGCATGGGCACCACCGTCATCTCGCTCGTGGTGAAGGATGATCAGGCCTTCTTCGCGCACGTGGGTGACAGCCGCGCGTACCTCATCCGCGGCGAGCTCATCCAGCAGATCAGCGAGGACCATTCGCTGGTCAACGAGCAGATCAAGGCGGGGATGATCACGCCCGAGGAGGCCAAGCACTCCCGCTACAAGAACATCATCACCCGCTCGGTGGGCTTCGAGGAGGAGGTCCAGGTGGATGTCATGGGCGTCATCACCGAGCCCGACGACATCTTCCTGCTGTGCTCGGACGGCCTGGCCAACATGCTCGAGGATCGGGAGATCCATGAGCTGGTGCGCGCCGCCCCCAGCCTCCAGGAGATGCCCAAGCGCCTGGTCGACATGGCCAACGAGCGAGGCGGTGACGACAACATCACCGTCATCGTTGTACAAGTTCAGGCCTGATGGATTGGCTCGGCCGACGGAACCTTCCAGGGTGGGGCGTCGTCTGTTCGCCTTGACACTTTGGAAATGTGGATGATAGCTGCACAAACCGTTCTCGGTCGGGCGAAATGCCGCTGAGTGACGGACTCCGCGGGGCTGTAGGGTGGGGGAGGTGTGGCGCGGAAGCAGAGGACTTAGGTTTCCGCCTCGTGGAGCCCACGTAGAGAGCAGATAGGGGAGCTGTTTCGTGGCGAATAAGACCTACACCCTCATGGTGGTCTCTGACCACAACGCTCCGGTCAAGCGCTACCACATCCAGAAGTCCTTCCTCGTGCAGCTCGGGGTGGGGGTGGCGCTGCTGGCGGGGCTGGCCCTGGGGGCCACGATCCACTACTTCCACGTGGCGCAGGACGCCGCGGAGAACCGCATCCTGAGAGAGGAGAACCTCACGCTGCGGGGCCAGCTCAAGTCGGTGCGTGAGCGCATCGAGCACATTGGCACCACGCTGGATCGGGTGGAGCGCTTCGATCAGAAGCTTCGGGCCGTCACGCTGCTGTCGGATCCGCAGCGCAACCTGGCGATGGGGCCCACGGAGACGGAGCCGGGCACCACGGCGCCGGCGACGGACACGCAGTTCACGCAGCTGCACGCCTCGGAGGCGCCCACCGCGCTGATGGGCCGGCTGGACCGGCTGTCGGCGGAGGCGACGCGGCAGGAGCAGAGCCTCCAGGAGCTGCAGGCGTACTTCCAGGATCAGAAGTCGCTGCTGGCGTCTACGCCGTCCCTCTGGCCGGCGCGCGGCTGGGTGACGAGCGACTTCGGGCAGCGGCTGGATCCGTACACGGCCGACCGCGTGACGCATGCGGGCCTGGACATCGCGGCGCCGCACGGCAAGGAAGTGTACGCGCCCTCGGACGGCACGGTGCTGTTCGCGGGGCTCGAGGGTGGCTACGGCAACGTGATCGTCATCGATCACGGCTATGGCATCAAGACGCGCTACGGCCACCTGTCGAAGATGCTGGTGAAGGCCGGTGACAAGGTGAAGCGCGGGGCGCGGATCGCGGCGGTGGGCAACACGGGCCGCTCCACGGGCCCGCACCTGCACTATGAGGTGCGGGTGAACGGCATCCCGCAGAACCCGCGCAAGTTCATCCTCGAGGAGTAGGCCCGGGCACGAAGCCGTCGAGCCGCAGGCGCCTGCGCTGCACGGCTCCCGAGGTCCGTCCCAGCCGCTCCAGGACGTGGGCCCGCTCCAGCTCGGCCCACACGAGTGCTCCCAGCACCTGCCAGTGGGAAGGCTGGTCCACGGTGAGCTCCAGCAGCGTCACCGTGTGCCGGGGCACGTCCTGCTCGGCGGTGCCCGCGGGCAGCACCTTCGCCACATCCTGGAAGAGCCGCGCGCGCGTGGCCTCCCGCTGCTCCTCGCGCACCGCGAGCTGCGAGGAGGGCGTGAGCAGCGCGGCGAAGGCATCCGGGTGGATGCGGACCACCTTGGCGCCCGGGTACTGCGCGGCCAGAGAGCTCACGGTGGCTCCGAGCACGGCGTCTCCCACGCCGAAGCCGAAGCGCGCGTTGACGTTGATCATGCCCTGCACGTCCGTGATGACGGCGCCCACCCGCCAGCCGTCGTGGTGGGCATGGGTGGACAGATCGAACTCCTCCTTGAGCAGGCTGCCCTGGGTGAGCGCGAGCGCCTGGAGCGCGCCCAGCTTGTCCGGCTGGCCGCGCCGCGCGCGCTCGGCCTCGAGCAGCGTCTCCACGGCGAGCTGCACGGGTTGGGAGCTCCGGGCGAGGGCCCAGGGGTGGAGGGCGATGAGGGCGGTGGCGGTGGTGTCGTCGAGGGAGTAGGGCATCCCCGCTCTTGTAGCGCGGCGGCCGCGCGAACGCAGGGGCCGTGTCTCAGCGGCGGTGCGCCATCACGGTGACCTCGTCGCGATCATGGTAGAGCTGGCGCACGGTCAGGCCCTTCCAGCCGCCGTCCTCGGTGAGGGTGTGGCGCACGCGCAGGAGGATGGGGTTCTTGTCCTTCATGGGCAGCTTGATGTTGGCTACCAGGTGAGAGGCCCAGCCGCGCCGCCCCCACTTGGCCAGGAGCTGGGCCACCTCCAGCGGGCGCCAGGCCATGTCGCAGAAGAGCCAGTCCACCGGCTCGTCCGGCGCGAAGGCGAAGGCGCTCTCCCGCACGTGCTGCACCCGCGGGTGGGAGGCCAGCTCCGGCATGAGCCGCGCCGGGTCCACGGCGATCACCTTCGCGCCGCGCGCCACCAGCCGCTGGGTCCACCCTCCCGGGGCGGCCCCGAGGTCCACGCACACCTCGCCGCGGCCCGGCTCGAAGGGCAGGGCATCGAGCGCCTCCTCGAGCTTCATGGCCGCTCGGGAGGGGGACTCCCCCGCGCGCCGCATGCGCCGTCGGCCGCCGGCCGCGAGCGACAGGGCCTCGCGGGCAGGCACCGCGCCCACCACGGTGATGCCTGGCGCCATGCACAGCGACACCAGCAGGGCTCCGGCCTCTCGGGCGCGCTCCTCCTCCGCGAGCAGGCGGCTGGCGGGCAGGCGCGCGCGCACCGCCTCACGGAGGGCTTCCGCCTCGGCGGTGAGCGCGTTGCCCTGAGGGGTATCCGGCGTGAAGGCCTGGAGCACCAGGGGCGCGGCAGGAGGTAGGGCCGCCACCGCCTCTCCCACGGCGGTGGCGAGCGGCTCCAGGGCTCCCTGCCGAAGGCTGGCCAACACCCGGAAGCCCTGGCGGGCAAACGCCGGAGCGAGCCCCTGCCGGCCTTCGCTCTCCACCAGGGCCTCGCCCAGCAGGCGCGGGTCCGCTCCGGCCCAGGCCAGCTCTTCGTAGAGGTGGGGCTCGAAGCCCGCACGGCACGTCCAGAGCCACTTCCCGGGACGGGCCGGCAGGGTCTGTGGGGGCATGGCGGGCGCGCGTACACGGGGTGGGATGCGCGGGCCGGCAGAGGAGGGAACAGGCCGCTCGGCAGGCCGGCCGGGGGCGCGAGGCGGGCGCTGCCCCGAAGGGCGAGAGGGGCGACGGTTCTGGGGATTTCGGCGTCGGGGCATTGCGTGGGCTCGGTTCCGCTTTACTCTGTCCTGCCCGCGCGCAGGGCAGACAGGCAAGAGGAATGCCTCGGGAGCGCGCGTGGTTTTTCCGAGGTTCCCTCTTACATCTCCTGGGATTTCCCTTCACTCGCTGCCCCCCTTCGGGGATTCTCCGGGCGCGAGAGAGCCAACGAATGATCGAATGGACTTTAAAGAAGCTCATCGGGACGAAGAACGAGCGCGAGCTCAAGAAGGCCCGGGCGAAGGTTGCGCGCATCAACGAGCTCGAGAGCAGGATGAAAGCGCTCGAGGACGCGGACTTCGCCCGTGAGACGGCCCGGATGAAGCAGGAGGTGCAGAACGGCAAGCCGCTGGACGAGCTGCTGTTCGAGGCCTTTGCCCTCACGCGCGAGGCCTCGCGCCGGGTGATCGGCCAGCGCCATTATGACGTGCAGCTGATCGGCGGCATGTTCCTGCACGAGGGCTGCATCGCCGAGATGCGCACGGGCGAGGGCAAGACGCTGACGGCCACGCTGCCCAGCTACCTCAACGCGCTGTCCGGGCGCGGCGTGCACGTGGTGACGGTGAACGACTACCTGGCCCGCCGCGACGCCGAGTGGATGGGCCGCATCTACCGCTTCATGGGGCTGACCACCGGCTGCATCCTCCACGAGCTGTCGGACAAGCAGCGCCAGGAGTCCTACCGCGCGGACATCACGTACGGGCAGAACAACGAGTTCGGCTTCGACTACCTGCGCGACAACATGAAGTTCCGCCTGCAGGACTACGTCCAGCGCGAGCTCAACTACGCCATCGTGGACGAGGTGGACTCGATCCTCATCGACGAGGCCCGCACGCCGCTCATCATCTCTGGTCCCACCGAGGACAGCACCGACAAGTACTACCGGGTGGATCAGGTGATCCCCGGCCTGGTCCCGGATCAGGACTACACGCTGGACGAGAAGGCGCGCTCGGTGTCCCTGACGGACGAGGGCATCGAGAAGCTGCAGAAGCGGCTGAGCGTGGCCAACCTGTACGATCCCAGCGAGATCGAGACGCTGCACCACGTGGAGCAGGGCCTGCGCGCGCACACGCTGTACAAGCGCGACAAGGACTACGTGGTGAAGGAAGGCGAGGTGATGATCGTCGACGAGTTCACCGGTCGCCTCATGCCCGGCCGCCGCTGGTCGGACGGCCTGCACCAGGCCGTCGAGGCCAAGGAGGGCGTGAAGATCGAGAACGAGAACCAGACGCTGGCGACGATCTCGTTCCAGAACTACTTCCGCATGTACTCGAAGCTGTCGGGCATGACGGGCACCGCGGACACCGAGGCCGAGGAGTTCGCGAAGATCTACAACCTCGACGTGCGCGTCATCCCCACCAACCGCCCCATGGTCCGCAAGGATCAGGAGGATCTGGTCTACAAGACGGAGCGCGAGAAGTTCGAGGCGGTGGCCAAGGAGATCGAGGAGCTGAACAAGAAGGGGCAGCCGGTGCTGGTGGGCACGGTGTCCATCGCCAAGAGCGAGGTGGTGGCCAGCTTCCTCAAGAAGCGCGGGGTGCCGCACAACGTGCTCAACGCCAAGCAGCACCAGCGCGAGGCGGACATCGTCGCGCAGGCCGGCCGCAAGGGCGCCGTCACCATCTCCACCAACATGGCCGGTCGCGGCACGGACATTCTCCTGGGCGGCAACGCGGAGGTGATGACGAAGGCGGCGGTGGGCCCGGAGCCCCTGCCTCCCGAGCCGGTGGCGGACCAGACGCCAGAGCAGGCCGCGGCGGCCAAGGCCACCTACGAACAGCAGCTGGCTGACTGGAAGAAGAAGCACGACGAGACCCTGGCGAAGTTCTCCGAAGAGACGAAGCGGGAGCGCGCCGAGGTGATGGAGGCGGGCGGCCTCTTCATCCTGGGGACCGAGCGCCACGAGTCGCGGCGCATCGACAACCAGCTGCGTGGCCGCGCCGGCCGCCAGGGTGATCCGGGCGGCAGCCGCTTCTTCCTGTCGCTCGAGGACGACCTGATGCGCATCTTCGGGTCCGAGCGCATCCAGGGCCTGATGGAGCGGCTGGGCATGGAGGAGGGCGAGGTCATCGAGCACAAGTGGCTCAGCCGCGCCATCGAGGGAGCCCAGAAGCGCGTCGAGGGCCACAACTTCGACATCCGCAAGAACCTCCTCGAGTACGACGACGTGATGAACCAGCAGCGGCGCACCATCTACAAGCTGCGCCGCCAGGTGCTGGCCGCGGGCGCCGGCTTGCCGCTGGTGGAGTACGAAGAGGACAAGAAGACGCGGGCGAAGCTCCGCACCGAGCGGATGCTCTCCTGGCCGGACTTCAAGGAGATGGTGCTCGACGCCCTGGAGGACGTGATCGTCTCGCTGACGGACACGTACCTGCCGACGAAGAACCCGGCCACCTGGGATCTCGAGGCGCTCCAGCGCAACGTGAAGGACGTCTTCAACCTGGAGATGAGCTTCGAGGCCGCGGGCGACCGCCAGACGGTCGAGGAGGACATCTACAAGGTGGCGGAGAAGACCATCCTCCAGCGCGAGCAGGAGTTCGGCGAGGAGTTCCTGCGCTTCCTCCAGTACCGGTACCTGGCGACGATCGACCAGCTCTGGAAGGACCACCTGCTGGCGATGGACCACCTGCGCCAGGGCATCGGCCTGCGCGGCTACGGGCAGAAGGATCCGAAGCAGGAGTACAAGAAGGAAGGCTACACCGGCTTCATCCAGATGCTGGGGGCCATCAAGACGCAGTTCGTCAGCCAGATGATGCGGGTGCAGGCGCGCAACACGGCCGAGGAGACGGCCCGCATCCAGCGGCAGATGGCCCAGCGGCAGAAGCAGGTGCTGGAGGGCCGCGCGGGCGACGATGGCAAGATCGAGCAGGCGTCCGCTGCGCCCAAGGCCCCCGTCAAGGCCGAGGGGCCGCGCGTGGGTCGCAACGATCCGTGCCCTTGCGGCAGCGGTCGCAAGTACAAGAAGTGCCACGGCGCCGCCGAGGCGAGCATCTAAGCGAGCCCCCTCTCGGGTTCAGCGACCGGCGCGGTCTCTCCTCCCCAGGGAGCGAGGGCCGCGCCGGCTGCTCTTCAGGCCCTGAACCGCCGCCTGCCTGCCTTCCTAGCGCCCAGAGGTGTGGGGATGTGGGCATCCAGCGGTAGCGAAAGCTTGCGCTCTCCCGAGGGGTTTTGTTAGGTACGCCCGCCCCTGGCCTCGGCCGGGGGAGGCAGGACGCAGCAACCACTACTCACACGCCCGTGCCGGCACCCGGTGCTCCGCTGTCGCGGGGCATATGGCCGGAGTTTCCATCGGGCGTGGCGGAACAACCGGAGAAGCAAACATGTCAGAGCAGCAGGAGACTCAGGCGCAGGCAATGGCCGCCGCGAGCGGCATCACGATGAAGCAGCTGCTGGAGGCTGGCGTTCACTTCGGCCACCAGACCAAGCGCTGGAACCCGAAGATGAAGCCGTACATCTTCGGCGCCCGGAACGGCATCTACATCATCGACCTGCAGAAGACGGTGGTGATGGCCCGCGCGGCCTTCCGCTTCGTGGCGGACATCACCTCGCGCGGCGGCCACGTGCTCTTCGTGGGCACCAAGAAGCAGGCCCAGGACGTCATCCGCGAGGAGGCTGCCCGCGCCGGTCAGTTCTTCGTCACCAGCCGCTGGCTCGGTGGCACGCTGACCAACTTCAAGACCATCAAGCAGGGCATTGACCGGCTGAAGACGCTGGAGAAGATGGCCGAGGACGGCACCTTCGAGCGCCTGCCGAAGAAGGAAGTCGCCTCGCTGGAGCGCGAGCGCGAGAAGCTGGAGAAGAACCTGGGCGGCGTGAAGGAGATGACGAAGCTGCCGCGCTGCGTGTTCGTCATCGACCCGAAGAAGGAGCACATCGCCATTCACGAGGCCACCCGCCTGGGCATCCCCGTCATCGGCGTGGTGGACACCAACTGCGACCCGGACGGCATCGACTTCGTCATCCCGGGCAATGATGACGCCATCCGCTCCATCAAGCTGTTCACCTCCAAGATCGCCGACGCGTGCCTCGAGGGTGCCGCGCGCTACCGCGCCTCGGGCGCCGCCGAGCGCGACGAGCAGGAGGAGCGTGAGGGCCGTGACGAGCGCCGGGAGCGTGACGACCGCCGGGGCCCGCGCCGCGGCGACCGTGGCGACCGCGGTGATCGCCGGGGTGGTGGCGAGCGCCGGGGGCCCCTCGTGGAGATGAAGGGCACGCCGGTCGCCGCCGAGGCCGCCCCCGAGGCCGCCGCCGAGGGTGGAGGCGAGGAGGCGCCGGCCGAGTAGGCCCGCGCCGTCGCGCCAGCACTGAAGTCCGGCCGGGTGGTGGGGGCTCTCATCGCCCGGCCTTTCCATTTCCCCCACTGAAGTACTGAACCTCAATCCCCCAGCCGGCGCATGGCGCCGGGCACGTGGGGCCTGGAGACGAACATGGCCGAAGTGAGCGCCACGATGGTGAAGGAGCTCCGCGAGAAGACCGGCGCGGGCATGATGGACTGCAAGAAGGCGCTCTCCGAGAGCGGCGGCGACTTCGTCAAGGCCGAGGAGTGGCTGCGCAAGAAGGGCATCGCCAAGGCCGGCAGCAAGGAGGGCCGCGTCGCGGCCGAGGGCATCATCGCCACCTACGTCCACGGCGGCCGCATCGGCGTGATGGTGGAGCTCAACTGCGAGACGGACTTCGTGGCTCGCAACGAGGACTTCCAGGCGCTGGGCAAGGATCTGGCCATGCACATCGCGGCGGTCAGCCCGCAGTACGTGCGCCGCGAGGAGATCCCCGCCGAGGTGCTGGAGAAGGAGAAGGAGATCCAGCGCCACCAGCTCAAGGAGGCCGGCAAGCCCGAGGCCATGTGGGACAAGATCCTCGTGGGCAAGATGGAGAAGTTCTACGAGACGGTCTGCCTGGTGGACCAGTTCTGGGTGAAGGACGACAAGAAGCGCATCCACGAGATGGTCACCGAGCGGGCCGCGAAGATCGGCGAGAAGGTCTCCGTGCGCCGCTTCGCGCGCTTCGTGGTGGGCGAGGGCATCGAGAAGAAGAAGGATGACCTGGCCGCCGAGGTCGCCAAGACGCTGGGCACCGCCAAGGCCTGAGCCCGCGCCGTCGGCCCTCGGGGGCTGACAGGGGGCCGCGCTCCGAGTCCGTGAGGACGCTCGGGGTCGCGGCCCTTCGCGTTTTCCGGGGCCTGCCCGGCGGGTGGGCGGGGGGTTCATGGCGGACGGTCCCGACCTGACGCGTTGACTCGAACGTTGATCGAGGCCGGGGTGGGGGATATGAGCGGAACCGCATGCCCGACCCGACCCGCCCCCTTCGTTACAAGCGCATCCTCCTCAAGCTCTCTGGCGAGGCCCTGATGGGCGATGGGAAGTACGGCATCCATCCGCCCACGCTCACCCGCATCGCCAGCGAGATGAAGGAGGTGGTGGAGGCGGGAGTCGAGCTGGCCGTCGTCATCGGCGGTGGCAACATCTTCCGCGGCGTGGCCGGCTCCACGGAGGGCATGGATCGCGCCAGCGCCGACTACATGGGCATGCTCGCCACCTGCATCAACTCCATGGCCATGCAGGACGCGCTGGAGAAGCAGGGGGTCCACACCCGGGTGCTGTCGGCCATCAAGATGGAGCAGATCGCCGAGCCGTACATCCGCCGGCGCGCGGTGCGCCACCTGGAGAAGGGGCGCGTCGTCATCTTCGCCGCGGGCACGGGCAACCCGTACTTCACCACGGACACCGCGGCCTCCCTGCGCGCCATGGAGATCAACGCCCAGGTCATCCTCAAGGCGACCAAGGTGGACGGCGTCTACAACGCGGACCCGAAGAAGGATCCCACGGCGCGCCGCTACCAGACGCTCACGTACATGGACGTGCTCAAGCAGAACCTGCACGTGATGGACTCCACGGCCATCTCGCTGTGCATGGACAACAAGCTGCCCATCGTGGTGTTTGACTTGACGGTGCGCGGCAACATCTCTCGGGCCGTGCTTGGCAACGGCGAGATCGGTACAGTGGTGGGTGCGGCCGAGACAGTGTGGGCCTGAACTTCCTTCCTGGGAGCACACAATGGCGAATGACGACGTCGTCACGCAGTTGAAGAGCCGTATCGACAAGACGCTCGATGATCTGCGCAAGGATCTGACCAAGGTGCGCACCGGGCGCGCCAACACGAGCCTCCTGGATGGCATCCGGGTGGACTTCTACGGCACGCCCACCCCGCTCAACGGCGTGGCCAGCGTGCAGGCCCCGGAGCCGCGGCTGATCACCATCAAGCCGTGGGACAAGAGCGTCCTCAAGGAGATCGACAAGGCCATCCGCGAGGCCAACCTGGGGCTCAACCCGATGAACGACGGCGAGATGATCCGGCTGCCGTTCCCGCCGCTCACCGAGGAGCGCCGCAAGGAGATCGCCAAGCAGGTGAAGTCCAAGGGCGAGGAGCACAAGGTCGCCATCCGCAACATCCGCCGTGACGCCAACGAGGCGCTCAAGGTGCAGCTCAAGGACAAGAAGATCACCGAGGACGACAACAAGCGGCTCCAGGAGAAGGTGCAGAAGGAGACCGACGGCGGCGTGGCCGAGGTGGACAAGATCGTGGCCGCCAAGGAAAAGGAGGTCATGTCGGTCTGATTTGGGGGTTAAATGGAGCCCTATGCGCTCCGCCCTCATCGCCGAGCCCGCCATCCCCGTCGCCACGGCCCTGCGCAGGTTCCTGGAGAGCGCGGGCTATGCGGTCATCGTCGTCGGCACGGCGGGCGAGGCGCTCCGGGAGATCCGCACCAGCCCGCCCGAGGTGCTGGTGGCCTCGGTGTCCGAGCTGATGGATGGGGAGGCGCTGTGCCGGGAGGTGAAGCAGGAGGTGCCGACGCTGCCGGTGCTCCTGCTCTACATGCCGGAGGAGGAGAACCCCGAGGAGCGCGCCGCCCAGGCGGGCGCTGACGCCTGTCTGGTGGGGCCCCTCAAGCGCACCACCGTGGTGACGAGCGTGGGGCTGCTGCTCCAGCTCTTCGCGGCGCGGGCCGCGGCCCGGTCCGTCCAGGCGCCTGCTCCAGAGCCAGCGGAGTCCGATGATGTGGTGGCCCGCAGGCTCGGGCTGGAGGGGCCGGGCTCCCCGGACTTCACCTTCCTCAAGCGGCTGCTGCTGATGGAGGTGAAGCGCAGCCGGCGCTACCGCTACCCCATCGCGCTGCTGCTGCTGGAGCTGGATCAGCTGGCCGAGCGCACCGCGCACCTGGGGCAGGCCCAGCGCACCACGCTGCTCGCGGAGATGCTGGGGCTGCTCTCCGGTGGGGTGCGCGACATCGACGTCATCGTCCCCACCACCGAGGGGAAGTTCGTCGCCTTCCTGCCGCACACGCCGAAGGTGGGGGCGCTGGTGGTGGCCGATCGGCTGCGGCAGCGGGTGAGGACGCTGGCCCCCCTGCCGAACATGACGGTGTCCATGGGGCTGTCCGTCTTCGAGCCCTCGCCTGTTCGCGGCCAGACACAAGTGAGCTTCGGCAACCTGATGAAGGACGCGAGCGAGGCGCTGCGCAAGGCCCAGGCCGCTGGGGGAGACCGGGTGGAGCTCACCGAGCGCGAAGCTCCAGAGGAGCCGCCCGCGGAGGAGTGAGGCTCAGGCGGGGGAGGGGAAGTCCGCGCCGCTCATCGCCCGCACCACGTCCGCGACGAAGGAGAAGAGCTCCAGCCCCTTGCCCTTGTCGTCCTTCCAGGTGCCGGTGGCGTCGTCGTAGGAGAAGTGGATGCCCTGCCCCTTGCCGGCCACCCAGATCTGCCGCACGGCGCGCTGGGTGTTGACGACGCACTTCTCGCGGGAGGGGGTGGTGAGCGTGAGCATGTCCCCCGTGCTCTCCGCCTCGAGGACGTCCGGATCCAGGGTGTCCGCGGCGGCGAGCATCCGCTTGAAGGCGGCGGAGACGAGCTGGTTGTAGCGGGCTTCGTCCATCATCGGCGGGCTCCAGCCGTTGCAGGAGCGCGCGGGCTCACTGGATGACGTCGAGCACCGGCTGTCCGGGGGCGGCGTAGAACAGGAACTTCACCGACGGCGACTCTCCGTCCGTGCGCTCCAGGCCGATCACCGTGCCGGGGCTCACCGGCTTGGGGAAGGACTGCATGCCCAGCAGGTGAGCGGCGAGCGCCCCCATGGAGGGCTGGTGCCCCACGAGCACCAGGTTCTGGTCCGCGTGCTCGTTGAGGACGGGCTCCACGGCGCCCACGGGCATGTCCGGCAGGAGGCAGCGGTGGGCGCGCAGCAGCCCCTCGTGCTTGACGACGGAGGAGAGCAGCTGCGCCGTCTGCACGGTGCGCACCAGGGGGCTCGTCAGGATCAGCGAGATGGGGCCCATGCGCTCCGACAGCGCCGCGAAGTGCTGTGCAGTGTTGGCGCGGGCCTTGGCGGTCAGCGCGCGGGCCTCGTCGCCGAGTCCCTCGGGGATCTCCGCGTCCGCATCGCCGTGCCTTACCAGGAAAAGCCTCAAAGTCCCTCCACTGCTCACGACAACGAACCGCGGTTCGTACACGACCGTGGCCGGGTTGGTCAAAGGTAATGCGGGGATTGTTCAGTGGTGCAGATCCCCCCCGGTAGGTTGTCGAGGAGGCACGGAACCCTGTCCCGCGGAGCCCGAGAATATACTCCACGCCGCGGTTTCGTTCCCCTGAGGAGTGTGCATGCGTCAGTCGCTGTGGGTGCTCTGCGTGGTGCTGGGATTCTCAGCGTGCAAGAGGGAGAAGGCTGAGCCCGCTGCCACGCCTGCGGAGGCGGCCCAGCCCTTGACTGCCCCGCCGAAGGGTGAGCAGGCGGCGGCAGCGCCGGAGCCTGGAGAGGCGCCCTCGCCGGGCGCGTACACGCTCACGGAGGAGAAGCTGGAGGCCTACGTGGGCTACCAGCGCAAGCTGCTGGAGGCCTACGAGACGCTCCTGAAGGATCTGGCCCGGGTGAAGCTGGATGCCGGCTCGGGGGATCCGATGGCGGAGGCCAACGCCACGATGAGGCTCATCGAGGGCAAGGCGAAGGCGGAGGAGGCGGCGCGCAAGCAGGCGCGGCTGAGCGAGGAGGACGTCAACGGCATCGCCGAGGTGGTGACGGCCGTCATCGGGCAGCGGCAGATCAGCCAGGCGCTCCAGCTGGATGAGGAGCTGAAGAAGCTGGAGGAGATGCAGGCGAAGCTGACGCCGGCGCAGCGGGAGGAGCTGGCGCCCCAGGTGGCCGCCATGCGCGAGCGCGTGGAGGAGCTCCAGAAGCTCACCGAGGTGCGCGCCACGTACGGGGACGCCAACGTGGACATGGTCCTCACCCGCGAGGCGGAGCTGGCGAAGAACTACCAGGACATGCTCAGCACCTTCGGCCGGCGCTGAAGGCTCACACGCGCTTGAGCTGCGGCGCCTGCTGGAGCAGCCGCGCCAGGTAGACGTCCGAGATCTTCTCCAGCACGGTGTTGCCGCGCAGGCGCTGGTTCAGGTTGACGAAGTCCACCCGATCCAGTGCCTGGTCCTGGTTGAAGCACGAGAAGACCCACGTCTCCTTGCCCGTGCGCGGATCCACGTGCTTCTGGAGGCACTGGGCGCAGATCTCCTTCATCATGCACTGCATCGGCGAGTTGATGGAGCCGATGGCCTCGTGGCCGGGCTTGAGGTGTGGCTGCAGCACGCCGTGGCGGGCCTCCTGCACCGCGCGCATCATCCGGTCCGAGCCGATGGCGATGATGCGATCCACCTCGCTCAAGGCGATGAGGGGCTTGGGGCCGAGCGAGCCCTGCGTGTACGCGAGCATGGCCTGCACGACGTTGCCTCGGAAGGAGGCGTCCTGCGGGCGCCGGGCCTGGATGAGCTCGCCGCCGTCCACGGACCAGATGATCTGATCCGTCCCGGCCTCGATCTCGTCCTGCTTGAAGGAGTCCGCCTTCTGCCGGTAGCCGGCGAAGTAGATGACGCGGCAGCCGGCGGCCTTGAGCGAGCGCGCGATGGAGAAGAGCACCGCGTTGCCCAGGCCTCCGCCCACGAGCACCACCGTCTCGTTGCGGCCGATCTCCGTGGGCGTGCCGGTGGGGCCCATGAGCACCACGGGCTCGCCCGGCCGCAGGGCGGCGCACAGGCGGGAGGAGGAGCCCATCTCCAGCACGATGGTCCCCATCAGCCCCTTCTCCTTGTCCACCCACGCGCCGGTGAGGGCCAGGCCCTCCATCGTCAGCCGCGTGCCGTCCACCTCGGGCGCCAGGCGCTCGAAGTTCTGCAGCCGGTAGAACTGGCCCGGCGCGAAGTGGCTGGCCGCGAACGGCGCCTTCACCACCACCTCGACGATGGTGGGGGTGAGCCGGTTGACGGCCACCACGGTGGCGTTGAGCGCTTCGTCCAGCTTCGCGAAGTGGGCGGCCAGCTTCTCCTCGCGCTTGCGCTGGGACAGCTCGTCCGAGAAGTCCGTCGCCGCCAGCTCGCGGGCGAAGAGGTGGGACACCTCCGAGTACCCGTCCTTGGCGCTGGCCATGGCCTTCACCACGTTGCCGGCGTAGGTGGGGTGGTTGTCTCCGTAGAAGGAGATGAAGCGCCCGTCCTTCCGGTACGAGGTGAAGAAGCCCACCCGGGCCGCGAGATCCTCACTGGGCGCCACGGGCTTCAGCTCGAAGCTCTCGCCGGCCTCCACCAGCTCGAAGCCCTGGAAGTACTCGCCGTTCTCGTCGAGCTGGAAGGTGCCCGGGTACTCCTTCTCGTAGGTGACGTTGGGCGAGGTGCCCGCCGCCACGCACACGGTGCGCGCGGGCAGCTCGAAGAACTCGCCGCTGCCCTTGAGCTTGCCGTCCTTCGTCACCATCCGCTCGAAGCGGATGGCGCGCACCGAGCCGATGGCGTCCGGCAGGGCCTCCACCGGGCTCATCCGCTCGATGAAGCGGATGCCCTCTTCCAGCGCCTTCACCACCTCCTCGTGGTTGAGGCGGTAGGCGGGGGACTCGGTGAGGTTGCGGCGGTAGACGAGGCTCACGCCGCCCCAGCTGCGCACCAGGCGGATGAAGTCCGGGTTGCGCCCCTCGGCCCGGGCCTGCTCGCGCTCGGCGCGCACCGCGCGGCCGTGCTCCAGGAAGGTCTGGTAGGTGGCGCGCTCCTCGGCGTCCAGCTTCGCCAGGACGGCCTCCTCGCCGATGTCCGCGGCGAGCCGCTCGTGGCGCTCGAGCGCCCGCTCCACCTGCACCGGGTAGTAGGCCATCAGCTCGGTGGCCGTGTCGATGCCGGTGAGGCCGCCGCCGATGACGATGGCGGGCAGCTGCACCTGGAGGTTGGCCAGCGAGTCCCGCTTGAAGGCCCCGGTGAGCTGGAGCGCCATCAGGAAGTCGCTCGCCTTGCGGATGCCGCGGATGAGGTTGTTCTTCATCCCGATGATCGTCGGGCGGCCGGCGCCCGCGGCGATGGCGAGGTGATCGAACCCCAGCGCCCAGGCGTCCTCGATGGTGAGGGTGCCACCGAAGCGCACGCCGCCGAAGATGCGCAGGTTCTCCCGGCGCGCCAGCGTCAGGTGGATGAGGGTGAGGAAGTTCTTGTCCCAGCGGACGGTGATGCCGTACTCGGACACGCCGCCGAAGCCCTCCAGCACGCGCTCGTCCAGCTCGCGGGTGAGGGCCTTCCAGTCGCGGATGGGCTTGAGCGCCTTGCCGTTGCGGCCCAGCAGCTCGTCATCGAAGGACTCGATCTTCAGGCCGTCCACGCCGGTGACGCCGAAGCCCTCGTTGAGCAGGTAGTGCGCCAGCGTGTAGCCCGCGGGCCCCAGGCCCACCACCAGCACGTTGCGGCCTCGGTACGGCAGGGCGAACGGGCGGCGGACGTTGAGCGGGTTCCACCGGGCGAGCAGGCCGTAGATCTCGAAGCCCCAGGGCAGCTCCAGCACGTCCGTGAGGGTGGCCGTCTCCGCCAGGGGGATGTTCACCGGCTCCTGCTTCTGGAAGATGCAGGCCTTCATGCAGTCATTGCAGATGCGGTGGCCGGTGCCCGGGCACGTGGGGTTGTCCAGCACGACCATGGCGAGCGCGGCCACCGAGTTGCCCTCGCGCTTGAGGGCGTGGGCCTCGGAGATGCGCTCATCCAGCGGGCAGCCGGTGAGGGGGATGCCCAGCGGGTTCTTCTTGAAGCTGTGGCCCTCGGCGGCGGGATCCTTCGCCTTGAAGCCCGTGGAGCAGGAGTCCTTCTCGCGCTCGTGGCAGATGACGCAGTAGTCCACCTCGTTCATCACGTCGCGCGGGGTGCCGCGGCGATCGGTGAGCTTGAAGCCGTCACGGTGGCGCAGGTGGTGCTCGGGGCCCTCGGCGATCTCCGGCACGTTCGGGTCCGGACGGTGGAGCTGGACGAGCTGGTCGAAGACGAGCGGCTTGGGCAGCCGGAGCGTGGGCCAGGTGTGGAACAGCTCCTTGAACTGCGGGTGCAGCGCGCGAGCGAACGTCCAGCGATCCGCCAGCGAGAGGAGGGCGCGGACGGCCTGCAGCTCCGCGGCGTCATCCCCCTTCGTGACGAGGCTGGAGCCGAAGGCGTCGCGGCCTTCTGGGGTGGCCACGAGGGCGCTGCGCAGGGCCGCCCAGTGCTCGCGCAGGGCCGCCGCGCGGGGCTGCTGCTCCGCGGGCAGGGCGCCGGAGAAGAGGCGCTCCAGGTCCATCAGCGTGAGGATGGCCTCGGCCAGCCCGCGCTCCAGGTCCCCGTCCTTCGTGGCCTCCGGGAAGCCGAGCTGCAGCAGCAGGCGCATCCGGGCGTCGAGCGAGGGGAACTCGGCGAGCGTCGGACGATCCGGAGCGCCCTTCTTGAAGACGCGGCGGGTGATGAAGTCGCGCTTGAAGTCGAACAGGGGCAGCTCGCCCGTCAACCTGCGCGCCAGGGCCTCCTGCTCGGTCTCGATGTTGAAGAGGCGGGCGATGAAGCGCGCCACGTGGCGGGAGACGCGGATGAGCAGCTCCGACTCGGCGGGCCCCGAGAGGCTGGTGCCCCCGGACTTCCGGTAGGAGTCAAAGGCCTGGAAGAGCTCGGGCTCCTGCTCGGTGAGCCAGGTGTCGAAGCGCTCGGCGAGCCGGCGCAGCCCGCGGGGACGGTAGAGGTCCTCGAAGGTGAACCCGGGGAGGCCCAGGGTCAGCGTGGGGCTGGAGTCGGTCGGGAGAGCAGTCAAGGCGCGCATATCACGGAGGGTATAAGGGGCAACCTGTGGAAACGGCCCCGGAAGAGTACCTATTTCGCGGGCCATCGCCTGGAAAGCAAGCAGGCTTGACTGCCTGCATCGCGGCGGGCGATGGGAGCGATTCCGCTGGCTTTCGGTGCTGGGAGGCCAGCGGCTCGGGCGAGGGTGCTAGAAAGGCGCGCCCTGCCTCGCGAATCGCCAGGAGTGAATGTGTCCATCGAGAACGCCCCCGCCGCCGCTCGCTCCGCTGCAGGGGCCGTTGCTCCCCTGCCTGGCGAGGGCTGGCTCCTGGCGGCCTGCTGTCTGGTCGCGGCGGCGGTGCTGGGGCTGACGCTGCAGCTCACCAACGGCACGCTGCGGCAGGACGCCATCCAGGGCCTCACCCTGGCTCTCGTGCTGACGGGGGGCGGTGTGGCCGCCTCGTGTTGGGGGCAGTGGACGCCCCGAGTGGAGGCCCTCCTGGCGGTGTTGCTGGGGGGAGCCTTGCTGCTGCAGCTGCGAGCCTTCAGCCTGGAGCACCCGGCCATGTACCTGCAGGCACATGGGCCCTGGCCCTATGCGCCGCTCTACTGGGGGCTGGCCGTGGAGGCGCTGGTGGTGGGGGCCCTCCTGGCAGGCTCCGAGCGGCTGAGGCGCTGGCTCCTCCCCGTGCTGCTGGCGGCGCACTTCGCGCTGGGCGCCTGGGTGCTGCGCACCTCGCCTGCGCCCTACATCGACGTCTTCGTCTTCGAGACGCAAGGGGCGGACGTGCTCCTGCGGGGCGGCAACCCGTACGCGATGACCTTCCCCAACATCTACGGGCACGGCCTGTTCTACGGGGAGGGCCTGGTGAAGGACGGGCGCCTGATGTTCGGCTTCCCGTACCCGCCGCTGAGCCTCTACTTCTCCGTGCTGGGCAAGGTGCTGGGAGGGGATCCGCGCTATGCCCAGCTCGTGGCGATCACGCTGGCGGCGGGCCTCATGGCCTACGCGCGCGGGGGGCGACTGGGCGCGGGCGCCGCGGCGCTGTTGCTGCTGACGCCGCGCGGGCTCTTCGTCCTCGAGCAGGCCTGGACCGAGCCGTTCCTCCTCCTGCTCCTGGCGGCCACCGTGTTCTGCGCGTGTCGGTTCCCCCGCGCGCTGCCCTATGCGCTCGGCCTGCTGGTGGCGGTGAAGCAGTACACGGTCTTCATCCTTCCGCTGATCCCGCTGCTCACCTCCTTACGGGGGCGGCAGCTCTGGGGGCTGCTCTGGCGAGCGGGCGCCACCGCGCTGGGGGTGAGCCTGCCGCTCATCGTCGTCAACGTCCCGGCGTTCATCCGGAGCGTGGTGACGCTGCAGCTCCATCAGCCCTTCCGCATGGATGCGCTGAGCTACCTGTCCTGGTGGGTGTCGAAGGGGCACGCGCAGCCACCGGTGTGGATCGCCTTCGCCGGAGTGGCCCTGGCCACCGCGCTGGCCCTCTGGAGGGCACCACGGACGCCCGCGGGCTTCGCCGCCGCGCTCGCGTTCGTCTACTGCGTGTTCTTCGCCCTCAACAAGCAGGCCTTCACCAACTACTACTACTTCGTGGTGGGCGCGCTCTGTGTCGCGCTGGCGGCGCGTGTGCCCGCGGAGTCGCCCCCCGCGCGTGGGTGGGCCTGACGACGCTACTCGAGGACGAGGGCGCCACCGACGGGCGCGGCGTAGCGCAGCCGCCGGATCGGCGCTCCGGGAGGGCAGCCCCTGGAGCCGCAGAGGTGGATGTTCAGCCCCTGGCACGCGGGCGTGGTGCGCGCCACGTAGCCGAGGGGGGGCGGAAAGATCCAGGTGTGGTTCTCCAGGAAGACCGTGCCCTTCGCCTCCTCGCACAGCCGGCGGATGACCGCCTGCTGCGCCGCGAGCGGGCTGGAGTAGTGGATGCCCTGGGTGCCCCCGCGCTCGCGGGCGTAGCCCATCCAGGCCACGTTCACGAGGAACTGCAGCCCCGCTCCCAGCAGCACGACGAGCGTCGCCACGGTGCCCAGGCGGAGGTTCCTGGCGAGCAGCGCATACAGCGCGCCCGCCACGCCCGTAGCCACCACCCACCAGGTGGGGAACTGGTAGTGCGGGTGCCGTTCGAGGCCTCGGTGTGTGTAGAAGACCGCGTAGCCCAGCCACACCGCCAGCGCGAGCCACGCCACCCGGCGCTGCTCCGGCTCCTTCGCGCGGAGGGTGACGAGCAGCCCCGCCCCACTCACGGTGATGAGGACGCCCGTGCTCCAGTCCGCGTGCTCCAGCAGCCAGCGGCCGGTGCCGCCCAGCCACTGCAGGAAGTCGGGCCATGCGTGATCGAAGAAGTAGGCGAGCCCCCAGGGCGTGGCCACGCGAGCCGGCTGGAGCAGGTTCTCGCCCAGCAGGGGCCAGGAGAAGGCCCCCGGGGGCGGCGGCGGGGCAGGAGGGTTCGCCCGGAGGAAGCCGAGGTAGGGCAGGTTGATCAGCAGCGCGACCGCGAGCACGGTGCCGAGCGTGAGGGCCAGCGATCGTGGGCCGCGGAGCTGCTCGAGCGTCAGCACGGCGAAGGTGAGCGCCACCAGCGGCAGCACCATGAGGTGCGAGGAGACGGCGAACCCCAGCACCACGCCGAGGAGGACCCGCCGGAGCCAGCCGAGGGGGCCCGGGAGGCACAGGAGCACCACGGCCAGGGATGCGCAGACGTTGACCATCTGGTCCCACGCCAGGCGCGACCAGAAGAACTGGTAGGGAGAGGCCGCCACGAGCGCCAGCATCGCGGCCAGGAACAGGGCATCACCGCGGAAGAGCCGGGTCAGCGCCAGCGCGAGCGCCGCGTGCGCGAGCGTCACGGTGATGCACATGGCGAGGATGCTCGTCTGCGGGGCATCGCCGAAGAGCAGGTGGATGACGCCGTAGAACCACAGGACGGTGGGCCCGTAGGTGGTGCCCTGGGTTCCCCGGATCGGCGAGGCGGAGAGCCACTGGCCCGTGCGCAGCTGCTCGTTGGCGCCTACCAGGAAGTGGGGCTCGTCGCTGATGAAGGGGACGAGATCGAAGTTCGCGAAGCGGTAGGCGAGCATCGCCAGCGCGGCGAGGACCGCCAGCCCCTTCAGCAGCGCCGCCGGGGAGGTGCGGACGGCCTGGAGCCTCTCGAGCAGAGGGCTCACCCGGCGTTGCGTCTCCGCGCCCGGCCTCGCTTGGAGGGCTTGGGCGTGTCATGAGGGGCCTGGGCCTCGCGCAGGCGCTGGGCGCGTAGGGCGCTCTTCTCCTTGGAGTCCTTCAAGACGAAGCTCACGTCGGGGGTGGTCTCCGCCTCCACGTAGATCTGGTACGAGAAGAGCGTCTTGCTCAGCCGGATGAGGGCGAGGTTGGCGCCGAGCGCCGCCTTGCCAAGCACGCCATTGCCCAGCACCTTGGGGAAGGGCGCGGGCACGCCGCGGATCTCCTTGATGCGGAAGCCGTTGTCGCGCAGCAGGTGGCGCAGGCTCCGGAAGGTGAAGAGGCGGGTGTGCGTCCGGTCCAGGATGCCCGCCTTGCCGTAATTGAACTGGCCGGCCAGCAGCATCAGCCGCTGGACGACGAAGGCCACGTTGGGCGTGGTCAGCACCAGCTTCCGAGGCGTGTAGTCGAACTGCTGGCGCAGCTCGCCGAGGAACCGCTCCGGATCCCGGAGGTGCTCGATGACGTCCAGCAGGAGCAGGTGATCATAGTCCTGGACGCTGAAGCGCAGCGGCTCGTCCAGGTTCTGGACGTGGACCTGGATGCGCGGATCGGGCTCGGCGGGCGGGTGCTGATCCACCACCGCCGTCGTGCAGCCCTTGTTGACCAGCTCGCGCGCCATCCCCCCGGGACCGGCGCCGATGTCCAGCACCTTCGCCCCGGCGGGCACCGCGTCCAGCGCCCAGGAGTGGCTGCTCGCGTAGCCGAGCTTGAGATCGTAGTGCAGGTTGCCGTGGCTGATCGGATCGAAGCGGCGCTGGTAGAGCAGGCCGGCGCGGTGCAGCACGTTGCGCAGCGTCGCCAGCATCACGTCCTTGGCGTACTTCATCCCGTTCACCCGGGAGATCTCGTCTCCGTAGTAGGTGGGGATGGACAGCTCCAGGATGCGCGCGCCCGCGTTGAGCAGCTGGATGATGATCTCGGTGTCGAAGTGGAAGTCGTTCGAGTTGAGCTGGAAGGAGACGCGCCGCAGCGCCTCCACCGAGTAGATGCGGTAGCCGCTGTGGAACTCGGACAGGCGCGTGCCCAGCAGCGCGTTCTGGACCGTGGTGAGGATCTTGTTCCCCACGTACTTGTAGAGGGGCATGCCCCCCTTGAGCGCGCCGAAGCGGTCCATCATCCGGCTGCCGAAGACGGCGTCCGCCCGGCCCTCGCGCAGGGGCTCCATCAGGCGCGGCAGCTCCTCGGGGGCGTACTGCCCGTCGCCGTGCACCATGGCGACGAAGTCGAACCCCTCGGCCAGCGCGTACGCGTAGCCCACCTTCTGGTTGCCCCCGTAGCCCTGGTTGTGCTCGTTGCGCAGCACGGTCATCCGGATGTCCGGATGGTTCTCCTGGTACTCGCGCCCGATGTCGAAGGTGCGATCCTGGGAGGCGTCGTCCACGACGAGCACCTCGCAGTCATACGTCTCGAAGACCGAGGCGGGGATGCGCTCCAACACCCAGCGCAACGTGGACTCGGCGTAGTAGGCGATGACGAAGATGAGCAGCTTCGGCTGCTTCGACGGCGCGGTCATGGAGGCCTCGGAGCGGGTCTATAGCCTACTTCGCCCTGGGCCGGCGCGGGCGGACCGGCACGACGGGAGGCTCGGGAGGGGCGGCGGCGGGGGCCTTGGCGGCCTTCAGCTCCTCCAGCTCGCGCCGCAGGCGGAGGAGCTCGGCGGAGAGCTGGGCGTAGGAGTCGCGCACGTGCCCGTTGAAGACGCGCTGGCGGGAGAGGGTCTCGTTGATGAGCACCTGGCACGTCTTGCGGAACGCCCACTTGGCCACCACCACGAGCTGTCCCGCCCCGCCCCGGTGCGTGTGCAGCGGCAGCGGCCGGGTCGGGTCCGTGTGCTCCTCCAGGGCCTGGAGGTTGAAGGACAGCGGGTCGACCCGGGGCTCGACACCCTCCTCGGGGACGTCCGCGGGCTCGGAGGTGGGGAGGCCGCGCAAGCGCAGGCGCTCCTCGATGCGGGCGATCAGCTCGCGCGCGGGGATGTCCCGTCCCAACAGCTTCATCGGCGCTTCTCCTCGAGGATGCGATCCATCTCTTCCTGGTAGGCGGCGACCACCTTCGCCCAAGAATACTTCTTCGCGTAGGCCAGGCCCTTGCGGCCCATGGGGCCGCGCTGGTTGCCCACCTCTCTCAGTCCGGTGATGAACGAGTCCAGGTCCTTGTACGCCTGGCCCGCGCCGCTGCGCTCCACCTGGCCCACCAGCACCTCCGAGTGTCCGTTGACGAGCACTGGCGTGGACTGGGCGAAGGCCTCCAGCGTGAGCAGCGAGAGGCTCTCGAAGCGCGAGGGCACCACCACCGCGAGCGCGCCCGCCAGGGCGTCGTGCTTGTCCTGCTCGTCGATGCGGCCCACGTAGCGCACGCCCTCGCCGGAGAGCTCCATGTGGGCCTCGCCCGCGAGGACGAGGTCCGGCGCGTCCGCGTAGCGCTGCCGCAGCACCCGGTAGTGGGAGAGCAGCTCGGGGATGCCCTTTCCGGGCTCCAGCCGGCCCACGTAGAGCAGGTAGGGGCGGTGGACGCCGTGCTTCTCGCGGAAGCGCTGGGGAGCCGCCGAGGGGCGGTCCACGCCCACGCCGACCACCCGGGCGCGCGCGTGGTTCGGGTAGAGGCGCTGGATGAGGGAGATCTCCTCCGGGGTGTTGCACATGAGCGCTCGGGGGCGCTCGAAGACGTCCGAGTAGACGCCGAAGCGGATGGGGGGCTCGTCGTGCGCGGTGGGCACCAGCAGCGCCCGGTCCGCCACCATGGGCACGCCCCACACGGTGGGCGCGTACAGATAGGTGAAGAAGAGGAAGCCGTCGTAGGCGTCGCGCGCCTTCTCGAGGTGGGCGAGCAGCCCCGGGCTCAGCGGGCCCTGCTCGGCGACCCAGTGCTCCTCGCGCAGGCGCTCGTTGGGGCGGTTGAACACGGTGTTCGACAGGGCGTTGAAGGGGCGGATGTTGCGCGTGCGCGTCACGGGGAAGCGCAGCACCTGCAGCCCGTCCACGCGGTCGGGCCCTGGGGGAAAGACATTCTCCCAGCTGAGGTGGTTCTTCGCGCAGGTGGTGAGGAGGGTGAGCTCCCAGTGGGGCGCGAGGTGCTCGGCGAGCTGCTGCGCGTGGCGCTCGGCGCCTCCGGTCACCTGGCCATAGCGCTGTACCACGATGGCCACGCGCGGGCGCTTCGGCTTTCGAGGAGACCGATGGGGGCGAGCACGGGGAGGCGGTGCTTCCCCGAGCGCCTTCTCCAGGGCCTGCTGGCTGTTCTCCGCGGAGAAGTGCGCGAGGCGTCGGGCCTGGCCTTTGAGCAGCCGCCGGCGCAGGTCCGGGCTCTCGCTCATCTCCATGACGAGCTCTGCGAGGAAGGCGAAGCGCTTCTCGTCGAAGGCGATGCCCGCGCCCCCGAGTGTCTCCGGGACAGCGGCGGCGCCGAAGGCGAGCACGGGCAGCTCGGCGGCCATGGCCTCGATGAGGGGGACTCCGAAGCCTTCGTGCTCGCTCATGGAGACGAAGACCTGCGCGGAGCGGTACGCCGCCACCAGCTCCGCGTGGTTCAACCTCCCGAGGAAGTGCACGCCCGGAAGCCCGTCCGCGGTGCGCCGGAGGGACTTGAAGTAGCGGCTTCCGGGTTCGTAGCCGCCCACCAGCAGCAGGCGCGCCTCGGGGCGCAGGCGCACGAGCTGGGCATGGAGCGCGAGGAGGTCCTCGAAGCGCTTGTGGGGGGCGACCCGGCTCACGCTCAGCACGGTGGGGCCAGGGCCTTCCAGGCGCCTGCGCATGGCCGGATCCGCCTGGCTCTCGGCGAAGCGCTCCGGCTCGATGAAGAGGGGGACGGTGTGGACGTTGTGGTAGCCGGCGGTGCGCAGCTCGGCGGAGTTGAAGTCCGAGACACCGATGGCCACTTCCACGAAGGGCGCCATTGCGGCGAGCTGGGCCCGGCCGGAGGTGAGCGCCTCGGCCAGCGGGGTGCCCGCGTAGAAGCGGGCGGGGCTGATGTTGTGGAAGACGAGCCCGCGGCGGCAGGGCAGGTGCATCAGGTGGCCGCTGAGCGGCGAGGCGATGCCGTGGTGATAGAGGACCAGATCCTCTGGGGCAGGGCGCAGGGCGGAGACGGGCTGGGCGAGAGACTCCAGCCCGGAGCCCACCTCGCCCGCGTAGAGCTCGGCGAAGTGGCCCATCCTGCGCAGGAGGAGCTGCAGGTGCAGCGCGGCCTGTCCGGTGGCATCACCCGCGACGAAGCTGGGAATCAACTGATGAACCGCCATGGGGCGCCCTGCCTATCACACGCCCATGGTCCTGAGTGCTTCCTGGCCACCTACCACCGAATGTAACACGTCCACCGTGGCATCTTCCGCGGCCTTGTCCCCCACCCCGTGCTATGAGGCGCCCCGTGTCCATCGGCCCCATCGCTTTCGACGCGAGCCTCTGGGACGAGCCAACCACGGGTATTGGCCTGTACACCCGATGCCTGGCCTCGGCCCTGGAAGGGGAGGGCGTCTCGCTGGAGCGCTTCGGCGCGCGCGTCTCGGGCGAGCACCCTCGCGGGCGAATGGGCCGCACGGGCTATGCGCTGGCACGCCTGCCGCGGGACTTGAGGGGCTCGCAGGCACGGCTCTTCCATGCGCTCGGCAACTTCAACCTCCCGCTCACGCGCCTACCCGGCAAGGCATATGTCCTCACCGTGCATGATCTCATCCCGTTGACCATGCGGGAGACGGTGTCCACGGCGTTCCGGTGGCAGTTCCGCCTGTGGCTGGCGCGGAGCTTGATGATCGCTGACCGGGTGATCTGCGTGAGCGCGCACACGCGAGACGAGCTGCTGGCGCGCTTCCCCGAGGTGGCCGGGCGCACGGAGGTGGTGCACAACGGCGTGGACCACGTGGACGCCGAGCGCCTGGACGCCACGGGCGCGGACTTCGTGCGGACCCTGGCGCTGCCCAGGGACTTCGTGCTGTACGCGGGCTCGCTCGACGTTCGCAAGAACGTGGGCCTGGTGCTGGACGCGCTGGAGAGGCTCCGGGCCAGAGGGCGGCCGGCGTCGCTCGTGCTGGCGGGTCAGAGCTGGTTCGGCGCGGGACCGGTGGAGACGCGCGTGGGGCGGATGCGCGCGGAGGGCTTCGACATCCGCCCGCTGGGCTACCAGTCCGCGCCCGTCTTCTATGAGCTGATGCGGCGCGCGGCCGTCTTCGTCTTCCCCTCGCGAGGGGAGGGGTTCGGCCTGCCGCCACTGGAGGCCATGCGGCTGGGGACGGCCACCCTCGTCTCCAACGCGGGCTCGCTGCCCGAGGTCTGTGGGGATGCGGCGCCCGCGGTGGGGCCGGATGATGCGGAGGGATTGGCGGAGGCCATCGACCGGCTGCTGCGCTCTCCGGAAGAGCGGCGGAGCTGGGCGGAGAAGGGGCGGCGCCGAGCCGCGGACTTCACCTGGCAGCGCGCAGCCGCGCAGACGCTCGCGGTATACGAGGCTGCATTGGCTTCACTGGTCGGAGCCGAGAGGGTTTGGCAATAGCCTGGGGGGATGCAGATGAACCAGAGATTTCCGGCAATCTTGCTCGTCGTCCTCCTCATGCCCTGGCAGGTCCAGGCGGCCGCTCCGCCTGCCAAGGCCCGAGCGAAGCCCGCTGGGAATCCCTGGGTCGTCATCCTGGCCAGCAAGCCGCAGCGCGCGGAGGCCGAGGCGCAGCTCGGGCCCATGGTTGAGGCACGCGCGTTCGAGTGGTTGAAGCCCGCCGAGGGCTTCCCGAAGGTCGTCGAGTCCGACTCACTGCCCGGTCTGAAGCCCGGGCTGCACGTCCTCGTGCTGGGCGTGTGCGGCTCGAAGGAGGCGGCGCTCTCCGCGCGGGCCCGCGTGCTGCCCATGGTGCCGGAGGCCTACGTGAAACAGCTCACGGGCCCCGCCACGCTGGCCTGCCCCGCGCCCATCAACCTCGCGTCGAAGCTGCCCAAGGGCGCCGAGCCGCTCGCCTCCGTGCCCTTCGAGAAGGAGAAGGCGCTGGCGCTCACGGTCCACCGCGTGCGTCAACGCTCGGAGATGGAGTGCGAGACGAGCGATCTGCTCATCCGCCTGGTGCACGGGCGGGATGTGCTCGCCGAGACAACCCTCGAAGGCAGCTGCGAGGGGAAATGCACGCCGGAAGCCAAGGAGGCGGGCGAGGCGCAGCGGGCGGAGATCCAGCGGAGGATCGAGGAGGATGAAGGCAGCTCGGGCGAACTCGACTACAACTTCACCCAGTGCATGTCACTGACTCCGAGCTTTGTCGCGACGCTTGGCGGGCTCGGCAGACCAACGCTCGTCGTGTCGACGCAGTCTTTGGGCCATCACGATGTGATCTACACCGCCGTCGACCTCGCCGGAGTGGGCTGCGGGGAGATCTTCATGTCGAGGGTCAGCGATCCCTGGGACAGAGGTATCCCCGTGGACTGGTACTCTCCTCGGATCGAGATCCGCCCCGTGGCGCAGGGGAGCGATGAGGAGCGGTTCGGGTTTTTCGATGGCCCGGCGGGAGAGAAGGTGGCTGACGCCGTGTGGCTGGGCTGCAGGTGGGGGGTGACGCCCCCTGAGCCGTAGTCACGGCCCCCGTGCCGTGCCCTCATCGAGCACCTCGCGCAGCGCCTCCGTCACGGTGTGCTTCGGCTCCCAGCCCAGGGCTCGAAGCTTGTCCGGCGAGCCCACCAGGCTGGGGATGTCCGAGGGCCGCAGCCGCGCTGGATCCAGCTCGATGCGCGCCGAGACGCCGGAGAGCGCCAGCATCTCCTCCAGCACCGAACGGATCGTCCGGCCCACCCCGCTGCAGACATTGTAGGTCTGCCCTGGCGCCCCCGCCGTCAGCAGGAGCAGGTAGGCGGCCGCCATGTCCCGCACGTGCGAGAAGTCGCGGATGGCCTCCAGGTTGCCCGCGCGCAGCACCGGAGGCACCGTGCCCTGCCGGATCGCGCGCAGCTGCGCGGCGAAGGAGGGCACCACGAAGGTGGGAGCCTGCCCCTCGCCCAGGTGGTTGAAGGACCGCGCCACCATCACCTGGAGCCCATAGCTCCGATGGAACTGCTGGCCCGCAAGCTCCGCCGCGATCTTCGAGGCCGCGTAGGGGCTGAGCGCCACCAGCGCCTGCTCCTCCGTGGCGCGGGTGCCCTCGAGGACCGGGCCGTACACCTCGCCGGAGCTGATCAGCAGCACGCGCGCCTCGGGAGCGCTCCCCCGGATGGCGGTCATCAGGTTCACCGCCCCGAGCGCATTGACGGCGAACACGCGCGCCGGGTTGCCGTGGCTGCGCGCCACGGAGCTGAAGCCGGCCAGGTGGATGACTCCCTCCGGCCGCGCCCTCTCCACCGCCGCGCGCACCGCCGCCTCGTCCGAGATGTCGAAGTTCAGCGCGTCGCTGTTCACGCCCTCGGCGCGCGGCCCATGCGCCTCCACCACCTCGTCGCCCGCCTCACGCAGCAGCGCGCACAGGTGGCGCCCGGCGAACCCATCCGCTCCCGTGACGAGGATGCGCATCTAGCGCCCACCCGTTCCCGTGCCACCGCCGTCCTGTCCCCTGCTGTCGATGATGCGCGCGCCTGTGATGTTCATGCGGAGTGTTCCCTGGACGAAAGCCGCGTGTTTGTACCCGACGCTCTGCCTTGCGCCAACCGTTGACGGAGCACTTCGCTTGCGCCTCCCACCCCGGGTGGCTACGTAGGTGCCCTCCCAGGAGGCCGTCATGCGGATCCACACTCCCCTCGTCCTGCTCGTGCTCCTCGCGGGCCTTCCCGTCGGGGCCCAGCCCGTCAGCGTCCTGCCGGCGGGAGAGACGCAGCCGGTCGTCCGCGGGGGCAACGCCACCCAGGATGTCGCCCTCTGGCCCAACTCCGCCGATGCGGGACAGAGCCTCCTCTTCGTGGCGGACTCTGCTGTCGGCCTCTCGGTCTTCCGGTTGGATGGGACCGAGCAGCAGGCCCTCCTGTCGGACGGGGTGGCGTACGGCGTGGATGTGCGTGCCGGCTTCGCCCTGCCCGGAGGCAACACGCCCCTCGTGGTGGTGGCGAACGGGACCCTCCAGGCGCTCACCGCGTACGTGGTGGATCCGCTGTCGCTGGGGCTGCGCCGGGTGGACGTGGGGACGCTGGACGTCGCGAACTTCTCCCCGCGGACGGTGACGCTGTACCGGAGCGCCGCGAGCGGCACCCTCTATGCCTTCATGTCCGATACGACCGGGACCATGCAGCAGCTCGAGCTGCGCTCCCTCCAGGATGGGGGCGTGGACGGGCTGCCGGTGCGCAGCTTCGAGGTGGGGAGCGCCGTCTCGGGCGCTGTCGCGGACGACCAGCAGGGCTTCCTCTTCGTCGCCGAGCAGAACCAGGGCATCTGGCGCTACTCGGCCGAGCCGGATGCCGGCACGATGCGCACCAGCGTGGGCACGGCCACCGCACCGCTGACAGCTCCGCTGGGGGGGCTGGCGCTCCAAGCCTTCTCCGACGGGCAGGGCTACCTGCTCGCCGCCAGCGCTGGCGGGGACCAGATCGTCGTCTACGGACGCAGGCCCCCCCACTCGAGCATGGGCACCTTCCGGGTCGACCAGGATGGCGGCCTCGACGCCGTGACGGGCCCCAGCTCGATAGAGGCCTCCTCGCTCGCGCTGGGGCCGGACTTCCCAGCCGGGCTCGTGGCCGTGCAGGACGCAATCAACGAGACCGTCTCGAACCACAAGCTCGTCTCCTGGGTCGCTGTGGCCAGCGCGTTCTCTCCTCCGCTCCAGGTGGGGGTGGATGGAGGCGCCTCTCCCGATGGTGGCGCGCCGGACGCGGGGGCGACGGCTGACGCAGGGGGGGATGGCGGTACCGGCTACCTCCCCGGGATGGGTCCCTCGGTTCCCACCGAGGACAACGGGTGCGGCTGTGGCGCGGCGTCCGTGCCTGGAGCGCTGCTCCTCGTGCTGGCGGGGCTCGCGCTGCGTGGCCGCCGCAGGCAGGGCTGATGCCTGTTGCCAGCGGGCTGGCTCCGCGATGAAGTGCCGGCCCCATGCTTCGACTCCGTCTCTCGCTCTGTCTGGTGGCCCTCGCGGCCGCCGCGTGCCGCAGCGCTCCGCAGCCCTCGGAACCGGCGGTGGCCGCCCGCGCGCAGGTCGCTCCTGCCGCCCCTGCCGAGCCTCTCCGGCTCACCGTGGTGGGCACCAATGATCTCCACGGCTGGATCGCTCCCCACCGCACCTTCCTCAAGGGCGGCGTGGAGATCAAGGAGGGGGGAGCCGCCACCTTCGCCAGCCACGTCGCCAGGCTGCGCGCGGACAATCCGGGAGGTGTGCTGCTCCTCGACGCCGGGGATCTCTTCCAAGGCACGCTCGCGTCCAACCTCACCGAGGGCGCCATCGTCATCGACGTGTACAACCACCTCGGCGTCACCGCCGCCGCCATCGGCAACCACGAGTTCGACTATGGCCCCGTGGGGCCGGCCCCCGTGCCGGTGAAGCCCGGAGATGATCCCCTGGGCACGCTGAAGGCCCGCATCCAGCAGGCGCGCTTTCCCATCCTCTCCGCCAACACCCGCGAGGCCGAGAGCGGCCAGCGCCCGGCGTGGCTTGGCAATGACGGCACGCACCTCGTCACCGTGCAGGGCGTGAAGGTGGGCATCGTCGGGCTGACGACGCCGGCCACGCCGGAGACCACCAACCCGACCAACGTCACCTCCCTCCGCTTCGAGCCCCTCGCCCCCGTCACGGTGGAGGCGGCCCGTCACCTGCGAGAGCGTGGCGCCGAGGTGATCCTGGGCGTGGCGCACGCGGGCAGCAAGTGCTCGCGGCTGGAGGACCCGAGAGATCCGTCCAGCTGTGATCCGAAGGAGGGTGAGCTCTTCGAATTCCTCGGCGCGCTGCCTCCCGGCACCCTGGACGCGCTGATCGCGGGGCACACCCACCAGTCCATGGGGCACTTCCTCCATGGCGTGCCCGTCATCGAGACGTCCGGGTTGGGGCGCTCCTTCGGCTACCTCGAGCTCTTCGTGGATCCGGCGAGCCGCAAGGTGCTGCCGGAGCGCACCCAGATCCACGCCGCCATTCCCCTCTGTGCCCAGGTGGACGCGGTGAGCGGCACCTGCGACGCGCGCAAGCTGCGGGAGCAGGCCGAGGTGCGGCTCGTGCCCGCGACGTTCCTCGGCCAGCCGGTGGTGCCGGATGCCTCCGTGGAGGCGCTCATCGCCCCGGCGCTCGCGCGCGTCGAGCAGGAGCAGCGCCGGGAACTCGGGGTCAACGTCCCCGTGGCGCTCAAGCGCGACTACCAGGCCGAGAGCGCGATCGGGAGCTTCCTCGCGGACTCGCTCCGGGAGGCCGCTCGCGCGGATGTGGCGCTGTTGAACCCGGGAGGGCTGCGCGCGGACCTGGACGCGGGCCCGCTCACCTTCGGTGATGTCTACGAGGTGCTCCCCTTCGACAACACCGTGGCGCTCGTCACCCTGAGCGGGGAGGAGCTGAGGCGCCTGCTCCAGATCGTCTATGGGACGAAGAAGGGCGTCTTCCAGGTCTCCGGGCTGAAGGTGTCGCTCGCCCGCTGCCCGGGGTCGGAGCGCTTCCGGGGCGCCACGCTGGCCAACGGCCGGCCGCTGGCGCCGAAGAAGCTCTACCGCGTGGTGATGCCCGACTTCCTCGCGAGGGGCGGCGACGGGTTGTCCCCAGCACTCGAGGGTCTCCCACCAGGTCGGATCGATCTGGGGAGCGCGCGGCCAGGGACTCTGCGGGATGAGCTGATCGCGCACTGGCAGGCCCGAAAGGCGCCGCTCACCGCTCCCAACCTGGGGCGTATCTCGTACGTGGAGGGGGGCGGGGACTGCCCTCCAAGCCAGGCTCGCTGAGGGATCCGCACTGCCTGTGAGGTAGGGTCCCAGGCCGCCCACATCCAGGGGCGCCCGCAAGTTGGCGAGATTTCAGTGGAATCATACCCGAGGCCGATTTTTCGGCCCGGGATCAGTTTTCAAAACCCGATTTCCTCCTTACTCTAGGGCCTGCCGTGCCTGGTCGGAGGGCTCTGTCCGAGCCTGGGAGATATGGGCGCGTGCCGGAAGCTCGGGAGGGACGGACATGCTTTACAAGGTGACCCCGATGATGGCGCCGCCGGCGTCTGAGAAGGTCAAGCCGCGCGAGCCGGGGCAGCCGCGCAAGAAGCGCAAGTCGGCGGTCTACGATGCGGAAGGGCATGAGGTGCTCATCTCGCTGATGTGCCTCAAGTGCCGCACGCTCAAGCCGCTGGCGCAGTTCGGGCTGCGCAAGATGGCGGACGGAGCCATCCGCAACCAGCCGTGGTGCCGCACGTGCCGCTCGGGGGCGGGGACGAAGAAGCCCAAGGGCAAGGCGGGTGAGGCCAGCGCCGAGACGCCCGCGGCCTCCGCCGTCGAGGAGTCCACGGCCGAGCTCCAGGTCGTCGCCGCCGAGGCCGCGGACTCGGAGGCGGACGAGGCCGTGAGCGAGGAAGAGCCCAAGGCCGAGCTCGCTCCCGTCCCGTCCGAGGGCTGAGCGCCTGGCAGGCCCGTTTCCCTCTGAGGTGGGAGTTGGCTCCCACCTGCGGGGAGGGATCTGCCGTGAGGGAGCCTGAGCGGGTGCCCAGGCCCCCTGGGGCGCTCACGGCGAGAGCCGAAGGCCCGCGGGCAGCGTATCTCCGAGGGCCCGGGCCTCGTCGGCCGCCTCGAGCGCCAGCACCTCATTCATCATCCCCACCCATGTCTCGGAGGCCTTGGCCGCGGTGAGCGCCTGGGCCGTGCGGGTGCGCAGGGCCGGATCGATGTCCCGCGTCCTGTCCCCGGTGAGCCGCGCGAGCTGGGCCGCCGCGAAGGGGGCTCCGTCGATGCGGCGCAGATCCAGATCCAGCAGCAGCGTGAGCCACGCCTCGGCGGTGTCCACGTCCACCACCTTGTGGCTGCTGCCGTAGAGCGGCACGCGCGCCCCCAGCCGCCCGAGCGACCAGGCCCACGGGCCACCGGACTTCGCCTCGGCGCGGAGCCGGGCCGCCACCCAGCCACCCAGCGTCGCCTTCTCCGCGGCGGGCAGGTGCTCCAGCGAGGCGGCCGCGCGCACCATCTCGTCCAGCCCCTCCGGCTGGATGCCCTTGAGCTTGCCCGGGGGCGGCGCCTCCGGGGGCACGCGGCGGGCCAGGTGGGGCTCGAGGTAGGCCCAGAGCTTCGCCTGCTGCGCCTCGGTGAGCCCGCCGGAGATGCGCCGCCACATCACCCAGAACTCGATCCACACCGCCTTCTCCGTGTGGAACTGGACGAGCTGATCGAAGAGCCCGAAGGTCTGCTCCGCGCGCCAGTGGTCCAGCGGGTAGCCGAAGCCGGGCCGCAGCGTGTAGCCGGCGAGGCTGTAGAAGACGCGCTCGTGGTCCGCCGAGCGGCGGCGCTTGCTGGCGCCCGCGAAGAGCGAGCTCCACAGCTCGCGCAGCACGGGCACGCGCCACGTCTCCCGCGGGCCGAGCACCTTCTCCAGCGTCTTGGAGAGCTGCTTCACGTCCTTGGGGCCGATGGGCAGCGGCTTGTTGCCGTAGACGCGCTCCACGTTCTCCTTCGCCTCGGCGAAGCGCGAGGGCATGGACTCGGTGATGGTGATGTCCTGGCCCGAGCCCGAGCCGCGCAGCTCGAACTCGAGCCGCCAGCGCTCGTCCGCCACGTTGGAGACGCAGAACAGCTCCAGCGTGCCGATCTCCGTGAGCGCGGCGCGCAGGTGCACCGGCACCTCCGCCGTCTTCCCCGAGGCGCCCTTGAGGAGCGTGTGGATGGGCGGCAGCGGCTTGAGGTCCTCGGCCAGGGGGAGGATGTCCCCCGGCTTGTCGATGCGGTCGCTCGTGGTGGAGTACAGGGTGAACTGCACCGGCCGCCCGAGCGTGAGGGTGAAGGGGCGCTCGCCCAGGTCCACCGCCTGGCCCTCCTCGAAGCCGCGGGGGATGAGGCAGAGGACGGGCTGCTCGCCGCTGTCCGCGGGGCGCTCCAGGCCCACGTAGTACGCGCGCGCCGCGCCGCCGCCGATGCGCAGGCCGTGGCCGCGCCGCACCAGCCCGTAGTACGCCGCGCCCCGCGCCACCGCCTTCTCCAGCGACTCGTGGCGCAGCAGGGGGATGCGCGGGGCGCCCGGCCACCACGCGGAGAGCGCCTCCACCAGCCGCTCGGAGATGTGGGGCGAGTTGAAGACGCCCCCGTTGAGGAGGAGGGCGTCCGGGCGGGGCAGGGCGCCCTCGGAGGGAGGCGCCTCACCGAGCGCCGAGAAGCCCGCCGCCGCGTGCTGGCCGAGGAAGGCGGCCAGGTGGCGTGTCACCGCCGCATCCTGGGCGTACGGCAGCCCCAGCTCCTGCAAGGCCATGCGCGCCGCGCGCCGGGGCCTGTCGCCCGGGGTGGACGTGGGGAAGAAGCCGTCGAGGATGAGGCTCTCGGCCTCCGCCCGCGTCAGCTCCGTGGACAGCGCCCCGCCGAGCAGCCGGCTGCCCTCTGCCACCAGCGAGACGCCGTAGCGCTCTGGCGGGTTGGGGCCGAGCAGCGCCTCCTTGGCGGTCCGCGCGGCCTGGATGGCCTGGGTCCACTGGGTGGCGGACAGGCGGCGGCCATCGGGGAAGAGCTTCTCCTCCACCCGGCGGGCGAGGGCGGCGTCCATGTTGTCGCCGCCCAGCATCAGGTGCTCGCCCACCGCGAGCCGCCGCAGCATGGGCCCCTCCGGAGAGACACCCGCGTGGACGAGCGTGAAGTCCGTGGTGCCGCCGCCCACGTCCACCACCAGCACCAGGCGCACGTTGGCCAGCACCTTCGCCAGGTCCGTGCGGTGGCGCGCGGTGTAGTCGTAGAAGGCCGCCTGGGGCTCCTCGAGCAGGGTGAACTTCTCCAGGCCCGCCTTGCGCGCCGCGCTCACGGTGAGGGCGCGCGCCGCCTCGTCGAAGGAGGCGGGGACGGTGATGACGACCTCCTGCTGGGCCAGCGGCGCCGCTGGGTGCGCGTGGTCCCACGCATGGGCCATGTGCGAGAGCAGCAGGGCGCTGGCGTCCACCGGCGAGAGCCTGGCCACGTCCGCGGGCGAGCCCCAGGGGAGGATGGGGGCGGAGCGGTCCACGCCCGGGTGGCACAGCCAGCTCTTGGCGGAGGAGACGAGCCTTCCGGGCACGCGGGCGCCCTGCCAGCGCGCGAACTCGCCCACCACGTTGGGCCCGGCGTCGCCCCAGGGCAGCTTCAGCGACTCACCGGCCAGCTCATGCCCCGCGGGCACGTAGATGCACGAGGGCAGCAGCGGGCGCGCCGCCACCTCGCCCTGCCGGACGAGCTGCGGGATGAGGAAGTCCTCGATGGGGGCGCTCGGCCCGCGTGCGGGGTCGATGGATGCGACGGCGCAGTGGGTGGTGCCCAGGTCGATGCCGATGATGCGCATAAGCCTCCGGTGCCGCGGCGCTTCTTACTCCTTCATGCGCACGTTGAGCTCCAGCTTCCACCGGCCCGCGCCGCCCTTCTCCAGGCAGCGCAGCTCCAGGGTGCCCACCTCGGTGACGGCGGCCTGGAGGTTCACCGGGGTGAGATCTCCGTAGGGCTGCGGCTGGCCCGGCAGCGTCGTCTCGATGGGCGCCAGCTCCTCCAGGTCATCCCGGCCGGCCACGTCGTCGATCATGCTCCCCACCTTGTCGTCGCGGCGGACGGACGAGGCGAAGAAGCGGAACTGCGTGGGCTCGCCGGTGACGAGGCCGAACTCCTGCGGGGGGATGTCCGCCTGGGTGCCCTCCTCCATGCCGAAGGGGGCCACGCACAGCGCCTTCACCGGGGGCTCCATGCCGGGCACTGCGGGCATCGCCGTCTCCACGCCCACGTAGTAGGCGCGGGCGGTGCCGCCGCGGATCCGCAGGCCATGCCCCTGGCGCACCCAGCCGTAGTACGCCGCGCCGCGCGCCACGGAGAGATCCAGGTCCGCGCCCTCCAGCTCCCTGGCGGGCGCGCCCCCGTCCGCGGTGAGCCAGCTGTTGAGCACCTCCATGACGCGGGCCTTGAGCGGGCCGGCCTTGAAGACGCCGCCGTTGAAGAGGACGCAGGTGGGGTGGAGGAAGGCCTTGCCGCCCACGTCCACCGGCGCGTCCGGCGAGGAGGCGAGCGCCTGGGCCTGCCGCGTAAGGAAGGCCGCCAGGTGCTTCGTCACCCCGGGATCCTGCGCGTACGGCAGCGCCATCTGCGCCAGGCCGGTGCGGCGCGCGGTGCGCGGCAGCTCCGCCACGGGCGAGGGCGGGAAGAAGCCGTCGGTGAGCAGCCGGTCCAGCTCCTCGCGGGACAGCTCCGTGCGCAGCGTCCCGCCGATGAGCGACGAGCCGCGGCTGGGGATGGAGATGGGCACGCGCGAAAGGCTCGCGTCCCCGTACAGCGTCTCCTTGGCCTGCCGGCAGCCGTAGGTGAGCGCGTTGAACTGCCACGGATCCAGCTTCTTGCCCTCGGCGGCCAGGCGCTGGTTCAGCGTGTGCGCCAGCGCCAGGTCCATGTTGTCGCCGCCCAGCAGGATGTGATCGCCCACGGCCACGCGGACCAGCTCCACCTCGCCCTCACGCTCGCGCACGGTGATGACGGAGAAGTCCGAGGTGCCGCCGCCCACGTCCACCACGAGGATCACCTCGCCGGGCTTCACCTTCTTGCGGAAGCCCTCGCCCTGGGCCTCCAGCCATGAATAGAGCGCCGCCTGCGGCTCCTCCAGCAGGGTGATGTGGGGCAGGCCGGCGGCCTGGGCGGCCTCCACCGTCAGCTCGCGCGCCGCCGCGTCGAACGAGGCGGGGACGGTGATGATGACGTCCTGCTGGGCCAGGGCGTTGCCGGCCTCCTCGCGCGTGCGGGCGAAGGTGTGGTCCCACGCCTCCCGCATGTGACGGAGGTACCGAGCCGAGGCCTCCAGCGGAGACACCCGCTGCACCTCGGGCGGCGCTTGCCACGGCAGCATCGCCGAGCGTCGGTCCACGCCCGGGTGGCTCAGCCAGCTCTTGGCCGAGGACACCAGCCGGGTGGGCACCTTGGCGCCGTGGACGCGGGCGAACTCCCCCACGAACGAGCTGGCGTCCGGCTTCCAGGGCAGGCCCAGGCTGCCGGCGGGGAACTCCTGCTCGCTCGGCAGGTAGAGGAAGGAGGGCAGCAGCGTGCGCGCCTCCACCGTGCCTGGGGCCGTCAGCTGCGGCATGGGCAGCATGGACTGGGCGGCGCCTCGGGGCCTTGCCTCCTCGAGGTTGAAGTACGACACCGCGCAGTGCGTGGTGCCCAGGTCGATGCCAATCGCGTAGCGAGCCATGGATGGACGGGTTCTCCTTGGCGGCGAGGGTCAGGTGAGCTCGACTTCAGCGGGGGCCAGCACCCGGGGATCCATCGCCGGGCTGAGCGTGGGCAGCAGCACCTCCTCCGTCACCCACCCGTGGTGCTTGAGCGAGCCGGAGTAGGGCGGCTGGCCGGCCACGTTGCCGGTGAGGCGGATGCGCTTGGCGTCGAAGCCGGCCGGGACGGTGACGCTCGCCCCCTCCGAGTCCGGCAGGATGGGCTTGAGCACCAGGTACTGCTGGACCACCTTGCGGCAGCCCTCGTGGACGATGCGCGCGGCGGCGCCCACGTCCGCGTCCGGGAAGCCGGCCACGTTCTCCTGGAGGAAGTCGATCAGGCGCCCCTCCCGCTGGAGCATGGACAGCAGCATCAGCGCCGAGGCGTGCTCGCGCTCGGGCGGCGGGGCGGGGGGCGGCGTGGGCTCGGGCTTGGGCAGCGCGGCCGGGCCGGCGCCCAGCGTGCCCGCGTCATAGGCCTGGCTCAGCGGGTGGACGGCCTGGGCGAACGGGCGGGAGGCCAGCACGCGCCAGAAGCACAGGAACGCCAGCCAGAGGCGGGCGAAGAACGAAAGCGAGGGCTGCTCGATCATCGGCCCCGGATAACAAAGCCGGCGGCCTTTGCAATTCGGTTGTGGCCCAAATGCAAAGGGCCTCACTGTCTCCAGTGAGGCCCTCTGTCACTTTGTGGTGGAGGTGACCGGGATCGAACCGGTGACCTTCGCATTGCGAACGCGACGCTCTCCCAACTGAGCTACACCCCCACAACGTGCCTGCCTGCCTGCTACAACCACGATCAGTCTGGGGCTGATCAATGTGGACGGCCAGATACCGGACCCCTGTGAGGCTGTCAAGCAAGAGCAGGGAGCCCCCTCCTGGCATTTGACGCCCAGCGGCGCGGGTGTCATAAAAACCCTCCTTCCCAGGCGCATCTTCCGGAAATGTCTACCTCTCCCATCAAGACGTTGAGCCCGGCCGAGCTCGCGAAGCTGGAGCACGCGTTCGCCGCCGACCCGTCATCTGAAGCATACAAGCCGCTCGCCGAGGCCTACCTGGGCATGGGCCGCTTCATGGAGGCGATGGTCGTCTGCAAGAAGGGTGTCAAGGCGCACCCGAACGCGGCCGACCCCCGGCTCCTGCTCGCGCGGGTGTACCTGCAGCAAGGCAAGGACAAGAAGGCCCTCGAGGAGGCGCTCGGCGCCCTCCAGGTCCAGCCCGCGGACAAGCAGGCGCTGCGCATGGTGGGCATGCTGCAGCTCAAGACCGGGGAGGCCGAGCCCGGCAAGGCCAACCTCCTGAAGGCCTGGGAGGCGGATCCGAACGACGCGGAGACGCTCGCCCTGCTTCAGCAGTACAAGGTGGAGCCGCCCAAGCCCGCGGCCCCGCCGCCAGCGCCTGTCCCCGTGCAGGCGGCCCCGCAGCCCACCGCCGCGCCCGTGCAGCAGGCGCCCGCGGCGGGTGCGCCCCAGGCCGCGCCCCCGGTGCTGGCGCCCGTCGCCCAGCCGACGGCCGCGCCGCCCGGGCGCCTCTCCAATCCGGGAGTTCAGGCCGGGCGCCTCTCCAATCCGGGAGTTCAAGCCCGCCCGATCCCCACCGGCACTCAGCCCGGCGTGGCGGCTCAGCCCCGCCCCGTGCCCCGCCGCCCCGTCGTCGTGGAGGAGGTGGACGAGGACGAGGACGACGAGATCAGCCCGAAGCGCCCCGCGAAGGCGCAGGGCATCCACAGCATGTACGTCACGCTCGGCCTCGTCGTGGCGATCATCCTCGGCATCGGCGGCTTCTACGGGTTCTCGAGCTGGACGCGGGAGCGCAACCGCGAGTTCAAGAAGCACATCGACGTCGCCACCGAGCAGCTCAAGCACGACTCGTACGACTCCTACAAGAAGGCGTGCGAGGCGGCCGACAAGGCGCTCGAGGTGAAGCCGGACTCCGTCATCGCGCACGGCTACCTGGCCTATGCCTGGGCCATCCGCTGGGGCGAGCACGGCGGCGGTGACGACGCGCGTCGCAAGGCCGAGGAGCACCTGAAGGAGGCCCAGGAGGCGGCCCGGAGCGGTGACGAGGAGAGCTCGCACCTGTACGCCGCCGAGGCCCTCGTCAAGACGTACGGCGGCAAGGGCAAGGAGGCGCTGGGCGAGTTCGAGAAGCGCGTAAAGGACCTCGAGGCGCAGGGCAAGGCCAGCTCCCTGCTGAACCTCACGCTGGGCCTGGCGCTGATGAACGCGGGCGATCTGGAGCGCGCGCGCGACAGCCTGGACAAGGCGCAGCAACTGGCGCAGACCGATCCGCGCATCTACGCCAGCCTGGGCGCGGTCTACCGCCGGCTCGGCCAGGACAACACGGCGTGGACGCAGTACGACAATGCGCTGCGCTACGAGAAGGACCACCCGGAGGCGCTGCTGGGCAAGTCGCTGCTGATGATGGATCAGGACTCGCCGAGCCTGGAGTTCTACGAGCTGGCCGCGAAGATGCTCAAGAAGCTGCTGGAGGTGGATCCGCCGCCCTCGCCGAGGCAGCTCGCCACCGCGCAACTGGCGCGCTCGCTGCTGATCAGCCGCGTGTCCGCGGCCATGACGGACCTCAAGCCGGAGGTGCAGACCAAGCTCTCGGAGGCCACGGGTGTCCCCGTGGACAAGGAGAAGGCGCGCGCGCAGATGAGCAAGGCCGAGCAGGACGGCTTCCTGCTGGACAAGTCCAACCCGGAGCTGCTGCTCATCAAGGGCCGCCGGTTACTGGCGGAAGGCCAGACCGACGCCGCGGTCGCCTCCATCCGCGAGGCCATCAAGATGGACGCCTCCCGCGCCCAGTTCCACGTGGAGCTGGCCAAGGCGCTCATGAACAAGCAGGGCGGCGAGAAGGAGGCCGCCGAGGCGCTCAACACCGCCCTCAAGACGATGGGCGAGAGCCCCAAGCTGGTGGTGATGCTCGGCAACGCCCTCCGCCGCCAGGGCAAGCTCGACGAGGCGCTGGCGCAGTACCAGCGCGCGGTGAAGGAGCCGAAGGCGAAGAACCCCGAGGCGCGGCTGGCCATGGGCGCCATCTACCGGGAGCGCTCGGACTTCGAGAAGGCCCAGCAGCAGCTCGAGAAGGCGGTGGAGGAGTTCATCGGCCAGGCGGATCGCTCCGCCCTCGCCCTGACGGAGCTGGGCCGCGTGTACCTGTCCCGGGGAGACATGGCGAAGGCCGAGGACGCCTTCCAGCGCGCCATCCAGGCCAACGGCAGCCACGGCCCGGCGTACTACTTCTACGCCACGATGCTCAGCAAGGATCGCAAGCAGGCAGACAAGGTCCGCATGCTCGCCCAGGAGTACCTCAAGCTCGAGCCGAAGGGTGAGCACGCTCCGGAGCTGCAGCGCCTGGCCTCCGGAGGGTAGTGCGCCCATTGTCTTCGACAAGCGGGCCTGATAGCGGCGGCTTGCCGTCCGGCCGGGATGGCTGTATGGGAGGGATCGCCCAGGTAGGGGCGGTTCTCCCACCTGACCTCCACCGCGCCGGCAGCAAGCCTGTCGAGCCCCACCCCGGAGTTTGCGTGAGCGCGCGTGCCGTGTCCCTGTCGACCACCGCGTCTGATCTGCTGTCCCTCACCAAGCCGCGCCTCTCGAGCCTGGTGCTCGCCACCACCGCGGGCGGCGTGTGGCTGGCGCCCGGACAGCTGTCCGGGCCTCGGCTGCTGGTGACGCTGCTGGCCACCGCCGGCACCGTGGGCGCGGCCAACGCCCTCAACTGCTTCATCGAGCGGCAGAGCGACCGCTTCATGGCGCGCACCCAGAACCGGCCGCTGCCCTCCGGGCGCATGGAGCCGGGCGTGGCGCTGTGGTTCGGCCTGTCCCTGGCGGCCGTGTCGCTGCCGGCCCTGGCGCTGGGCGCCAACCTGCTCACCGCCGGCCTGGGCCTGCTGGCCTTCCTCAGCTACGTGCTCGTCTACACGCCCCTCAAGTCCCGCACCTCGGCGGCCATGCTGGTGGGCGCGGTGCCTGGGGCGCTCCCGCCGCTGATGGGGTGGACGGCCGTCACGGGGCAGGTGGACACCGGCGGCTTCGTCCTCTTCTCCATTCTCTTCCTCTGGCAGATCCCCCACTTCCTGGCCATCGCCCTGTTCCGCAAGGAGGAGTACGCGGCGGCGGGCCTCAAGTCCGTGCCGCTCGAGCGCGGGGACGAGTCCAGCCGGGCGCAGCTCGTCCTCTATCTGGTGGCGCTGGTGCCGATGACGCTGCTGCCGTACCAGCTGCGCATCGCCGGAGGGTGGTACCTGGCCGTGGCGGTGGTGCTCGGGCTCTCCTTCCTGGGGCTGGGGGCGGTGGGTTTCTTCCGGCAGCTGGGAAAACCCTGGGCCCGGCGGACGTTCTTCTTCTCGCTGCTGTACCTCACGGGCCTCTTCATCGCGCTCATGCTCGACAGCAGCGCCAACGGCTAGCCGTCCGTCCGTCGAGGCCCGCGCGCCGTCCCTTCGTGCTGACACCCCTGGTTTTGACAAGGAGAACTCCCATGAAGCTGCGCACGTTCGGCCTCGCCCTGTTCGGAACGGCGGGACTGGCGATCCTGCCGGCCTGTAGCAAGGAGGCGCCGCCAGCGGCTCCCACCTCGCCGAGCACCGCGGCCGCCGAGCCGGCCAGGCCGGCAACCCCCGAGCCCGCCGCCGCGGCGCCGACCCCGCCGGCCCCCGCTGGGAAGAGCACCATCCGCGGTGTGGTGAAGTTCAACGGCGCGGCCCCCGCCATGGCCGACATCGCCCCGAGCGCCGATCCGGCCTGCGAGGGCATGGCGCTCAAGGAGCAGGCGGTGCTGGTGAAGGAGGGCAAGCTGCAGAACGTGCTGGTGCGCGTGAAGGGCGCGGTGGCCGGCGCTCCCGCGGCCTCCAGCGCGCCGGTGGTGATCGACCAGCTGAAGTGCACCTATCTGCCTCGGGTGGTGGGCGCCCAGTCCGGCCAGGCCATCCAGGTGAAGAACAGCGACGGGACGCTGCACAACGTGCGCGCCGTGGCGGGCACCCGGCCCGTGTTCAACCTGGCCCAGCCGCCCTCGATGCCGCCGGTGACGAAGCCCGTGCCCGCGGACACCGAGCTGCTCCAGCTCAAGTGTGACGTGCACCCGTGGATGAGGGCCTTCATCGCCGTGAGCCCGCACCCGTACTTCTCCACCACGGGCGAGGAGGGCACCTTCTCCATCACGGGCCTGCCGGCCGGCACGTACACGCTCGAGGCGTGGCACGAGACGCTCGGGACGAAGACGGCCGAAGTCACCGTGAAGGACGGCGAGACCGCCGAGGCCTCGTTCGAGTTCGCCGCCACGGACAAGGGCTAGGACGCGACGCGCGCTGGGGCCGGACTGCCCGCGGCTCACGCTCGAGGGAGGCCGCCCGCGGCGGGCGGCCCTGCCCGCTGGACGCTGAAGCCCACGCGGGCTCCGCCTCCGGGACGGTTCTCCGCGAAGGCCTCGCCGCCGTGCGCCCGGGCAATCCGCTGCACCAGCGCCAGCCCCAGGCCGAGCGAGCCCGCCTCACGCGCCTCTCCGCCCCGGTCCTTGCGGTAGAAGGGCTCGAAGATGCGCGTCTCCTCGCCGGGCAGCAGGCCCGGGCCGCGGTCATCCACGCAGAAGGCCAGGCTGCCGCCGCGCTCGATGATCCGCAGCGCCTCCGCGCCCTGGCCGTGCCTCCGCGCGTTCTCCAGGAGGTTGGCGAGCGCGCGGGCCAGGAGCGTCGTGTCGCCCACCAGGGCGGTGTCAGAGAGCTCCACCGACAGCAGCTCGGCCGGCAGGCCGCTGCGCTCCAGCGCTCGGGCCGCCAGCTCCCTGGCATCGAGGGCGCGAGGGGTCACCTGGCCGAAGTCCAGCCGGGAGCTGGCGAGCAGCTCGCCCACCAGCGCGTCCAGCTCCACCACCTCGCGATCCACCTGATCCAGCGTCTTCGGATCCCCGCCGCCGCCACGGAGGATCTCCGTGAGCACGCGCATGCGCGCCAGCGGGGTGCGCAGCTCATGGGACACGGCGGCGAGCAGCTCGCGCTGGTCCGCCACCTGGCGCTCGATGCGCGCGGCCATGTCGTTGAAGGACGCGGCGAGCACGCCCATCTCTCCCGTGGCGTCCCGGCCCAGCCTGGCGCGGGTCTCCAACTTCCCCGAGCCCAGCGCGCTGGCGGCGCGGACCAGCTCCTCCATGGGCCGGGTCAGCCGCCGGGCGATGGCGCCCGAGATCATCCACAGCATGGCCCCGGAGAGCAGCAGGGGCAGGAGGCTGCGCCAGGGGTTGCGGGGGCGGAAGTGCCAGTAGCAGGCCTGGGCCGAGCCCAGCCGGGTGCCGTTGCGCGCCACCGGGATGGTGAGGTCCGGCTTCTCACAGGCCTTGCCCGCCCGTGTCAGCAGCGTCCCGGAGGCATCCCGGAGCTCCACGTCCACGTTCAGGTCGCGGGAGATCCCCTGGACGAGGGCCGCTCGCCGCTCGGGCATGTCCCACACCTCGGCGAAGCGGTTGCTGGCGAAGGTGCGGGCCTTCTCCATCTCCTGCCGCCAGGTGGAGCCGCCCACCAGGTTCATCACCGTGGCCACCAGCAAGCCGGTGACGAGGATGGAGAGCCCGAACCAGACGAAGAGCCTCCGGCGCAGGTGCTCGCGGATGTAGCGGCCCAGGCGCGTCATGCGCCAGCGCCCATGAGGCCCGTGGCCATGGCGCCAGGCATGGGGGCCGTGGCCCGGGGGCCAGTGGGAGTGGGGCTCGTGGCCGTGAGGCCCGTGGCCGTGAGGCTCGTGCATCACACGCCCTCTTTGGAGAAGACGTAGCCCACGCCGCGCACCGTCTTGATGAGGCGTCCTCCCTCATCACCGAGCTTCTGCCGCAGGTGGGAGATGTGGACGTCCACGGTGCGCTCGCCCACCACGGTGTCGCTGCGGCCGGCCTCGCCCAGCAGGGCATCCCGGGGGATGACGCGGCCCGCGCGCCGCATCAGCGCCACGAGCAGATCGAACTCGAGGCCGGTGAGCTCCACCGCCCGGCCATTCACCTTCACCTCGCGCCCGGCCACGTCGATGGAGACGCCGCTGGACTCCAGCCGATCGGCCACCGCGGTGGGCTGCGCGCGCCGGAGGACGGCCCGCAGCCGCGCCAGCAGCTCGCGCGGGCTGAAGGGCTTGGCCAGGTAGTCATCCGCGCCCAGCTCCAGGCCCACCACCCGGTCCGTCTCGTCGCCTCGGGCGGTGAGCATGAGGATGGGGATCTGGCCGCTCCGGGCGCGGATGCGCTTGCACACCTCCAGGCCGTCCATGCCCGGCATCATCACGTCGAGCAGCACCGCGTCGTAGGCGTTGGCCTCCAGCGCGGCCAGCCCGCGCCCCCCATCCGGCGCGTGGGCCACCGTGATGCCGTTCTGCCCCAGGTACTGCGCGAGCAGCTCGTACATCCGGGTGTCGTCGTCGATGAGGAGGACGCGGGTGGGCATGGGAGACCCGGACTCTAGCGCGGGCTGGAGGGAGTGGGGGCCTGGGCCGTGGTGCTGGCGCAGGGCGGGCACGCCTGGGACGTGCGCGCCTCCGTCCAGGCCCGGCGGCAGTGCGAGCGGTAGCGGAGGCTGGCGATCCCGGAGGCATAGCCTCCGACGGTACCCAGGGCGAGCAGGACGACGAGGATGCGACGACGCATGGCGGTGGTTCCTTTCCGTTCAGTCAGGCAGGGGCCTTCAGTCGTTCAGCAGTGCCGGTAGCCGCCGCGCCAGCCGCAGCCCCCATGGCCGCGGTAGCCGTGGCCCCAGCCGTGCTCGATGAGATCCGCCAGCTCCCGGCGCTGGCGCGGGTCCATCGCCTCGTGGAGCTGCGCCAGCGAGGTGCGCAGCGCCTCGCGCAGGTTGGCGATGAGCGCGTCATGCTTCGCGTGCAGCTCGCGCAGGGAGGCCGCGTCGAGCTGTTCACCGCGCAGCGCCTGGGCGATGGCGGTGCGGGTGGCGCCGAGCTCGTCGCGCAGCTTCTCGAAGGCCTCGGTCAGCTCGTCCGCGGCCTTGACGAAGACCTTCTCCTGGCCAGGCGAGGTGTCCAGCCGCTCGAAGAGCCAGCGCATCCTCCCGCGCCAGCTCCAGCGCCCGCCGCGGCCGTGATGGTGCCAGCGGCGGCCTCCCCGCAGCGTGTAGATGAGGCCAGCCAGACAAGCGGTACCCACGAAGAATCCCAACATGTGCCTGCTCCTTGAGGGGCCGGGCGACCGAGCGCCCGGGTTCTCGTTGTGTGGAGCAGAAGGTAGAGAGCGGGTGTGAAGGGCGTGCCTGGGTGCGCGTGAAGAAGTGTGAAGTGCCTGCTCGGCCCCTACCCTGGAGAGAGGAATGGGGATCCCACACGAGGGGTTACATTTGCGATGCCCCGGTGATACAGGGGAAATACCGGGGCGATGTTCGCTCCAACCACGGGCGGCCTGGTGAGGTTGGCCTCTACTCAGCAGAAAGAAGAACAGCAATGGCAACTGGTACTGTGAAGTGGTTCAATGATGCCAAGGGGTTCGGTTTCATCGCGCAGGAGGGTGGGGAGGATGTGTTCTGCCACCACACTGCCATCCAGTCGGATGGGTTCCGCACGCTCGCCGAGGGGCAGCGCGTGGAGTTCGACGTGAAGCGCGGCCCGAAGGGGCTCCAGGCAGAGAACGTCCGCGTCGTCGGTTGACGCGCGTCAGAACTCTCGCCAGATCGAGGCCTGGCCCTTATGAAGGGCTGGGCCTTTTGTTTGCGTCCCCGTCTACATCGCCCCGCTCAAGGAGGGCACCGTGCCTCAACACCCGGGAATGTCGAAGCGCCAGAAGGAACTGGCTCGCAAGGAGAAGAACAAAGAGAAGGACGCGCGCCGCGACCAGCGCAAGAAGGAAAAGGCGGAGCGCGCCAGCCAGCCGGGTCAGGAGGGGGTGGATCCGGATATCGCCGGCATCATCCCCGGGCCGCAGCCGCCGCTCGAGGGGTACTGAGGTCGAGCCCTGCTCCCTTCTCTCGAGGGGGGAGCAGTCGGGCTCCCTCGCAAGTGTCGCGCCTCAGTCCTTCCTTACCTTCCACTCAGTGACGTTCAGCGGACGACACCGTGAACCGGAAGGAGACGAGGCATGGGTGACACCAGCGTCAAGAAGGTCGAAGCACGCCACTCTCCCCGAGGGGAGATGGGGCAGAAGTACCTCGCCTCGGGCATCCGCGTGTCCATGCGGCTGTGGGAAGAGGAGCAGCCGGCCGAGCCGCCCCCCCCTGTAGCCCGTGACTACGAGACGGTGGGCTACGTGGTGAAGGGCCGGGCCGAGCTCCACCTGGAGGGGCAGATCCTGCTGCTCGGCCCCGGGGACTCCTGGCTCGTGCCGCGCGGCGCCAGCCACACCTATAAGATCCTCGAGCCCTTTACCGCGGTGGAGGCCACCAGCCCGCCAGCCTCCGTGCATGGCCGCGACGAGAATGCCCCGAAGGGCCCGGCGCAGGCCTGAGCGGGGCCCGGCGGAGGCGTGAGGCAGGAGCCTCGCAGGACGGCGCCGCGGCTCGAGACCCGAGCGAGCCCGGCGCGTGGCCTCTGCTCGACGGGCTGAGGTATACCCACTAGCTTGTCGGGACCGGACTCACTCAAGCGGGAGTCCCGTTCGAGCAGTCGGGTGTGTCTCAGAGACTCGTCGTTACAGGAAGACCATCGTGGCCGGCAGCAACCTCCTGACCCTGATTGATGACATCGCCAGCCTCTTGGATGACGTCGCGGCCATGACCAAGGTCGCGACCCAGAAGACCGCTGGCGTCCTCGGTGATGATCTCGCGCTGAACGCCCAGCAGGTCGCTGGCGTCACCGTGGATCGCGAGCTGCCCGTGGTCTGGGCGGTCGCGAAGGGCTCGCTGGTCAACAAGGCGATCCTGGTGCCTGCCGCCCTGGCCATCAGCGCCCTGGCGCCCTGGGTGATCACCCCGCTGTTGATGCTGGGCGGTGCCTTCCTCTGCTTCGAAGGCTTCGAGAAGCTGGCCCACAAGTTCCTGCACAGCAAGGCCGAGGACGCGGCCCACCATGGAGAGCTCGTCCAAGCCGTCGCCGATCCCGCGGTCGATCTCGTCGCCTTCGAGAAGGAGAAGATCAAAGGCGCGGTCCGTACCGACTTCATCCTCTCGGCCGAGATCGTCGTCATCTCGCTCGGCACGGTGGCCGCCGCGACCTTTGGCCAGCGAGTCGCTGTCCTGGTCGGCATCGCCATCATCATGACCGTCGGCGTCTATGGCCTGGTCGCCGGCATCGTGAAGCTCGATGACGCGGGGCTCTACCTCAGCCAGAAGGTGGGCACGGGCACCTCCAGGCAGCTCCAGCGCGGGCTCGGCCGGGGGCTGTTGGCGGCCGCCCCCTACCTGATGAAGGGGCTCTCCATCGCCGGCACGGCCGCCATGTTCATGGTGGGCGGCGGCATCCTCACCCACGGCATCCCCCCCCTGCATCACCTCAGCGAGAGCCTCGCGCACGGGGTGGGCACCGTGCCGGCCCTTGGAGGAGTCCTGCAGGCGCTGGCACCGACGCTGGTGGCCGCGGTGGCCGGGATAGTCGCCGGAGGACTCGTCCTGCTGGGCGTGACGGCGGTGAAGCGCGTCTACCGGGCGGTGGTGAGCCCGAAGCCGGGGTAGGGGCCTCGCCGCAGGGTGCGCCGGTGGTGCGGAGCCTGGAGAAGGTGGCCTCCCGCCCCAGCGCCTCGGGGGAAATTCCCGAGGCGAGGGGAGGGGTTCCCGCCAGTGGGCCCTCCTGGATTCGAACCAGGGACCACGCGTTTGGACGGCCCTTCGAATGGGCCCACCGGTCATCTACGATGAGGCGCCATGCTCCCTCTCTTGCTCCTTCTGGTGGCTGCACAGGTCCCTGCTGTTCCCGGTGAAGGTACCCTGGTGTCCTTCTGCAAGCAGGGCCGGCTGACGGCATGCCAGGAACTGGCCAACATCGCCCCGCGGAAAGCCGCCGAGATTCAGGCAGATCTCGCGAAGGCTGCACTGAGTCGGGAGGCACTGAAGGCCGCGGAGGAAGAGGCCCGAGAAAAAGCGGACGCCAAGGCCGACGAGTCCTCCGCAGGTGAGGCCTCGGACGAGCCTCCCAACTGCAATGGCCAGAATCACCACGTCATCTCCCGGCCGATCGCCGACGAGCTGGAGAGGCACAAAACCCTCCGCGGGTTGTACGAGCCTCGGGATAAGCGCTTCGTGACCAAGGCCAAGGACAAGGAGTCGCACTGCGGTTACCAGGGGTGGCACCGCAAAGTCGATGCGGAGGTGATCGAGTGGCTCAAGGCCCATGAAAAAGCAACTCCTGAGCAGTTCATGAAGATGCTGCGCGAGATCTACAAGCGCAAGGAGGTGCTGGCGAGGTTTCCCAATGGCTTCTGACAGGCCGCCGATCCCGCGTTTCTTTGTCCTCAAAGACGACATGTTCGGGCGGCACGACACGAAGTTCCGTGACGTCAAGCCGGTCAATCTCGGAGAGCCCCCGCCGTGCCCGCGGTGTGGCGAGCCCATGGGGATGTTGACATGGCTGCCGCCCTATCGAGGCGAGTTGGAACTGTATGGCGAAGGCCTCGGCGACTACGTTGAGGGGCATGGCTATGACGTACTCATCTCCGAACGCATGGCAGAGGCATTCAGGGAGGAAGGACTGACGGGGCTGCTCGGCTTCCATCCCGTCGAGGTGGTACGCGTGCGGAGGAAGCGAAAGGGTTCCAAGCCCGGTGCCGTGCCTCGCTACTTCGCCGTCACCGCTTGTTTCGGGCGCGGCGCCGTGGATGAGGTGCACAGCCGCCTGCGTCGCACCGAACCCATTACATGCCCCGAGTGCCGCTCCGCCGGCGTGGACTCTGTCCACGGCTTCACTCTCGAGCCGGGTACCTGGCAGAGCGAGGACGTGTTCCGCCCTCGTGGCCTCCGGGGGAGCATCCTCGTCTCCGAGCGCTTCGCCCAGTTTGTCCAGCGGCACGGGTTCACGAACATGAAGCTGATCCCCACGGAGGAGTACGTCATGGACCCGCTCCGCCTCGGCCCCCCTTCTGGGGGCGCTGACTCTTCCCGAGGTGACAGCAGCCCGCCTGGATGAGGCGCTCTGTGCCGCAGGCTTCACGCGCTGGCCCTCGCCCCAGCCCCGCAGCATCCGCTTCCAGGACCTGCGCCACACCACGGCCACGTTGCTGCTCAAGGCCCGGGGTCCGCTCGCAGTGGTGCAGCGCATCCTCGGGCACTCCTCGCCCACGGTGACGGCAGGCGTCTACGGCCACCTCGACGTGGAGGACATGCGCGCGGGACTGGAACAGCTCAGCTTCCGGCCG
>JAFGNZ010000098.1 GCA_016926755.1 Myxococcaceae bacterium | reverse complement strand
GCGCACTTCGTCACCGTGAGGGTGCCCTTCCGCTACGTGGCCAAGAGCCAGCTCGGGTGGGTGCCCTTCATCGGCTGGTACCTGTGGGTGGCCGGGCACATCTTCGTCAACCGCTCCAACCGGGCCGCCGCGATCTCCTCGCTACAACGGGCCGGGCGGAAGATCCGCAACGGCACCAGCATCTTCCTGTACCCCGAGGGCACCCGCTCTCCGGATGGGCGGATCCTCCCCTTCAAGAAGGGGCCGTTCGCCCTGGCCCTCGAGGCCCGCGTGCCCATCTGCCCCGTCACCATCGAGGGCACCGGCTCGATCATGCCCAAGAACTCCTGGAACATCATCCCGGGCCCGGTGCATGTGAAGATCGGCAAGCCCATCGACACCACCGGCTTCGCCGCGGATGACCGCGAGGGGCTGGCCCGCGCCGTCCGCGAGGTGATCATCGCCCAGAGCCTGGAGCTCGGCGGCAAGGGGGGCGACCTCCAGGACGCCATCGCCGCCGCGGGCCATGAAGGTTTCGCCAACCCCTCCTCCTCTTCCCGGAAGTCCTCCTGACCTTGAACGTGAAGCCCCCTGCCCTCCGCCGTAGCTCCCCGCTCCACCGTTCGATCCTCGCCGCCGCGCTCGGCTGGGGCCTGCTCGCGGGCTGCCAGCATGGCTCGGCGTCCGAGCGCGCGCTCGGCCCGCGCGATCAGGCCCGCGTCTACCTGGAGCAGAACCAGCCGGCCCGTGCCCTGCCGCTGCTGGAGGAGCTGCACGCCAAGGCCCCGGAGGATCTCGACGTGGCGCGCGCCCTCACCGAGGCCCAGGTGAAGGCGGGCCGCACGGACGCCTGGGTGGCCGAGCTCCAGCGCCGCAATGCCCAGGCCGAGCGGCCGGTGAACCACTACATGCTGGGGCTGGCCTGGTTCTCCCGGGCCTCGGACGCGGGGGCCCCCGCGCTGGCCGCCTTCGAGCGCGCCATCGCCCTGGTGCCCAGCGAGCCCGAGTTCCACTACCGCCTGGGCATCGCCCACCTGGAGTCCGAGCAGTACGCCGCCGCCCTGGGCCCCCTGCGCCGCGCCGCCGAGCTCGCCCCGGAGCGCGCCGCCGTGCGGCTGCCGCTGGCCAAGGCGCTGCACCGCACGGGGGACAGCCCCGGCGCCGTGGCCGCGCTGAGCGCCGTCGTCCGCGCCGCCCCTACCCCCTCGGAGGTCGCCATCGCGCGGGCGCTGATGGACCAGCTGGCCGATCCGTTCGCCGGCTTCCCCAAGGCGGCCGAGGGCAAGCTGGAAGAGGGCCTGCGCTTCCTCCACGAGCTGGACGTACCCCAGCAGGCCATCCTCGCCTTCGAGGAGATCCTCCACGACTACCCGGATCTGGCCGTGGTGCACGCGCTGCTGGGGCTGGCGTACCAACGGCTGGATGACGCGGGCCGGGCGGTGGACGAGTTCAAGCAGGCCATCGAGCTGGCCCCCCGGGACGGCAAGAACCACTTCTACCTGGGCGAGCTGTACCTCTCGCGCCAGCGCGCGGACGCGGCCCGCGAGTCCTTCGCCAAGGCCGTGACGTTCAACCCCCTGCTGGACGACGCCTGGTTCCGGCTGGGGGAGCTGCACCTGGAGAAGCGGGAGCTGGCGGCCGCCCGGGAGGCGTTCCGCATCCTCACCTGGCTGCAGCCGGACGCGGTGCCCCCGCGCGGCAAGCTGGCCCTGGTGTACCAGCTCGAGGGTGACTTCCCCGCCGCCGAGCGCGAGCTGCGGCATGTGGTCGAAAAAGACCCGGAGAACATGGAGTTCACCCTGCGGCTGGGGCTGCTCTTCGCGGAGCGGTCGCAGAGAGCCCGGCGGGCGGAGGAGCGGCGGGCGGCGAGCGAGGAGGCGCGGAAGTGGCTCCTCAAGGTCCTGGAGGAGCAGCCGGACAACGCGCTGGCCTCGCGCGCGCTACAACAGGTCAAGGCGCAGTAGCCACCGGAAGCGCTGGCCTCTACACTCCGGATTTGATGAGCGACGGTCGCAAGCTGCCTGAACAGAACGCTCCGCCCGAGGAGGCCGAGGCCTCCTCGTCCCCCCAGCGCAGGCTGTCCAACCCGGGGATGCCGCGCACCTCCAACCCGAACATGCGTTTGAGCAACCCGGGGATGCGGGCGATGAGCGCGGCGCGCGCGGCCCCGGCCGGGAAGACGACGCCGCAGGGGCCGGTGGGCAAGCGCCTGGCCTCCGAGGCCTCGAACCAGTTCCTCAATGGCCTCTCCATCCTCAAGGAGATGCTGCAGGACTTCCGCACCTCGGATCGCTTCTTCAAGTACAAGGCGGGCATCGTCGGCGGCTGGGTCTTCATCTCCGTGCTGAGCATCGTCATCGCCTGCCCGGGCCAGGGGCTGAAGACGGCGGAGCTCGGCGCGCGCGTCACCGTGCTGCCGAACCCGGATCGCCCCCAGGCCGCCCCCAGCCTCACGGTCACCAACACGGATGAGGATCCCTGGGAGAACGTCGTCTTCACCGTGAACGGCAAGTACAAGGCGATCGTGGACAAGATCGACGCGGGGGGCATCTTCACCCTCACGCCCAAGAGCCTGCTGAGCCCCACGGGCCCCATGCCCTCGGATGAGCGCTTCACCAACGCGGAGATGCGCACGGACGACGGCAAGGCGGAGCTGGTGAAGAACGGCGTCCCGCTGTCGGAGTAGCCGGCTCGGCGGCAGTCCCCAGAAAAGCACGAGAGCGCCCCTCCCAGGCGGGAAGGACGCTCTGTGCTACCTCGAACGCCGGGGACGGGCTACTCCGTCTTGTCCGTGCTCTCCTCGGCCTTGCCCTCGCCACCCTCGGCGGCGGCCTTCGGCTTGCGGTCCACCAGCTCCAGCAGCGCCATCTCGGCGGCGTCACCGCGGCGGAACCCGAGCTTGATGATGCGGGTGTAGCCACCGTTGCGAGCCGCGTAGCGCTCCTTGTACTCGCTGAACACCTTCTGGAGGACGTCCTTGTCCTTCACGGTGCGGGCCGCGAGGCGCACGTTGGCCAGGCCACCACGCTTGCCCAGCGTGATGATCCGCTCCGCCATCTTCCGGGCCTCCTTGGCCTTGGGGACGGTGGTGCGGATGGCCTCGTGCTCCAGCAGCGAGGTGACCATGTTGTGGAGCATCGCGAGCCGGTGGCTCGTGGTGCGGTGGAGCTTCCTCTGTCCAACCTTGTGACGCATGGGCGTGACTCCGGAGCCTCTCGGCTCCACCACTCCGGCCGTATCAGGTACCGGGTGGGAAGGGCGGGCCCGACACGAGGCCTGCCATTGCCAATGGGCCCGGGTGAGGGGCCCCCTCTCCCCGCGCCGCGTGATGCCATGTCACGGCGCGGATCGAGGTACTGCGGAAGGCCTAGGCCTTGGGCGCCGCGCTCGCGACCGGAGCGGCCACCGGAGCCTGCTTGGGCGGCCAGTTCTCCAGCTTCATGCCGAGCGACAGGCCCATCTCCGCCAGGATCTCCTTGATCTCCTTGAGCGACTTGCGGCCGAAGTTCTTCGTCTTGAGCATCTCGGCCTCGGTGCGCTGCACCAGGTCGCCAATCGTCTTGATGTTGGCCTGCTGCAGGCAGTTGGCCGAGCGCACCGAGAGCTCCAGCTCATCCACCGAGCGGAACAGGTTCTCGTTGAGCTTGGCCTCCTCCTTCGGGGCCTCCGCCACCACGGGCTCCTCGGTCTCGTCGAAGTTCACGAAGACCGTGAGCTGCTCCTTGATGATCTTCGCCGCGTACGCCACCGCGTCCTGCGGGGAGACGGAGCCGTCCGTCCACACCTCGAGCGACAGCTTGTCGTAGTCGGTGACCTGGCCCACGCGAGCGTTGGTGACCTGGTAGTTCACCTTGCGCACCGGCGAGAACAGCGAGTCGATGGGGATGGTGCCGATCGGCGAGCCCGCCACCTTGTTGGAGTTGGCCGGCACGTAGCCACGGCCACGGCGGCACGTCAGCTCCATGCGCACCTTGCCGCCCTCGGACACGGTGCAGATGTGGTGGCCAGGGTTGAGGATCTCCACGTCCTGGTCGCCGATGATGTCGCCGGCCTTGATCTCCTTGGGGCCCTCCGCCTCGATGCGCAGGGTCTTCGTCTCGTTCGTGTGCATCCGAAGGAGGACCTCCTTCAGGTTCAGCACGATGTCCGTGACGTCCTCGGCCACCTCGGGGATGGTGGTGAACTCGTGGTCCACGCCCTCGATCTTCACCGAGGTGATGGCCGAGCCCTGCAGCGACGACAGGAGCACCCGGCGCAGCGAGTTGCCCAGCGTGGTGCCGAAGCCCCGCTCCAGCGGCTCCGCCACGAACTTGCCGTAGGTGGTGGTGAGCGAGTCCTGATCCACTTCCAGCCGGCGCGGCTTGATGAGGTCACGCCAGTTCTTCGCGATGAACGTGTCAGCCATGGTGTTGCTGCTCCTCGTGGCGTGCGCCACCACCGACTTACCCGCCAGGGTGGCAGGAGGATGGGCACGCGGGGGGTACGACGATTAACAAGGGCCGGGCGAGCCGGCCAGAAAGAAGCACGACGCCCCGGCGGTGTCCGCCAGGGCGCGCGAGACGCGGAGGAGGCCCTCGAGGGCCCCTCTGCCTACTTGGAGTAGAGCTCCACGATGAGCTGCTCCTGGATCGGCATGGTCAGGTCTTCGCGGTTCGGCGCCGTCTTCACGGTGCCCTTGAAGCCCTTCTTGTCCAGGTCGATCCACTGCGGCACGCCGCGGCGGTCCACGGTCTCCAGCGCCTCGGAGATGCGCAGCACCTTGCGGCTCTTCTCCGCCACCTCCACGGCGCTGCCCGGCTTCACCGCGAAGGACGGGATGTTCACCCGCTTGCCGTTCACCGTGAAGTGGCCGTGGCGCACCAGCTGGCGCGCCTCGTTGCGCGTGTCCGCGAAGCCCATGCGGAACACCACGTTGTCCAGGCGGAGCTCCAGCTGCTGCAGCAGGTTCTCACCCGTCTTGCCCTTGGCCGCGGACGCGCGGTGGTAGTAGCCGCGGAACTGGCTCTCGAGCAGGCCGTACATGCGCTTGACTTTCTGCTTCTCGCGCAGCTGCACGCCGTAGCCGGAGAACTTCACCCGGCCCTGGCCGTGCTGGCCGGGGGGATAGGGGCGCCGCTCGATCGCACACTTGTCCGTGTAGCAGCGGTCACCCTTCAGGTACATCTTCAGGTTCTCGCGCCGGCAGATGCGGCAGGCGCTGGCAGTGTAACGAGCCAAGGAACTTCTCCTTCAGAGATGGTCTGAGGCCCCGCCCGGCAAGGCGAGGCCCGGGATGGGAATTAGACGCGGCGGCGCTTCGGCTGACGGCAGCCGTTGTGCGGGATGGGCGTCACGTCGCGGATGAGGTTGATCTTCAGCCCCGCGGCGGCCAGCGCGCGCAGCGCGGACTCGCGCCCGGCGCCCGGGCCCTTCACCAGCACCGTCACGTTCTTCAGGCCGTGCTCCATGGCCTTCGCGGCCGCGTCACCCGCCGCCACCTGCGCGGCGAACGGCGTGGACTTGCGGCTGCCCTTGAAGCCACGGGCGCCCGCGGAGGACCAGGAGATCACGTTCCCGGACACGTCCGTGATGGTGATGATGGTGTTGTTGAACGTGGACTGGATGTGGACCACGCCATTGAGGATGTTCTTCTTGCCCTTGCGCTTGGCCTTCTTCGCCGCGGGCGTCTCGCCGCCCTCAGCGGTAGGGGCGGCTGCGGGGGTGTTGACTTCTTCAGCCATGAGAGTCGCTGCTCCTCAGCAGTAGATGATCGACGCCGGCGCCTCGACGGGCCGGCGCAGGTGAAGGGTACGGGTTAGCGGCCCGCCGGAGCGGCCGGCTTGGCGCGAACGATGCCGCGCTTCGGGCCCTTGCGGGTGCGCGCGTTGGTGTGGGTGCGCTGGCCGCGGACGGGCAGGCCCTTGCGGTGACGCAGGCCCCGGTAGCAGCCCAGGTCCATCAGGCGCTTGATGTTCATCGTCACTTCGCGCCGCAGGTCGCCTTCAACCTTCAGGTTCGCCTCGATGTACTCACGGATCTTGCGGGCCTGCTCATCGGTCAGGTCCTTGGTCCGGGTCGCGAGTTCGATCCCCGCGTGGGCGCAGATTTCGTGGGCGGTCTTGTTACCGATCCCGTAGATGTACTGGAGCGAGATCACCGCGCGCTTGGCGGGCGGGAGATCGACACCGGCGATACGAGCCATCGTTCGTTCCTTCTCAGTGGAGTTGGTCTGGAGCCAACGGGTTGGCCGTTAGCCCTGGCGCTGCTTGTGCCGCGGGTTGGAGGCGCAGATCACGCGCACGATGCCCTTGCGGCGGATCACCTTGCACTTGTCGCAGATCTTCTTGACGGACGCCCGAACCTTCATGGCGCTACTTCCTTCCTTCGTGAATTAGAAAAGCCTTCATGGGGCCGCCCGCCTGGTGCGGAGCCAGCCCGACTACTTCGCCCGGTAGGTGATCCGGCCTCGGGTCAGGTCATAGGGCGACAGCTCGACCTTGACCTTGTCGCCCGGCAGGATTCGGATGAAGTGCATCCGCATCTTGCCGGAGATGTGCGCGAGCACCTTGTGGCCATTGTCCAGCACCACACGGAACATCGCGTTGGGCAGGGGCTCCATCACGGTCCCCTCGACTTCGATGGAATCATCCTTCGGCAATCGAAAACCCTCTTCCGGACCACCAGATACTCTTGGAAGCGCGGCGGGATAGCACTTTGGTCCCGAAGTGGCAAGTACCGACGCGCGTGTATTCCGAACTTCTACCAACCCCTCATAATAACAACGTATTTCACTGAGGGTCAGTGCCCCTCAGGTCCTACGCGTCAGCACCTCGGGGCCGTGCTCTGTCACTACGATGGTGTGCTCGAAGTGCGCGGAAAGCTTGTGGTCCAGGGTGACGGCTGTCCAGTCGTCCTCCAGGAGGGCAACCTCCCAGGTCCCCAGGTTCACCATGGGCTCGATGGCCAGGGTCATCCCGGGGCGGAGCTTCATCCCCGAGCCCGGCTCCCCGTGATTGTTCACTTCTGGCTGCTCGTGGAGCTTGCGGCCGATCCCGTGGCCGGAGAAGCCGCGCGCCACCGAGTAGCCGCGCGCCTCCACGTGGCGCTGCACCGCGTGGCCAATGTCCCCCAGCCGGTTGCCGGGCACCGCGGCGGCGATGCCCTTCTCGAGCGCCTGCCGCGTGGCCTCCACCAGGGCCTGCGCCTCCGCGCTCACCTTCCCCACCGGCACCGTGCGCGCCGAGTCCCCGAAGAAGCCCCGGTACACCACGCCGAAGTCCAGCTTCATCAGGTCGCCCTGGGCCAGCTTCCGCTTCTTCGAGGGGATGCCGTGCACCACCTCCTCGTTGATGGAAGCGCACAGGCAGCACGGGAAGCCGAGGTAGCCCTTGAACGCCGGCCTGGCCCCCTTCTCGTAGATCAGCTTCTCGGCCAGCGCATCCAGCTCCCAGGTCGTCACGCCGGGGGCCACGGCCTTCTCGAGCTCGTCGAGGATCTCGCACACGATCCGCCCGGCCTCTCGCATGAGGGCGATCTCGTCCTTGCTCTTGATCTCGACCTGGCTCATTCAGTCCGACGGGGTGTTCGCAGGAGAACCCGCGGGCGCAGCGGCGGCACTCCGAGGAGCGCCGCTCGCCTGCCTGCCCGCGCGCCACTCAGGCCTTGCCGATGGCGGCCTTGATCTCCGCGTAGATGCCGTCCGGAGTCCCTACGCCGTCAATGCTCTTGAGCAGCCCCTTCTTGGCGTAGAAGTCCTTCAGGGGCGACGTCTCGGCGTCGTACTTCTGCAGCCGCTTCTCGATGACCTCGGGGTGATCATCCTCGCGCTGGACGAGCCCCGCGCCGCACTTGTCGCAGAACCCGGCCCGCTTCGGAGGGTTCTGGTAGACGTGGTAGACGCTGCCGTCCACCGGGCAGGAGCGGCGCCCGGAGCCGCGCTCGACGAGCTTGGCGTGCGGCACCTCGAGCGAGACGACGGCCTCGATCTTCTTCCCGTTCTTCGCCAGCATCCGGTCCAGCGCCTCGGCCTGGGGGATGGTGCGCGGGAAGCCATCCAGCACGAAGCCGTTGGCGCAGTCCGGCTCCTTGAGCCGTGCCTCGACGATGCCGATGACGATGTCGTCCGGGACGTAGGCGCCGGAGGCCATCAGCGGCCCAGCGATCTTGCCCAGCTCGGTCCCCTCCTTCACCGCCTTGCGGAGGATGTCACCGGTGGAGATCTGCGGCACCTGGAAGTCCCGGAACAGGTTCTTCGCCTGGGTGCCCTTCCCCGCGTTTGGCGGGCCCAACAGGATCAGGTTCATGTGCTCCTCTCAGCTGCTCCGAAGGCACGCACGGGGGCCTTCCGCGATGAACCTCCGAGCGCGCCCCCGTGCACGAATCACTTCCCCCTGAACGACAAGGCGCCCCTCCCCGTCCATGCGGAGAGAGGCGCCCTTGAAGGCCTGGCTGCCTAGGTGGCCATCCGCATCCGGCCACGGATCCGGGGGCCGCGCGGACCGGCGAAGCCCTCGTAGTTGCGGCTGATGAGGTGGCCCTCGATCTGCTGCACCGTGTCCAGCGCCACGCCCACGACGATCAGCAGCGCCGTGCCGCCGAAGGAGAACTGCACCCCCAGCAGGTTGCTGATGACGGACGGGACGACGCAGATGGCGGCCAGGTAGATGGCCCCGCCGAAGGTGATGCGGTTGACGACGCGCTCGATGAAGTCCGCCGTCTGCCGGCCCGGACGGATGCCGGGGATGTAGCCGCCCTGCTTCTTGATGTTGTCGGCCACGTCATCCGGCCGGAACGTCAGCGAGGTGTAGAAGAACGCGAAGAAGATGACCAACAGGACGAACAGCCCGTTGTAGAGCCAGGGGTTGCCCTCCAGGCTCGCGCGGAACGTCTGCAGGAAGGGGAACCAGGTGCCCAGCGTGGCCGGGAAGGACAGCAGCGCGCCGGCGAAGATGGGGGGGATCACCCCCGACATGTTCACCTTCATCGGGAAGTAGGTGGCCTGGCCCGCGAACATCCGCCGCCCCGCCATCCGCTTGGCGTACTGGACCGGGATGCGCCGCATGCCGCGCTCCACGTACACCACCACCGCGACGACGAAGAGCATGAAGACCGCCAGGCCCACCAGCGCCGCGGACTCGATGGCGCCCTGAACCGTCATGTCGAGCAGCTGCTTGCCCGCCGGCAGCATGCCCGCGACGATGCCCGCGAAGATGATGAGCGAGATGCCGTTGCCGATGCCGCGCTCGGTGATCCGCTCACCCAGCCACATGATGAAGGCGGTGCCCGCCGTGAGGCTGACCACCGTCATGAAGGTGAACCAGGCGCTGTCGTCCGGGACGACGATCTGGTTGAAGCCGCTCTGGCCCGCGTCGCTGCGGCCCAGCGAGGCCAGCCAGCGCGAGATGCCGATGCCCTGGATGATGGACAGGACGATGGAGCCGTAGCGGGTGTACTGGTTGATCTTCTGCCGCCCCGCCGCGCCCTCCTTCTGCAGCCGCTCCAGGCTGGGGATGACCACCGCCAAGAGCTGCATGATGATGGAGGCGGACACGTACGGCATGATGCCCAGGCCGAAGATGGACATCTGCTCCAGGGCGCCGCCGGAGAACAGGTTGAACAGCGACACCAGTCCGCCCGCCTGCTTCTGGGCGTCCATGAACGCGTTCATCGCCGCCCGATCCACCCCAGGCGTGTTGATGAAGATGCCCAGGCGGTAGACCGCCAGCAGCACCAGCGTGTACGCGAGCCGGTTTCTCAGCTCAGCGATCTTGAAGATGTTGGCGAAGGCATTCAGAGCCACGTGGGAGCCATCCCCTGCAAAGAGTCCTGACAGAACGACAACGCCCCTATCCACGGAGGAGAGGGGCGCGTGAGCCTACACAAGCGAACCGGCGCGCACCACCCACAAGTGACGCGCGCCAGTCATGCTTAGGGGTTCGCCGGCTTGGGGGCCTTGACGCCCTTGCCCGCGTGCGCCTTGGCGGCCGACTCGGGCTTGTGGGCCATGAGCGGGAGCACCTCCACCGCGCCGCCCGCCTTCTCGATGGCCTCCCGGGCCTTCTCCGAGAGCTTGTGGACCCGGACCGTCAGCTTCTTGGACAGCCCACCCTGCCCCAGCACCTTCACGCCGTCGTAGCGGCCCTGCACCAGGCGCTTGCTCTCCAGCGTGGCCACGTCCACCGTGGCGCCCGCGTCGAAGCCCCGCTCCAGGTCCGACAGGTTCACCACCGCGTAGATGACGCGGTTGGGCGGGTTGAAGCCGAACTTCGGCAGCCGGCGCTGCAGCGGGCTCTGACCACCCTCGAAGCCCTCGAACCGCATGTTGCCCGTGCGCGCCTTCTGGCCCTTGCCACCACGGCCGGCCGTCTTGCCCAGGCCGCTGCCCTGGCCACGGCCCACGCGCTTCTTGCGGTGCCACGAGTTGTGGGGCCGCTTCAGATTGTTGAGAGTCGTCGACATCTTCTGAATCCTCGCGCGCAGAGGCCTGGAGCCCAGGTCCCCGCGGAATGAGTGCTAGCCCTTGGCCGCGTTGGCGCGGGCCCGATCCCGGGCGACGATCTTGCGCGGCTTGCGGCGCTTGGGCGCCTGGGCCTCCTGGCTCACCACCTCGCTGGAGACCAGGTGCTTCACCTTGAACACCATGCCGCGGATGGCCGGCGTGTCCTTCAGCAGCCGCTCATCCCCGAACTTGTTCAGCCCGAGTCCACGGATGGTGTCCAGCATGTCCTTGGAAGAGCCCGCAGAGCTCTTCACGAGCTTGACCTTGAGCGCCATGACTAGCTCCTCGCCTCGCCGGCCAGCTTCGCCGGCTCCAGGTCCTTGCCGCGCAGCCGGGAGACCTGCTCGGCCGAGCGCAGCCGCTTCAGGCCCGCCACCGTGGCCTTCAGCACGTTGTGCGGGTTCCGCGAGCCCTGGCTCTTGGTCAGGATGTTGCGGATGCCCGCCGCCTCGAGGACCGCGCGCACCGCGCCACCGGCGATGACGCCCGTACCCTCGCTGGCCGGCTTGAGCAGCACCCACCCGGCGCCGAAGTGCCCCAGCACCTCGTGCGGGATGGTGTGCCCCATCAGCGGCACGCGGAAGAGGTTCTTCTTCGCGTTCTCACCACCCTTGCGGATGGCCTCGGGGACCTCGTTGGCCTTGCCCAGGCCCACGCCCACGTGGCCGTTGCCGTCGCCCACCACCACCAGGGCGGCGAACGAGAACCGGCGGCCACCCTTCACCACCTTGGCCACGCGGTTGATGTTCACCACGCGGTCGGTGAGGTCCAGGTCGTTCGGATTGATCGGAGTTGCCACTTGGAGTGCTTCCTTTCGAAATTCTAGAACTTCAGCCCGGCCTCGCGCGCGGCGTCAGCCACAGCGGCGATCCGCCCCTGGTACGGGAAGCCGTTGCGGTCGAACACCACCGCCTCGACGTTGGCCGCCTTGCACTTCTCGGCGATGAGCTTGCCCACGCGCTTGGCGTCCGCCTTCTTGTCGCCCTCGTCCTGTCCCTTGAGTTCCTTGGACAGCGAGGAGGCGAAGGCCAGCGTCTTGCCCGAGGAGTCGTCCACCACCTGGGCGTAGATGTGCTTGAGGCTCTTGTAGACGGTGAGCCGCGGCCGCTCGGAGGTCCCCGAGAGCTTCTTGCGGATGCGGTTCTTCCTCTTGATGCGCGGATCCAGTGTTGCCATGGCTGCTTCCTCTTCCTTCCGGCGGCGATGAGGCCTTCCGCCGCCGGATGATCGCGACGCCCCAACCGGGCTCGCGGGGTTGAACGTTCAGGGCGCGGACGACGACTAGGTCGTTCCGGTCTTGCCCTCCTTGCGACGGACCTTCTCCTCCGCGTACTTGATGCCCTTGCCCTTGTACGGCTCGGGCGGGCGCAGCGCGCGGATCTTCACGGCGGCGGCCCCCAGGGCCTCCTTGTCCGCCGAGCGCAGGGTGAGATCCACCGTGGGCAGGCTCTCCTCCGTGCGGGCCGCCTTGTCCACCTCGGCCGTCACGCCCTCCGGCAGGTTGAAGACCACCGGGTGGGAGTAGCCCAGGGACAGGTGGAGGCTCTTGCCCTTCACTTCGGCGCGGAAGCCGACGCCCCGGATGCTCAGGCGGCGCTCGAACCCCGTGCTCACGCCCTTGGCGGCGTTGGCCAGGATGGTGCGGGCCAGCCCGTGCATGCTGCGGGCCTCGCGCGAGTCATCCTCACGCACCACGAGCACGGTCCCGTCCTTCATCTCCACCTTCACCTTGGCGGGGAGGTTGACGGACAGCTTGCCCTTGGGGCCTTCGAAGTTGATCTTCTTGCCGGCGATGACGGCCTTCGTCTTGTCGCCCAGCTTGATCGGCAGGTTTCCAATCCGACTCATGATTGCCTCGTGTCAGTCTGCCCGGCTCGCGACCCGCTCAGGGCCGCGGCGCCAGGCGGCTGGCTAGTAGACGGTGCAGAGCAGCTCGCCGCCGAGGTTCTGCTTGCGCGCCTCGGTGTCGGACATGATGCCCCTGGAGGTGGACAGCACGGCGATGCCCAGACCGTCGAGCACGCGGGGAATGTCGCGCACCGGCACGTAGCGCCGCAGGCCCGGCTTGGACACGCGCTTGATGCCCGTGATGGCGGAGCTGCGGTCCGGCCCGTACTTCAGCTGGACGGTGATCTCGCTCTGCGGCGTGCGCTCGTGAACGGTGAACTCCCCGACGTAGCCCTCGTCCTTCAGGACGCGGATGATCTCGGTCTTGAGCTTCGAGTGGGGGATGACGACCTTGTCGTGCCGCGCACGCGACGCGTTGCGCAGGCGGGTCAGCATGTCGCCGACAGGATCATTGACCGGCATGGGTAGCAACCTTCCATGCGGAGGCCTTCGTGGCGCTCCGCGTTCGCAACCGCCGCGCCTGCCGGGCCCATCCCGGGGGTTCGCCGCGATCGCACTGCTCTGATGCTTTGGCGCCTGGAAGCCCCGGGCCGCTGCGGCCCCGGGCACCCTCTTCCGGCTACCAGGACGACTTGGTGACGCCGGTGATCTCGCCGCGCAGCGCCCTCAGGCGCAGGCAGATGCGGCACATCTGGAACTTGCGAAGGAACGCGCGCGGCCGGCCGCACAGCGGGCAGCGGTTGTACTTGCGCACCGAGAACTTCGGCTTGCGCTTCGCCTGGGCAATCTTGGAGAGCTTGGCCATGGAGCTGGGATTCCTCGGGTTACTGGCGGAACGGCATGCCGAAGTGACGCATCAGCGCCAGCCCCTGCTCGTCGTTCCTCGCGGTGGTGACGAAGCTGATGTTGAGCCCCTTCACCTTCTCGATCTGGTCGTAGTTGATCTCAGGGAAGATGATCTGCTCGCGTACGCCGAGCGTGTAGTTGCCCTTCCCGTCGAACGCCTTGGGGGACACGCCCTTGAAGTCACGCACGCGCGGCAGCGCGACGGAGATCAGGCGGTCAAGGAACTCGTACATCCGGTCGCCGCGCAGCGTGACGGCGCAGCCGATGGCCTGGCCCTGGCGCAGCTTGAAGTTCGCGATGGACTTGCGCGCGCGGGTAATGACCGGCTTCTGGCCGGTGATGGCGCCGAGCTGGTCCACCGCCGACTCCAGGATCTTGTTGTTGGCGAGCGCCTCGCCCAGACCCATGTTGACGACGATCTTCTCGAGCCGGGGAACCTGGTAGGGGTTCTTCACGCCCAGCTCCTTCATCAGAGCAGGCACCCCCTCCTTGCGGTAGCGCAGCTTCAGCCGCGCCGGCTTCGCCTCCAGGCCCTCCTCGATGTTGGCCGCAAAGCCCGCCTTCTTGAGCTCTTCCTTCTTGCGGCCCTTCTTTTCCTTCTTTTCCTTCTGCTCTGCCTTCTTCTCTTCAGCCATCTCTCGTTCCTCTGCTTCGGAGCGCCGTCGTGGACCCAGCGGCCCCGATCAGTAAGTCTGGAAACTCAGAAACACCGCGAGGGCCCCACTACTTCGGGCCCTCGTGTACGCCTGCCTGCCCGCCCCTGGCCTCGGGTGGCCAAAGGGCGCGCATACATGCCCGAACCCGCCCCCCTAGTCAATCAGGGCGTCGCAGTTCTTGCAGAACCGCTTCTTGCTGTCGCCGTCCGCCCGGATCCCCACCCGGGTCGGCTTGTCGCACTTGGCGCAGACGACCTGGACGTCCGAGAGGGCGATGGTGCCCGCCTTCTCGATGATTCCGCCCTCGGGGTTCTGCGCCGTCTTGCGGAGGTGGCGCTTGACCATCCGCAGCCCCTCCACCGTGACGCGACCGGCGTCGCGGTCGATCTTCAGCACCTTGCCGCGCTTGCTCGCCGGGGTCTTCTCCGAGCGCTCGGCGCCCGAGATGACCTGCACGGTGTCTCCAACCTTCAGCTTCTGCATGGCTTCCCTCTCTGACTGCTCGCCGGCTGGCCTGACGGCCTAGAGGACCTCGGGCGCGAGCGAGATGATCTTCATGAACTTGCGGGCGCGGAGCTCGCGGGCCACCGGCCCGAAGATGCGCGTGCCGATGGGCTCCATGTCCTTGTTGATGAGGACCGCCGAGTTGCCATCGAACTTGATGTAGCTGCCGTCCGGGCGACCCACCTCGTGCTTGGTGCGGACGATGACGGCCTTGGCCACGTCACCCTTCTTCACCTTCGAGTTGGGCAGCGCCTCGCGGATCGACACGACGATCACGTCGCCGATCGACGCGTACTTGCGCTTCGAGCCGCCGAGCACCTTGATGCAGAACACCTTCTTGGCGCCCGAGTTGTCGGCCACGTCGAGCACGCTCGTCATCTGAATCATCTGGAAGTCTCCTCTAAGGTCCTACGGCAGCCCCCTCCCGGTGAGGGAGGGACCCGCGCGGCTCGAGCCGCCCGCGCCACCGAGGCCGCGGGCCACGTGGCTCAGACGTTCTTGCTCTTCTCGATCACCTCGACCACCCGCCACCTCTTGTCCTTCGAGGCCGGGCGCGTCTCGGCGATGCGGACGCGATCACCCTCGTTGATGGTGATCTTCTTCGGGTAGTCGTGGTCCTCGACGTGCGCCTTGTACTTCTCGCGCAGGCTCATGATCTTGCCGTACTTGCGGTGAGCGGCGCGGCGCTGGACGGTGACGACCACCGTCTTCTGCATCTTGTTCGAGGTGACGATCCCCACGCGCGTCTTGGGACGGCCACGGGTGGAGGTCGCGGGAGCGGAGGTGGTCTGGGTCGCTTCAGCCATCGTGAATCTCGCCTGTCAATCAGTGTTCCCGGGACGTCCCGGTGAAGACGCCCCCTGGGGGGCGCCCTCGAGCCTACTTGTCCGTCTTCTCCGGAGCGCGCTTCTTCTCCGTCAGGACGGTGAGAATGCGCGCCAGGTCACGGCGGTGCTGGGTGCGCTGGGCCGGGCTGTCCAGGTTGCCGGTGCGCAGGCTGAGCCGGTCCTGGAACAGCGTGCCGCGCAGCTCGTCCGCGCGCCGCTGCAGGTCCTCAGCCGACAACTCCCTCAATTCCTTTGCGGTCGCCATCTTCAATCTCCTCGCGTGGCGGCTAGAGCGACAGCGCGCCGCGGGTCACGATCTTGGTGAGGACAGGCAGCTTGGCCTGCGCGAGCTTGAGCGCGCTGGTGGCCACCTCGGGCGTCATGCCCTCCATCTCGTAGAGGATGCGGCCCGGCTTCACCACGGCCACGTAGTACTCCACGCCTCCCTTACCGGTACCCATACGGGTCTCGGCGGGCTTCTTCGTGATGGGCTTGTCCGGGAAGATGCGGATCCAGATCTTGCCGCCGCGCTTGACGTAGCGGGTCATCGCGATACGCGCCGCCTCGATCTGACGGGAGGTGATCCACCCCGGCTGGAGCGACATCAGGCCGAACTCACCATAGGAGAGATCGCTGCCGCGGTAGGCCCGGCCGTGCATGCGGCCCTTGTGCATCTTGCGGTGTTTGGTACGAGCAGGCTGAAGCATCGTCGGTGTCCTTCATCCCCGAAGGGGCGCCCTTGGGAGCCCCGGGGAGCTCAAGCTAGCGGTTGGTGGGCAGCGGGGCCTGGCCACCCTTACCCGGCAGCACCTCGCCGCGGCAGATCCAGACCTTGCAGCCAATCTTTCCGTAGGTCGTCTTCGCCTCGGCGAAGCCGTAGTCGATGTCGGCGCGCAGGGTGTGCAGGGGCACGCGGCCCTCGCGGTACCACTCGTAGCGCGCCATCTCCGCGCCGCCCAGGCGGCCGGAGCAGGCCACGCGGATGCCCTTGGCGCCGAACTTCATGGCCGTCTGCAGCGCCTTCTTCATGGCGCGGCGGAAGGCGATGCGGCGCTCGAGTTGGGTGGCGATGTTCTCGGCCACCAGCTGCGCGTCGGTCTCGGCCTTGCGGACCTCGACGATGTTGAGGAAGACCTCGTTCTTGGTGAACTGCTGCAGGTCCTTCTTCACCGTCTCGATGCCCGCGCCGCGCTTGCCGATGACGATGCCCGGCCGCGCGGTGTGCACGTTGACCTTCACCTTGTTGGCCGCGCGCTCGATCTCCACCTTGGAGACGCCCGCGTGGTTGAGCGACTTCTTCACGAACTCGCGGATGCGGATGTCCTCATGCAGCCACTGCGCGTAGTTCTTGTGCTCGAACCACTTGGAGTCCCAGGTCTTGATGACGCCGAGGCGGAACCCGATCGGATGAACTTTCTGTCCCAACGTGCTTCTCCTTGAATCGATTGAGGGCCCGGCGGGCTACTTCTTGGCCTCGGCCAGCACCACGTGAACGTGGCTGCTCTTCTTGTGGATGGGGGTGGCGCGGCCCATGGCGCGCGGCATGTACCGGCGCTGGGTGGGCCCCTGGTCCACGGAGATGGTCTTCACGTAGAGCGTGTCCACGTCGACCTGGCCCTTGGACTTGTCGGTCGCGTTGGCCACGGCGCTCTTGACGAGCTTGGCCAGCGGAGCCGCCGCCGCGCGAGGGGTGAACTTGAGGATGTTCAGGGCAGCCTCGACAGGCTTGCCCCGGATGAGCGCAGCCACCATCGAGAGCTTCCGAGGGGACATGCGCACGTGGCGCAGATGTGCAGTGGACTCCATCGTCATCATCTCCTAGGGCGGCCTACTTGCCGGGGGCCTTGGCGACCTTCTTCTCCGCCGAGTGCCCGCCGAAGGTCCGCGTCGGCGCGAACTCGCCGAGCTTGTGACCCACCATGTTCTCCGTCACGAACACCGGGACGAACTTCTTCCCATTGTGCACCGCGAAGGTGTGCCCGACGAACTCCGGCAGGATGGTGGAGCGCCGCGACCACGTCTTCACGACCTTCTTCTGGTTCGTCTTGATCATGTCCTCCACCTTCTTGAGGAGATGATCGTCGACGAACGGTCCCTTCTTGATCGAACGAGCCATTTCAGAATCCTTGGGCTACGAGCTACTGGCTGCGCGGGCCCTGCCGGCGCTTGCTCACGATGAACTTGTCGGTCCGCTTGTTGGTGCGCGTGGTGAGGCCCTTGGTCTTCTTGCCCCACGGCGACACCGGGTGCGGGTTACCTTGGCCGGACTTGCCCTCGCCACCGCCGTGCGGGTGGTCCACAGGGTTCATGGCCAGGCCGCGGACGGTGGGCCGGATGCCCAGCCAGCGGCTCTTGCCCGCCTTGCCGATGCGGATGATCTCATGCTCGATGTTGCCGAGCTGACCCACGGTGGCACGGCACTCGATGAGCACCCTGCGCACGGCGCCCGAGGGCAGGCGGACCTGGGCGTAGCGGTCCTCCTTGGCCATCAGCTGGCCGGAGGTGCCGGCCGAGCGGATGATCTGGGCGCCGCGGCCCGGCTTCAGCTCCACGCTGTGGATGATCGTGCCCACCGGGATGTTGAGCAGCGGCAGGCAGTTGCCCGGCCGGATGTCCGCGTTGGGGCCGGCGAACAGGGTGTCGCCCACCGCCAGGCCCACGGGGGCCAGGATGTAGCGCTTCTCGCCGTCCGCGTAGTGCAGCAGGGCGATGTTGGCGGTGCGATTCGGGTCGTACTCCACGGCGGCGACCTTGGCCGGCACGCCATCCTTGTCCCGACGCTTGAAGTCGATGACGCGATAGCGGCGCTTGTGGCCACCACCCTGGTGACGGCGGGTGATGTGGCCGTGGACGTTGCGGCCGCCAGAGCGCTTGAGCGGCTCGGTGAGACTCTTCTCCGGCGTATCCTTGGTGATGTCCGCGAAGTCGGACACCGTCATCAGGCGGCGGGCGGCGGAGGTCGGCTTGTACTTCTTGATGCCCATGGTGGTTTCCTCTTCAGACGGTCAGCGCGGTGCGCCTAGGCCGTCCCTCCCTCGAAGAGCTCGATCTTGTCGCCCTCCTTGAGGGTGACGACGGCCTTCTTGTAGTTGGGGCGCTTGCCGATGTTCCGGCCCACGCGCTTCACCTTGCCGCGGACGATATTGGTGCGCACACCCTCGACGGAGACCTTGAACAGGTTCTCCACCGCGCGCGCCACGTCCACCTTGGTGGCCTTCTTGTCCACGATGAAGGAGTACTGCCGGAACTTCTCGCGGGCCTGGTCCAGCTTCTCGGTGATGAGCGGACCCTTGATCACGTCGTGGATGTTCATGAGAGGGCCTCCTGGATGGCCTTGGCGGCCGCGGAGGTGAGGACGAGCTGCTTGTGGCGGAGCACGGACTCGAGGTTGAGGCCCTCGGGCGGCAGCACGTCAAAGCGGGCCAGGTTGCGCACGCTGCGGTGCAGGTTGAGGTTGCCCTTGTCGTCGATGACCAGGGCGTTCTCCAGCTTCAGCCGCTTGGTCAGCACCTCGAAGGCCTGCTTGCTCTTCGGGGCGTCCAGCTTGAAGCCGTCCAGGATGACCAGGGCGTTCTCCCGGGCCCTCTGGGAGAGGGCCGCGCACAGCGCGCCGCGGCGCACCTTGCGGGGAGGACGGTAGGTGTAGTCCCGGGACTTGGGGGCCATGGCCTTGCCGCCGCCCACCCAGTGGGAGGCACGGATGGAGCCCTGCCGGGCGCGGCCGGTGCCCTTCTGCTTCCAGGGCTTCTTGCCGCCGCCGCTCACCAGCGAGGTGTTCTTCACCCCCACGGTGCCTCGGCGCCGGTTGATCTGCTGCATCTTCGCCACCTCGTACAGGAGGTGGGGGTTCGGCTCGGCGCCGAACACCTCGTCGGAGAGTTCGATCTCCGACACCTGCTTGCCATCCAGGTCGATTACTTTGAACTTCGCCATGACATTTCCTCTAGGGGGTCGGCGTGGAACCGCGCCAGACCGGACCCGCTTCCTAGGACTTGATCTCCACGTCAACGCCGGCAGACAGATCCAGCTTCATCAGCGCGTCCAGCGTCTGCTGGGTGGGCTCGAGGATGTCGAGCAAGCGCTTGTGCGTGCGGATCTCGAACTGCTCGCGGCTCTTCTTGTCCACGTGCGGCGAGCGCAGAACCGTGAACTTGTTGATGCGCGTGGGCAGGGGGATTGGACCGGCCACCTTGGCGCCCGTGCGCTTGGCCGTCTCAACAATCTCCCCGGCGCTCTGGTCCAGGAGCTTCGAGTCGTACGCCTTCAGCCGGATGCGAATCTTCGTTGTCGCCATTTCGAAAAAACCTCTTTGACGGCCCCAAACTTCGGAGGCGTTACGACCGACGTCCCCTGGATGTCATAGAGCCGTGCTTCAGACGAGGGGCGCGGCATTTACCACCCCACCCCTCTGGTTGCAACTCTATTTCGTACACCACCCCGGCGGACCCTCTAGAGGCCGCCGGGGCGAGTCGGGGAAACTATTCGATGACCTCGGCGACGACGCCGGAGCCCACCGTGCGGCCGCCCTCGCGGACGGCGAAGCGCAGCTGGCCCTCCATGGCCACCGGG
>JAFGNZ010000097.1 GCA_016926755.1 Myxococcaceae bacterium | reverse complement strand
GGCCGCTTCGCAACTCCCAACTGCCTCATTCGGTAGGTAAGCAAGAGGGCTACCTCACGGGTTGAGATGTGGGGTATCCTGAGCAGCCGACGGGGGGACCCGCCCCGCAGCGAGGGACCCGCGACCTGTGTCCCTGCCGCCGTGCGCCTGGGGATCGAGCAGGAACTCCCGTGTCCCGGACTCATCCTCGCTCACCGGGCTGTGTCAAACCCGTGAGCCGTCATCAGGGCCGCGGTGCACACGGCCGCCCACGGTACCTACAGGAGGTCCGTCTTTGTGCGCTTGGGTGCTCACCGGTCGCGACTGCTGAGCCGGAGTACGCAGCCGTCCTGGCAGACGGCTGGCTCAGTCCCCCGGAGGAAGGAAGGCGAACACACGCGCCGGAGCGCCGCTGCCATCCTTCACCGGCAGCGGGGAGACGACGATGAAGGCCCCGGTCGGTGGCAGCATCGACAGATCCGCGAGGTTCTCGATGTGGTACCCGCCCCCGGTCAGGAAGTCCTTGTGCTGCTCGAAGGTGGTGCTGGGGCCCGGGTCCGTGGAGAGGGTGTCGATGCCGATGCCTCGCACCTGGCGCTGGCGCAGCAAGCGGCTGGCCGCCGCGGAGAGGCCGGGGAAGTGCATGACACCGGACGCATCCGTGTTGCGGTAGCGCTGCTCGTCGGGCCAGCGCGCGGCCCAGCCGGTGCGGATGAGCACCAGGTGCTGGGGCTGCAGCGCTCCATGCTTGCGCTCCCAAGCCTCGATGTCCCCGGGGGACACCTCGTAGTCCGGGTTGGCGGCCACCTGCGCCGTGACGTCCACCACCGCCGCCGGGCCCATCAGCGCCTCCGGGGGGAGCTTGTCCACCGGGGCCGAGCCCGCGGCGAAGTGGGCCGGCGCGTCCACGTGCGTGCCGGTGTGCTCGCCGATCTCGAGCTGGCGGATGTAGTAGCCGTCATGCTCGACGGTGCCCATCACCTTCGCGCTGAGGCGCACTCCGCCCGGGAAGACAGGCATGTCCGGGGCAAACGGGTGGCCGAGCTCGACGACTCGTGCACGCGCGAGCCATGCGGCCGGGGAGTTGGCTCCTTGCGGCTCGTGGCTGCGGGTACCCGAGGTGGCACAGCCTCCCAGCAACAGCGCCAGGGGGAGTGGCAGGAGCTTCCAAGGTGTCATGTTCATGGCGGCGAGCCTCGTCTGGAGAAGGGGTCGGAAACGGCGAGAGGATACCAAGTCGCGACTCCCCAGCCGAAGGAAGTGTCCGCTGGAGCTCCGCCAGCGGAGGACCGCCCCCGGTCCAGCTCAGGCTCACACCGCGGCTTCTCTCCTCGACAGGGTGATCGACACCGGCCTGGTCTCATCGGTGTAGCAGAAGACGAGATACGCCAGGGTGAGCGGCAGCGTGAGGACGACGGCGACCGCCGTGATTCCGGCCACCGCGGAGAGCACCGCCACGACGAGCCCACGCCAGGCAGGTTGTCGACGTCAGGGGCCTATGCGAATCTTCGTGTATGAATTACACTTTGTCCGCGAGACGGCTCTCGCGGAGGTCCCTCGAAGGGGGTTGAAGCCATGTCGCTGGTTGGAGTCGCGCTGGAGACGGTGCGGATCGTGGAGCAGGGAGGATACGTGGCCCCCTCGGGGCGGACGGTCTCCGTGAAGGACGCGGTGGAGCGTGCGGTGCGCGGCACCGTCCTCTACCGGCCATCCGACTTCGAGCAGCTGGTGCTTCCTCCTCCGGCGGGGGGCCCCTTGGGGATCGAGGTGACGCCGGAGAAGACGGGAGAGGCGGCCCGGCGGCTCATCGAGCGGGAGGGCGTGACGGACGTGCTCGCGCTCAACTTCGCCTCCGCGCGCAACCCGGGAGGCGGCTTCCTCGGGGGGGCCAAGGCCCAGGAGGAGGACCTCGCGCGCTGCTCGGCGCTCTACGCATGCCTCATCACCCAGCGGGACTACTACGACGTGAACCGGGCGGAGAGCACGCTGCTCTACACGGATCACCTCATCTGCTCGCCGGGCGTTCCGTTCTTCCGGGACGAGCAGCTCGAGCTGCTGGAGCGCCCCTTCCACGCCTCGCTCATCACCGCTCCGGCGCCGAACGCGGGCCAGGCGCTCCGCAAGGACCCAGGCCTCCGGCCCCGCATCCGCGAGGTGCTCCACGCCCGAGCGCTCAAGGTGCTGCGGGTCGCGGCCCACCGAGGCCATCGCACCCTCGTGCTCGGAGCGTGGGGCTGCGGCGCCTTCCGGAACGATCCGGCGGAGGCGGCCGAGGCCTTCGCTGCCGGGCTGCGAGCCCTGCCTGGCGCCTTCGAGCGGGTGGTGTTCGCCGTGTACGAGCGAGGCGGTGACGGGCCCAACCTGCGCGCGTTCCGAGAGCGCTTCGGCCCACGCACGGCCTGAGCGGTCAGCTGGAGGGATTGCCGGTAACCAGCCAGATGCGCGGATTCCCCTGCTCGAAGTTCTGGAGGCTGTTCATGAAGGCCGCGACTGCCACCCGGCGGACCTCCGCCTGCTGGGCCGCCACCCGCGCGGCATTGCCCGCCATGGGCGCGACCGCCTGCGCCGTAGGGTTGATCAGGATGCACGCGACGGTGGTATGGCCACCCACGCCGTTCACCTGAAGCTGCAGGTTGGCCTGCCCCGTACCCGTGAGCCCCTGGAAGTCGACGCGCATGGTCCCCACGTTGGTCTGCGTCCCGGCCGCTGCCCACAGGTTCGCGTAGTTGAGGGCGTTGATCGCTGTGACGGCGTCAGCGTGCCTCGCGGCATTGAGCGCGAGGGGGAACGGGTTGTTCAGGACAGCGCCCTGGTTGCTTTGGATTGCCATGGAATGTCTCCGGTGAGTGGATTACGTCCTCAAGACGTGCAAGCACCGGATTCGTGAATTGCGCTGACGGTCGGCATCTCACCTCGTTGCTCATCGGCCCGCCGTCAGCACCGCGCGCCCCTCGTAGCTCACCGTCAGTCCCACCACGGCAGTGTGGAGCGCGGCCAGCGGACTGCCGCCGGCGCCTTTGAGCCCGAGGCTCAGCCCGACCTTTTCCGTCATCGTGTAGCGGACCAGGGCGGAGAGCGTCGCCTGGGAGCCGGCGCTGCCTGGAGCCCCCAGGGTATGGGTGGCCTCGAGCATCAGGACGAGCTTGGGGCCCCGCCAGCGCAGGGACAACCCGGCGTCCGAGTGGATGTCCGTGGACGCCGCCAGGGCCGGTCGCGTGCCGAGCACTCGCGCCTGCGCCGTCACCACCAGCGGGTCCCAACGCAGATCGTAGCTCAGGGCCGCGTACGAGTGCTGGATGCGGGCCGAGTCCCCGGCTTCGCGCTCTGGCCCCGGGAGGACCCACCTCGCCCCGGCGGAGAAGAAGAGGGCCTGGGTCCCTTTGAAGGCGGCCTCGCAGCCCTTGACCGCGGCGTCGACCTTGCGGCTCACCGCCTCGAGCGCGCGATCATATTCGGCGGTGGGCTCACCCGGCCGCGGCAAAGGCAGGTTCAGCACATCCTCCGCATAGCGCAGGGAGGTCTGCTCGAGGCACTCGCTGTAGCGTGGCCCGTAGAGGCTGCGCTGGCCGAGCAGCTCCAGGCTCAATCCGGCCCCCAGCGTGACGTACCGGCTCGAGCCCCGGGTGTCCTCGAAGGGGGTGCCCTGGCGCAAGCTCATGGCCACCGTGGCGTCCTGCAGGAGCGCGGTGAGCGGCCCCCACCGCCGCTGGCTGCGCTCGGCGGTGATCTGCGAGTAGCTCAGCTTCTCCCCCCACGCCGCCAGGTAGGGATTGAGCTGCAGCGCGAACACGCCCTGCCCGTCCTGGAATGGGGTGCCCAGCATGCGCACCCCGAAGGCAAACGGGGCTCGGGTGGCGGGGTGCAGCACCTCGCCCACCGCGGTGTCGTCGAGGCCAGCGGCCATCTCGGAGGAGGCATCCAGCTCACCGGGGGCCTCCATGTCCTCCGGGCCCGCGGCCGCGGCGTGCTGCCCCAGCGCGGGCGCCGCGTGCAGGGTGGTGGCGACGAGGAGTGAGCTCAGGAAGCGGCTCATTCGCTCACCCAGAAAAGAAGGCTGACCACCTTGCCGTGCGCCACCTTGCCCTCGACCGTGGCGGTGACGTCCGCCCGCACCTGCGCGGCGTCGATGCTCAAGGTCCCGGCGAGCTGAACCTCACTCGTCGCCAGAGCAGGCTGCTTGAGGACGACCGTGGCCTGGACGAAGACGAGCGAGGCGGCTTGAAGCGCGCTGGCGGGGATGAGGTGGGGCTCGGAGTCGTAGGGCCGGGGACCGGGGTACAACGGCTTGCGTTCAGACTGCGCCCCGGTGCTCAGTAGGAGCTCCAGCGCGACGCCTTGGAGCTGCCCGGCAGGCGCGTCCAGGACGAGCCTCCCTCCTGCCGCGCGCTTCGCCATCGGGACCTTCACTTCGACGTTCCAGGGCATGGTGAGAAGACCTCGTGGTGAGAGTGGATGAATGCCTTCCTCAGGACTCCTCGAGGCGCGGTGGCTCCCTGAGCTCGTCTCTCATCGTGCGCTCGACCTCGAGCGAGAGCCCGCCCGAGGCGTCGCTCACGAGGCGCGCCACGTGGGTGTCGACGGATTGAAAGGACGTGTAGGGGATGCACAAGGCGCTCGCGATGGTCTGCGGGCGGAGCAGCGGTGTCGAGGTGTAGTCCTGCTCCGCGACTTCAGCGATGTAGAGCGCCAGTTGAAGGGTGAAGCAGACGTCGTTCCCCGGCTCCAGCTCGAAGCCCAGGACGGGGCGATCTCTTCGATGCAGAGTCGCCATCCTCCGCCCGAGCTCGGCGTCCACGAGGTTCACGACCTTGATGGCGCTCTCGGGCCCGTTGCTGGACGACCTCTTGAGGCCGAGCGGCCCGCCGCGCTGCTGGTGAATCTCCCAGCAGTCACCGTAGACGGCATCCTCGATGTTCGACGTGGAGGTCCCGCCGGCGGACCGGATCATCCCCGCCACCTGGAGCGCGCCGTGAGGCAGCTCGTAATCCCAGTAGCTCCCGTGGGAGAGCGACTTGACCGCCAGCACGAAGGAGAGGTGGCCCTGGGAGGGCTTCCCACCCTCGGCGGACACGTCCTGCTGGAACAGGACGAGCCTGCGCGGGCCGTTGGTGTGGTTCTCGATGCGGAACTTCACAGGGGTGCTCATGGGTCCTTTGCCTGCAAGGAGTTCATCTCTGTGGACGCCTTTCTCCGGGAGGATGTGAACCCAGGATTTCGCTCCCGCCGCGCGCGCGGCCTGCCTCTGAAGACTTTCACAGGCTCCTGAAGGCGCGCGTCTCCCGCATGGCTGGGCCGAGCCCCGCCATTCAACGCATCACGCGGAGCGTGTCATGAGCAGATTTCTACCGTCGCTGAGGGGCGCCGCTGCGGCCACGACCCTCTGGTTGCTGTACATCTCCCCGGCGCTCGCCGCGACCGGTTTGTTCGTCACCAACAACGGGTTGCGGCTGCTGGAGACAACCGAGCAGCTCGAGATGGAGGCCCAGTCGTACCAGGGACCGAGCACGCAGCCACAAGGGGAGGCCTCGAAGCTCAACGCCCTCTGGGCTCAATACCTTGCCACGCATTGGGCCGCCAGTCAGGGGAGCAAGGAGCTCTTCCTTCAATCCGTGAGCACCCACCTGAGAAAGCAGATCCTCTGGGAGCGGTTCAGCTTCAACCTCATCACCACGCTGTGCCTCACCCTGCTGCCTAGCTCCCTGCTCGGCGCTGGCTTCGCCTTCCGGCGCAAGTGGACACGGCCGTTCCTGCAGCAGGCCCGGCTGGCGCTCCAGGACTGGGGCATCAAGTTCCTCGTCCACGCCGTGATGGCTTTTGGCATCATCTATTTCTTCAATCCGTTCGGGCAGGGGGCGAGCACCGTCTACGGCTTGCTGAAGTACCGCGATCTGTTCTCGAAGGACTCGCTGCCCATCTACCTGGATGCGACCGCGCCCGTGCGGCCGGTGCTGGTAGGCTTCCTCGGCTGGTACATGCACCTGCTGGGGTACTTCGCCTTCCGGCTCTACAGGATGGACGTGGTCAGCACCCGCATCTACGGGATTGTCTTCCGACACCTCATCTTCGTGATGGGCCTGTCGGTGAGCCTGACCCTCACCGGGAGCAACCAGCTCCTCTTCCTGATGTTCCTCGTCGGCTACCTGCCGCTCTCCGCGATGGGGCTGCTCAAGCAGGTCCTCCTCAGCCAGATCCCCCGGGACGGTGACGAGGAGCTCTCGCTGCTGGTCCTGCCCAACATCACCCGGTTCGAGGTCCTCAGGCTCGAGGAGGAAGGGGTGGACAACGTCTCCGCGCTGCTCACGGCCGACCTGGACAGGCTCAAGGCCGCGGTCCCCATGAATGCAGGGCTGCTCGAGCTCTGGCACGGCGCGGCGAGCCTCATCTGCGTGGTGGGGATCGCGAAGTACCGGGAGATGCGGGAGCTGTGCCTGACGGGTGCAGAGTTCGTGAGGCGGGTGCAGGAGCCAGGGTTCCGCGAGCTGCTCCAGAGCAAGGTCGGCCTGGCCAACCCCGACGAGCTCGCCGCGCTCATCCGCTCGATGCCCGGCACGGACCGGCCCCCCCCTCCGCCCCAGGCCGCCGCTCCCCAGGCCGTCGCGTGAGGGAGTAGAACCGCCAGGGCGCGGCGAACACCGCCGCGCCCGAAGGCTCTCCGTTCAGAGCTGGATGAAGTAGTGGGTCGCGCCGACCACACCAGGCGTCGGTGTGTAGTTCGGCAGCGGCGTCTCCACCACGCCGTACCAGGGGTCCAGGCAGATGAAGTCGCCGCCGGCGTTCTTGCCGACGAGCACGACCCAGTGCCCGCCCGCTGGGGTCCAGGCGACGTGGAGGATGCCCGGCTTGCTGGGGCTGGCCTGCCCCACGTACTTCTGCACGTTGCTCCAGCCGCGGACCATGTGCGCCGAGATGCCGCTCTTCGCCAACACGCTGATGATGGGGCTCTGAGTGGCCCCTGTGGTGTCGAAGTCGCGCGTGCCATACTCGTCGATGTTGATGTGCCCTTCGGCTTCGCCGAACCAGCGGCGCACCGTGGTCTCATCGAGCTGCTTTCCCTTCACGAGCTGGATGATCATCATCGCGCTCGCGCAGGCACAACTGTTGTTCTTCTCCTGGGAATAGAGCTGATACGCATTGCCCAGACTGTCATTGACTGTCAACCATGCCATGAGGGCCCTCCTTGGGGGTTACCCTCATAGACGTGCGGCGCCGCCGGGCTGTGAACAGGGAACATTCCCTCCCCACGGCCGCTCCAGGCGGGCGGGTGAGAATGGACCCGCCCGCCTGAAGCACTGCCGCCAGCGCTCAGCCTAGCTCGCCGACTTCCGGTTGCGCGCCGTCCACTGCTTCTTGCCCGTGTTCTGGTCCGCGATGGACAGCTCGATGTCCACCGACTTCAGGTTGGTCAGATCGAGCTCGAAGAGCTTGGAGGCGGACACGTCGGACTTGATCAGCTCACCGGCCTGGATGTCCGTGACGTAGGCGAAGTACAGCTTCGGGGTCAGCTTGAAGTTCGCCTGATCGCCCTGGGCGATGCGCCGCTTCACGACCAGCGGAGTCCCGCTCTTGGCGAGGCCGATGTCGATGAGCTGCGGGGCCTCGTTGCGGCAGCCCATCAGCCCGTCCACCGTGGAGCCCGAGACCTTCTCCAGGACGTTGAAGTCACCATCGTTGGTGAAGCGCCACATCTGGCCCACCGGCGTGTCCTGGACGGTGCCCCGCGCCCGCGCGTCGTAGGAGGCCGAGCTCTCCTTCACCATGATCTCGAGCTGCACGGGGTAGGTGACGCTCTGCTCCCCCCCGCTGTTCAGCGGCAGCACCTTCCAGGCCACGGGGAAGAGCGTGTCGTACATCTCGTTGAGGTTCGTGTCCGGCTTCTGGAAGACCAGGATGTACTGCTTGCCCGCATCCTTGTTGCTGACCCTGATGCTGATGTCGTTGCTCATTTCATCTCTCGTTCGAGGCACCGGTTCGTGATCACTTCGGAGGGCGTGCCCTACCTTCCGGCCTTGAGGACGAGGCAGCGCGCCCCTCCGTGAACGATCTTGGGGCGCTAAATCTCGCGTTCACAGCGCCTGCCCTCCGTTCGATCAAGCCTCCGGAGGCTCACGCGCACCATTGCTGCTGGCTGATTCGGGGAAAGAGGGAGGCGCCCAGGCGCTCTTCGAGGAGGTGTGGCGGAACCATGCAGAGCACCTCCTCATGGTGTGCCTTCGAAAGCTGGGGGACGCGGCCGATGCCGAGGATGCGCTGGCGAGCATCTCGATCACCGTGTTCGAGAAGCTGCCCTGGGTCCACGACCGGATCCTGAACCTGCGCGCCTGGCTCGTTCAGGTGGCCGTCAACCATTGCGTGGACGTGCAGCGCCGGCGGCAGCGCTACAGCCGACTCTTCATGGACGAGGCGTTGGGCGACGAGGACGCGCACTGGCTCGCCTCCGACGCGCCCACCCCTGATCAGCGGCTGCTGGAGCACGAACTCTGGGAGATCACCCACTCGCTGATCAAGGCGTTACCCCCCCTGCTCCAAGAAGCCGCGGACCAGCACATCCTCAAGCAGCTCCCCTATCGGCAGATCGCAGACAACCTGGGCGTCAGCCAGGAGAACGTGCGCAAGCGGATCCAGAAGGCCCGTGACATCCTCTGGCAGCAGCTCTACCTCCACCTGGATGGCTGAGGTGTTCCGCCCACGGCGGATCCTCAGTCCCCATGACGCGGGCGCACAGTCCTGCCCGCTGGGACACCTCTGGTCCCCCCGGCCCGCCTCTCGAGCGGCAACCGGGTCGCCGGATCCCCCAGGAGGATGTAGGCCGCCAGATCCTGGCGGAGCATCCACAGCTGGGCGCGCCGCAGGGGGTCCACGGCGGGCGGTCCGTCAGCGCCCAGGCCTGCCCCCTCGAAGGGGTAGAGCTGGATCAGCTCGGCGTCCGTCTCGGTGAAGGCGCGCAGCAACGCTCCCAGGCCGGCCCCCACGCGCCTGCCGGCGATCAGCGCTCGGAAGACGGAGAGGAGGTGCGAGACGCGACCGCGGGAGCTGTCAGGCTCCTGAAAGCCATGGATCCACGCGAGATCCACGTGCCCCAGCACCGCCAGCGGCCCGTCCGGGTTCGCCAGCGCCGCCTGCGGGAGCGCGGACACGAAAGGGCGCGCGCTCTCGCGCGGCAGCGAGGCGAGGGTGGCCTCCAGCCGCCCCGCGTCGTGGCCCGCCGCGCGCAGGTGACTGAGCCATGGGTGAAAGGCGCTCGCGGCGGGTGTGCCCGCCCCGAAGCTGGCGAAGTAGAACCAGATGCCGCCCGGGAGGAAAGGGCCTCGCGCCAGGTCCACGGGCTCCAGGTGCTGATGGCTCCCCAGGCACATCGTCCCCTGCAGGCGCCGCTGCGCGTCACGGGAGCTCCAGCCCGCTCGCGGCATACCCAGGCCATGACTCAGCGTGAACAAGAGGCTGGGCGCTTCCATCCGGGCCGTGGCGAGCAGCCGCTGTGGGCTCCAGTCAATCGGGTCGCCGATCTCCAGGATCTCCCGGGCGGGGAACCCACCCACCCCCTGCTGCTCCCTGCACCGGGAGAGGGTGGGCGCCACCAGGGTGTTGTAGCCGATGAGCGTGGCCGCGGTCCCATCATGGACCGTGTAGAACACCGCGCGCCCCCGCACATGGGGTGAAGGCGTGCGCTCCCAGCGCAGCACCTTGGCCACGTAGGCCTCGAAGCCGGCATCATCACGGAAGGCCAGGCGCCCCACGAACGCGCTGCTCGCCAGGGCCCGCTGCAGCTCGAAGGACAGCTCGTCGAAGTCCCCGAGCAGGAGCAGATACCGGGGCTGCTCGGCCCGGGGCACAGCCTCGCGCATGAGCACGCGCCTCTTCCAGGCGATGGCCTCCGCGCCGTGCAGGTTGGGGGGGGCGCGATGTACCCGGACTGGCGCCCCCCGCTGGCCGGCCTGGCGCAGCTCGACCAGCGGTTGGATCAGCGCCAGCAGCCGATCGCCGCGCGCGCCTTCCGGGGCGATGACGCCCCAGCGTTGCAGGGACAAATCATCGGGGTCCCCGCCCGGCGCCCAGAAGTGGGGCGGCTCTTCGCCTTGGGAGGGACGAGGCTCGTTCGCCGCGGACTCCAAGGGGAGCCCCTCCGGTAAGGCGGGCCGATGGTCATCGGCATGAGCGAAGAGCAGCTCGAGGTTCATCTCCTGGCCTCCCTATGCGCACGCTGCCCCATGGACGTGGGTGAGGTGGAGCCGGTGTCACCGACGGGAACCGGCCCGGCGATCCCGCGCGGCTCACCTCACCCATGCTGACGTTCGGCGGCGCCGCCCGTGAACATCACCCCGAGGGCAGCCGCTCCGGCGACACGGACTGGAGGAAGCCGCACCCCGCTCTGCTCACGATCCCAGGGGCTCCGTCGTCTAGCCGGGAGTCATGCCCAGAAAGCTCCTCATCGATACAGATCCCGGTGTCGACGATGCCCTCGCGCTGCTCCTTGCCCTCGGCTCGCCAGAGGCCGAGGTGGTCGGCATAACGACCACCTTCGGGAACATCGAGACGGATGCGGCGACGCTGAACGCGCTCTACCTGCTCGAGTTCTCCGGGCATCCCGAGATCCCGGTGGCGCAGGGAGCGAGCGCGCCATTGCACGGAGCTCGCCGGCCTGCCCCCACGCACGTCCATGGCGAGAACGGCATGGGGAACGTCCTCATCCCAGCGCCCCGCTCCCACCCCATCCGTGACGCCGCGCCAGAGTTCATCGTGCGTACGGTGATGGGACACCCGGGCGAGATCACCCTCATCATGCTCGGTCCCCTCACCAACCTCGCGCTCGCCTTGGAGCTGGAGCCGCGGCTGAGCACGACGGTGGCCCAGGTGGTGATCATGGGGGGAGCGTTCCGCGTCCGGGGGAACGTCTCGGACACCGCGGAGGCCAACATCTTCAATGATCCCGTCGCGGCGTCGCGCGTGCTCTCGCAGGGCTGGCCCCTGACCCTCGTCGGGCTCGACGTCACGACCCGTGTGGTGCTGACCCCGGACTACCTCCAGCGGTTCCGGCAGCCCCCCCACCGGCTCGGAGAGCTCATCTGGCGCATCACCCGCTTCTACGAGGACTTCCACCTGCGGCGGTACGGCCTCTTAGGCCTCTACGCCCATGATCCCACGGCCGTCGCTTGCGCCCTGGAGCCTGGCCTCTTCGAATACGAGGAGGCCCGAGTGGCAGTGACGCTCGAGGGGCCCGAGGCCGGCCGCACGGTGCAGCAGCCCCCTCCCTCGGGGCTGCTGCGCGGGGCGGGGCACGCCACGAAGATCTGCTCGGACGTGAGGGCATGGCAGGTGCTCGACTTCATCCATCGTCGCCTGGCTCGATGAGCCTACCGGCCAGAGAGGAGCTCCTCGAGAGCCTGCAGCGCGTGAGCGCCATCGGGGACCCGCTCGAGCGCGAGTATGTCCTGCTCGCGGAGGCGCTGCGCCTCAACCTGCCCGTGGAGGGCTACCGCCGACTGCTGCTGGCGCAAGACGAGGCGAAGTGGTCGCGGGTGTGGCTGCTGCGGAACCTCTCCCGTGTCCTGGGAGGGTTGGAGCGCCGGCTCAAGGTGCCCATCGACTGGATGCGGCAGCTCTCCCTCTTTCAGCTCTCCGCGCTGATCGGCCAGCTCACGATCCTGGTCGCTACCGTCTCCTACTTCCTGGACGCTCCGAACCGCTACCAGCAGCACATCCGCGCGCTGCGGAGCGAGACGGCCGAGAGTTCGAGCCTCCGGTACAGCACCACCCGGATTCGCAACCTCCAGATCCTGGCCCAGGAGTGTGAGGGGTGGCCGGGCCTGGAGGCCGAGGAGGCGGAGCTGGCGGGGATAGAGCTGGGCCCCTGCCGCCGCGTTCGCCCTACCCTGGCCGCCCTTCAGCAATTCCCTCCCGCCTTCTTCACCGAGGAGGGGTTTGACCTGTCCCATGCCCGGCTCTCGCGCGCCAACCTCCGAGGCGCGCACCTGCGCGGCGCCAACCTCGCCGGGGCGAACCTCGTGAAGGCCACCCTCCAGGAGGCGGACCTCCGAGGGGCCGATCTGCGCGGGGCGAACCTCGAGGGCGCCAACCTCGAAGGTGCCAACCTCGAGGGCGCCATGCTCCGCGAGGCCTCCCTGGCGAGGGCCCGCCTGGATCGCGCCATCCTCGACTCCTCCGACCTCTACGCCGCCGAGCTCTCGGAGGCGGACCTCGTGTGGACCTCGCTCCGAGGCGCCAACCTCAGCCGAGCCCGCTTGACCGACGCCAACCTCAGCCGGGCGGACCTCCGGGGCGCGGATCTCTTCCAGGCGGACCTCGCGCGCGCGGCGCTGCTGAGGGCGGACCTGCGGCGCGCGGGCACCATCGGCCTCAACCTCACCCAGGCCCGGCTCGACGGCGTCCACCTGTCTGCGAGCGATCAGCTCCAGCACGCACGCGGATGGAGCGGCGCTCCCCCTCCCACGAACAGCCAGGAGCGCCCCCGGTTCGGGCTCGTCCGCGACGGCGCCCAGGACATCTTCTTCCAGGACATCCTCACGGGCATGAGGGAGGAGCTCGCGGCTCGCGGGGGTGACACGGCCATCGAGACCTGCGAGACGGACAGCGGCGGCCCGGACGTGATCGCGCGGGAGCGGCAGTGCGTGGAGGAGCTCCTCTCGCGAGGCGTGGAAGCGCTCGCGATCGCGCCGCGGCACCCCGTGGCCTCCGCGGCCTCCCTCCGGACTGCATACCAGGCGGGTGTCGCGATCGCCTGCTACGACCGGTGCGTGGGCGAGGACGCGATGCGCTACGTCTCCGGGAACTTCCAGAGCGATCAGCTCGAGCTCGGCCAGCGCTCAGGGGAGGCCCTCGTGAAGTGGCTCTCCGCTCGCGGTCGGCGCCACCAGGAGGTGCGGCTGGGGCTCCTGCATTGTGGTGACAACGAGAACTGCTACCGCCGGTACATGGGCTTGCGCAGCGCCCTGGAGCAGGGAGGCATCCCGTGGAGCGTGGTGGCCCTGCGCGGAGGCTGGACGCCCCAGAACGCACCACCCGCCGCGGCGGAGGTCGCCGCGCATCCGAGCGTGGAGGTGCTGTGGTCCGCGAACGGGGCGGGAACGGAGGCCCTGGTGGAGGCCGTGCTCGCCTCCCCCCGCCGCGAGGAGCTGGTGGTCCTGGGGATCGACATCAACCCCACGCTCGCGCGGATGCTGCTCTCGTCAGAGAAGCCCTCCCCCCTCCTGGCCGTCAGCGGGCAGTCCCCGCGCCAGATGGGGCGCTGCGCCGTCGCCGCCCTGCTGGCACGCCTCGAGCGCAAGAGCGCCGAGACGCTCCCCTCCCTCTGCCGCATGCACTTCACCCCGAGCCTCCTCTACTCCCGCGAGTCGCCGGAGGTCGTCCGGAAGTTCCTCGCCGAAGGCGGCTGAGCGCGCGCGCGAGGTGGCCTGGCTCATGAGGAGATCCACGGTGAGACAGGCCGACCTCCTCTCTCGGAGTTCGAGAAGACGAGAGAGGAGGTCTTCTCCTGGCCGGACCAGGCCCTGCTTCCTCACACCATCTCGTGTCCGTCGACGTAGTAGATCTCGACCGAGACGTTGCCATGCTGGATCTGGGCGATGATCGATTCCGCCTTGCTCCCGGCAGCCCAGTGAGCTTGTGCCGCGACCGACAGGGCGCTGATGGCAAAGCCCGGATCGGCCGGCCGGATGAGCTGGTCAACCCACTCGGCACTGCGGAGGTAGAGGGCGCGGCTCGGGTCGATCGGATTCTCCACGCCGAACTGCAAGTAGCGGTGGGGCGGCAATCCTCCCCGGTTGGGGATGGCGATGTTGGCGAAGACGTTTTGGATCACCCCGCGGGAAGGGGCAGTCCAACCGACCGCGGCGTGCTGCAGCGGCCCCCAGATTCCCCTGGCCGTGGGGGCTTGCGCGATCACCAGGTCCTGATGACTGATGCTACGAAGCAGATAATGCCCTGACATGAGTCCTGCCTTGGTTTCGGCAGCCAGGATTGGCTGCCTCGCAGGTCCAGACGTCTGGTGCGCTCATCTGTGAACTCGGAGAGACGTTCTCCTGAAGGCCCGACGGCCCTCTCGGGCCCCGGTAGCAGCCCTTGAACGAGCGCCCCGCGCTCAGCGCGTCGAGGTTCGCCAGGCCCTCGGAGATCACGCTGCTGGAGATCTGGTTGTTCCGGTTGGCGATGTTCAGCGCGCTCACGACGCTGGCACGCACCTCGGCGGCGTCGGCCAGGTTCGCCCGGACGGTCGCGCCATAGGGGACGCTGCTCGGCTCGAGCCCGAAGCACTCCAGCCCACCCTGTTGGTAATCTCCCAAGGCTTGCTGCCCCCCAGCGCCCCAGGGGCCTCCTGGTGGCGCCCTTGCCGAAGCTGCCGGCTTGTCCGACAGGTTTGGACAGCACCCTCGGCCACGGCAGGCCCTGCTCGCACGCCGCGAGCGCGCTCCGGGAGATCCGGGGGCTCTGCGCTGGTGGGTCAGCGCGACGCCATCGCCGCGCGCAAGGAGGCCGCGCTCGAGGAGCCGGATGGAGAGTGGCTCCCTGAATGACGACGAGATGGACCGGCTGGATGACAGCGCAGCGAATCGTTCAGAGCCCTCGGAGCCTAACCCTGGCGGACGTGCTGGAGCGCGTCCTCGACAAGGGGCTGGTGGTCGCGGGCGATATCAAGATAAAGCTGCTGGATGTGGAGCGGCTCACCTTCCAAGTGCGACTGGTGGTGTGCTCGGTGGAGAAGGCCGTGGAGATGGGGATGGACTTCTGGAGGACCGAGAGGATGGAAGCGTTGCCGCCGTGTTCGACTGCCGCCGCTTCCACTCCGTGTCTCCCGGAAAGAGCTCCGCTCTTATGCGGAGCCCCTGGCAATTGAAATTGTCAATTGCCAGATCGAGCCCCTCGCTGAGCCGGGTGTAGCTGTTGAGGGCGGAGTGGCCTATCGCCTCTCACCCCAGGGGCTCGTCACTTCACCCGGATCGGGTTCTCGAGGCGTGTCACCCGAGCGCCTTGGGGACTCCAATCAGCATCGTGCACCCGAGGGGACCGATGGGCCTGCGCTCGATGTGCCACTCGAAGACATCCGCCTCGGGGATGCTGTCCACCAGTGCGCGGAGCTCGTCGGTCGAGTACACGCGCAGGCAGCTGACAATCCCATCCCACAGCAGTGTGAGCGGGATGAGCGGCAAGACATAGGTGAAGAAGAGGCGGCTCCAGCGGAAGGGTCGCACCGCGGGAGTGAGGAGGAAGGCCTGGAGCCACGCGAGCGAGGTCAGCGCCAGCGAGGCAGTCCTGCGCTCCACGTACTCTACCACCGCAATTCCGCGCCGCTTGCGCACGGCATCCTCGAGAATCTTCCGCGCGAGCTGCGGCGGGAAGTGGTGGAACGCATTGCAGAGGACACGGAAGCCCTCGAGCGAGGCCGGCACGTCCGTCGCGTCGACCGGCTCGCGCACGAAGGAGAGAGTCCCCTGGCTCTGGCCCACCACCGCTTCGAGCCGAGGTACGTTCGGGTAGAGGTCGGTCAGCGTCGCGCTCACTTCCAGCCCCTCGGCCTTCAGGGCGCGGAGGATGGGCCGGATGGGACCCGAGCCCCCCGAGCAGAGGTCCACGAGCTTCCGGTCGCCTGTCCGCCGCAGCGCCTTGCTCAGCTCCTGGGCGAACGGCACGAAGGGCCTCTGCGCGAGGCTCGCCGTGAACGAGAGAAAGTCCGTGGCACCATCGCGCACCGGCCGCGGGTACCACGCCTGGTCTTCGAGTTCGATGAGCTGCATGCGGGGCATGGGCTCCCTCACGGACACGAGTCATGCGGTTGCGGTAGATGTAGTCACCAGTGCAGCGGGTCGTCTCCTGGATGGCGTCGGCTTCGGCGGGCGGGCCTGGGTACGGCCGCCTGCTCGCTTTGCCAGCAGCCATCGCGCACCTGATGTCACAAAGCTCGATGTGCCCTCTCCTTCTGTTTCAACTCAGGGCCTCGCGGGGGCGGCACGGCCGCCGTTCGACCCGTAGCGGTCCGGTGCTTCGGAGAATGTCGCAATGCCCGTGAACGAAGAGGCGGAGCCCTTCAAGCTTCTGGTCAACAACCTTCCCCACGTGATCTGGACCGCGAGCGTCCGAGGCTCGATCAAGCTCATCAATGACCGCTGGTCTGAGTACACGGGACTCTCGCGTGAGAGCGTCAAGGGCCCTGGAGTAAGGCGGCAGGTGTTCCACCCAGACGATCTCTCGGAGTTTGAGGACCGATGGAGCGATTCGATCGAGAACGGGAAGCTCTTTGATGCGGAACTGCGCATCCGGTTCGCGGCTGGCAGCTACCGCTGGGTCCAGGAGAGAGGCGTCCCCGTGCGCGATTCGAGTGGGAAGATCATCGGGTGGGTGGGAACGGTGACCGACATCCACGACTGGAGGGAGCGGGCCGCGCGCGCCCGGGAGAGCTTCCTGACGGTGGCGGCCCACGAGTTGAGGACCCCGCTGACCTCACTCAAGCTCCAGATGGAGCTGATCAGTCGCATGCTCGCTGGCCTTGGTGCTCACCAGGTGAGCCGGCTCGAGCAGAAACTTCAGGCGGCACGGCGCCAGGTGGCGCGTCTGTCCGTGCTGAACGAGCGCCTGCTCGAGGTCGCCCGTATCGGAGCGGGATTGCTCCTGCCTCAAGTGAAGCAGGTGGAACTTGCGCAGCTTGTCCTGGACACCATCGAACTCCTGGAAGCGGAGCTGGCACGTGCCGGCTGCTCCATTCACCTCGACCTGCAAGCGGAGCTCCATGGCTGGTGGGATCCCTTCAAACTCGGTGAGGTGCTGGTGAACCTTCTGAGCAACGCGATCAAGTTTGGGAAGGGTCGCTCCATCGAGATCACCTCGTGCCTGGAGAACGACGAAGCCGTGCTGTCGGTGACAGATCACGGTATCGGCATCGCTCCTGAAGATCTCGAGCGCATCTTCCAGAAGTTCGAGCGAGCGGTCCCCGTTGAAAACTATGGTGGCTTGGGCCTGGGCTTGTACCTCTCTCGATCCATGATCGAGTCAATGGGGGGACGAATCCGGGTCACATCGCGCCTGGGCGAGGGTGCGACCTTCACGGTCTACCTCCCCCGTGGTGAGCCCCGCCTGCCGTAGAGGCCGGTGTAGAGGCCGAGGGTTTCCAGGCTCATGAAGCCTACAGCTTGGACGCCTCGGAGGCGCGGTAGTGCTTGAAGTAGAAGTCGTCCGAGTCCGGCCAGTCGTTGTCACACATCTGGACGTGGATCTGCCCCCCGACGCCCGGCGCAACGCCGCTGTCCACATCCCAGAGCGTGATGCCCTCGAGCTCCTCGTAGGAGCCGTGATCGACCTGCACGCCGAACGAGGCCTGCACACGGCCGTTGAAGATGTCCATGATGTAGACGACGGCCGCGCTGTCCGACACCAGGTAGAGCTTGCCGGTGTTCGAGAACTCGGCGCCCTGCAGCGAGGACAGGCTCGTGGGGTTGCCGTACTTGTCCTTGATCTGGATGCGCTCGACGAAGCCCAGGTTCACCTGCCACGCGTTGTTCACCACGGAGAGCGACCAGGAGTACTTGTTGATGTAGCTGGCGTTGAACGCGGAGGCGTAGAGGAAGCCGTCCCTCGGGTTGTAGGCCACCCACGGGCAGCTGTCCCCCTGGTCCGAGATGCCGGCGTCCGGGACGATCGCGTAGTTGTAGTACTGCAGGGCGGTGTTCATCACTCCGAAGGAGCACCAGGAGCCGCTGCCGCCGTTCTTCTCCAGCGGCAGGAAGATATAGCCAGCGCCGTAGCTGATATCGCCCAGGTGGTTGTAGATCCCATACCAGGGGTTGCCCGAGATGTAGCTCGGGTTGTCGTTGAGGTTCGTCCCGACCGGGACGCGCCAGATGTTGTTCGTGTTGGTCAGGAACCAGTAGTTGCTGTCATGCGTGACGCCCTGGGTGTCTTGCGAGAAGCCGCCGGAGTACGTGCGATTGAACGGGTGATCTCCCAGCGTGCTGATGCTCGGGGTGCCCCAGCGGAAGCGGTGCGAGAAGTCCACGCGGGAGTCCCCACCGGTGTTGATGCTCTCGCAGCGCGCCGTGTACCAGTTGACCGTCTCGAAGGTCCACCTCTGCCAGGTGCGCGGGGAGACGGTGTTGACGGCATGCGTGACCCACGCCGAGCCATTCCAGGTCTTCGTGGTGTACGTGGCGCTCTGATTCTCCGAGGCGGCGAAGCAGGTGCTCTCGTAGTACATGGCGTAGACGGAGCCCGCGTCCGCCCAGCTGACGTTGGTGGGGCACCACACGCTGTCCACGGTGCTCCAGGTACAGAAGTTCTGCTCGAACCACCGCGCGTCGGCGCCCCAGTCGATGAGCGGGGAGCTGCCAGCAGGGCGCGCCTCGGGTGCCTGCTCGGGAGGCGGAGGCGGAGGTGCCCACGGCACCATCGACACGGGCTGCCCAGGAGCCGCCTGCTGGATGGAGGCGGCCTGGAGGAGGGACGTGGGGACCGGCTCGTTCGGCCCGGCCAGCTGCTTGAAGCGATCGATGGGCGAGAGGCCCTGGAGCGCCTCGGAGTCGAGCTGCTTCTCGAGATCCTGGACGGAGCCGGTCTCTCGCAGGTGGATGGCGCCGTCGGAGAACTGCCAGAACTCGACGCTGTGCGTGGAGGACAGGCGCACCTCGGCGACGAGCGCGCCGTCGATCTGATCCTTCACGCTGAGCGGGGCCTGGCTTGTCTGGAGCACTTCGGAGCCCTCCTCCAGGTCCTCCACGCCTCCGCAGCCGAGGGCAAGGCCTGAGAGGCTGGTGAAGACGCAGGCGAGGGCAAACTTCGAGACGTGACTGGGCATGAGCGGTGGGTTCTCCGTCGGAAGACAGAGCCCTCCTTAATGAGTCCGCGATTGCGGCTCAATCAGGGTTTCCCAGTATTCCCACCGCACTCAGCGCGAGTGGAACGTCTTGTTCTGCTGCACCACGTCCACCAGGAACGGGGCCGGCGTGAAGCGCTCCCCGTGCTTGTCCTGGTAGTGCTCCAGCCGCTTGAGCAGCACCGTGGGAGACAGGCTGTCCGCGTACCGGAATGGCCCGCCCAGGAACGGCGGGAAGCCCAGGCCGAAGATGGCGCCCACGTCACCGTCTCGCGGGCTGCGGAGGATGCCCTCGCCGAGGCAGCGGATCGCCTCGTTCACCATCTGCAGGGCACACCGCTCCGCCATCTCCGCCCGCTCGAAGCGCTTGCGATCCTGGCCGTGCGGCAGCAGGGCGTAGACGGAGGTGTCCACCTCCTTCTTCTTCCCCGCGTACGTGTAGAAGCCCTTCTGGTTCTTGCGGCCCAGGCGCCCGTCCTCGATGACCTTCTCGAGCGCCTTCGGCGCCGCCATCCGCTTGCCGAACGCCGCCTCCATGATGGGGCCCACCTTGTGCGCCACGTCGATGCCCACCTCGTCCAGCAGCGTGATGGGGCCCACCGGGAAGCCGAAGTCCACCAGCGCCTTGTCCAGCTCGGCGATGTCCGCGCCCTCGGCCAGCAGGTACGCCGCCTCGTTCATGTACGGCGCGAGGATGCGCGAGGTGTAGAAACCGGGCCCGTCGTTGACGACGATCACCGTCTTGCCCTGCCTGCGACCCACCTCCACGCAGGTGGCCGTCACCCAGTCCGCCGTGCCCTTGTGGGTGATGATCTCCAGCAGCGGCATCTTGTGCACCGGGCTGAAGTAGTGCATCCCGATCACCTGCTCCGGCCGCTTGCTGCCCTTGGCCAGCTCCGTGATGGGGATGCTGGAGGTGTTGGACGCGAAGATGCAGTCCTCGCGCGTGACGGCCTCCGTCTCGGCGATGATGCGGTGCTTGAGCTTCAGGTCCTCGAACACGGCCTCGACGACGAGGTCCACGTGCTTGAAGCCGCTGTAGTCCGTGCCCGCGGAGATCATCGCCTGCTTCGCCGCCGCCTCGCGCCACGTGAGCGAGCGCCGCTTCACCCGCTCCTCCAGGACGCTGTGCACCTGCTTGAGCGCGCGCCCCACGCCCGCGTCGTCCTTGTCCTTCACCCGCACCGGCACGCCCTGGAGCGCCGCGGACACGTAGGCGATGCCGCCGCCCATCAGCCCGCCGCCCAGCACGCCGATCTTCTTCACCTCGCGCGGCTTCACGCTCGGATCGGAGGTGCCGTTCTCCTTCTTGAGCGCCGTGGTGGCGAAGAAGATCTCCACCAGCCGCCGGGAGACATCCGACACCACCAGCTCGCCGAAGAGCCGCGCCTCGGCCTCCAGGCCCGCCTTGCGGCCGGACTCCAGGCCCGTGCGGATGGCCTCCAAGGCCTTCTCCGGCGCCGGGTACTTGCCCCGCGTCTTCCTCAGCAGCTGCTTGCGCGCCTGGTCGAAGAGGATCTTCCGGCCCAGCGGGTTGGCCTCGAGCGCCACCTCCGCCCACAGCTCCTTGTTGGCCAGGCTCTGGAGGATGCCCGAGAGCCCCTTCTTCGACTGCGCGGCCACGGCCTTGAGGCGCTGGCCGTGCGGGCGCTCCACCTTCAGCGCCCCGGCCGCCAGCTCGCGCGCGCGCTGGATCGCCACCGAGCGCAGGATCGGCACCGGCACCACCTCATCCACCAGGCCGAGCCGCTTCGCCTTCGAGGGCTTCACGTTCTTTCCGGTGAGGATGAGATCCATCGCTGCCTGGGCGCCGATGAGCGCCGGGAGCCGCTGGGTGCCGCCCGCGCCCGGCAGCAGGCCGAGCTGCACCTCGGGCAGCCCGAGCGACGTCTTCGGGCTGTCGGTGGCCACCCGGTAGTCACACGCCAGCGCCCACTCCAGGCCGCCGCCGAGGCAGGCGCCATGGATGGCCACCACCACCGGCTTGGGGCACGCGTCCAGCCGATCGAAGCCCTCCTGCGCCTTGCGGGAGATCTCCGTGGCCTCCGCCGCCGTCTTGATCGTCTGCAGGAAGTCGATCTTCGCCCCGGCCACGAAGTTGTCCTTCTTCCCGGAGATGAAGACCACGGCCTTCACCGACGGATCCTTCTGCGCGTGGCTGAGCAGCGCGTCGAACGCGGTGCCCGTCTCCGGTGAGAGCGTGTTCACCGGCTCGTCCTGCTGATCGAACGTGAGGACCGCGACGCCATCCTCGACCTGCCAGGTGAAGCCCTGCTTCGCCTTGAGCTCTTCCAGTTTGATGGCCATTACGCACGCTCCAGGACCACCGCGGCGCCCAGGCCGCCAGCGGCGCAGACGGTGCACAGCACCGTGTTCTTGTTCCGACGCTTCAGCTCATTGAGGGCCTGGGTGACGATGCGCGCCCCCGTGGCCCCGAACGGGTGACCAATGGAGATGGAGCCCCCGTTCACGTTGAGCCGCTCCCGATCCACCTCACCCACCGGGCCGCTCCAGCCCGCCTTCTTCGCGAAGGCCGGCGAGGCGAGCGCCTGGATGTTGCTGGCCACCTGCGCGGCGAAGGCCTCGTGCATCTCCACCAGATCGATGTCCGCCAGCTTCATGCCCGCGCGCCGCAGGGCGATGGGCGCCGCGTAGGCGGGCCCCTGCAGGAGCTGCTCCGCCGGATCCGTGGCGGCGTAGGCGTGAGAGCGCAGGAAGCCGAGCGGCTCGTACCCGAGCGCCCGGGCCTTCTCCTCGCTCATCAGCAGCAGCGCGGCGGCGCCATCCGTGAGCGGCGAGGCGTTGCCCGCGGTGATGGTGCCGTACTTGCGATCGAACGCCGGCTTGAGCTGGCCCAGGGCCTCCAGGCTGGTGTCCTCGCGGACGATGTTGTCCCGGGCCGCCACGTCCTCGTACTTCGGCGGGACGACGACGTGCATCACCTCACCGTCGAAGCGCCCCTCCTTCCAGGCGCGCGCGGCGTTCAGGTGCGAGGCCAGGGCGATCCGATCCTGCTCCTCGCGGGAGATGCCGTTCTCCTTGGCCATCTTCTCCGCGCTCTCGCCCATGGTCTGGCCGGTGGAGTACTCGGCGATGGCCGGCGGCACCGGCAGCAGATCCTTCGCCTTGAGCTTCTGGAAGGGCTTGAGCTTGGCCGGCAGGCTCCGAGCCCTGGAGGCGGCCACCAGCGCGTGCGCCAGCGGGCGGCTGGTGAAGATGGGCGCGTCCGACATGGACTCGGTGCCGCCCGCGATGACGACGTCCGCCTCCCCCACCGCGATGGCGTTGGCCGCCGTCGTCATGGCCTGGATGGAGGTGGCGCAGGCGCGCGCCACGGTGAAGGCCTCGATCTTGCGCGGCAGCCCCGCGGCGAGCACCACCTCGCGGGCGATGGAGGGCGCCGTCAGCGTGGGGATGACCTGCCCGAAGACCAGCTGGTTGATTTCGCTCGCGTCCAGGTCCGCCCGCTGCACCAGCTCCTGGACGACCAGCCTGCCCAGATCCAGCGCGGTGAGCCCCGAGAAGACGCTGCCCGCCTTCACGAATGGAGTCCGCAGCCCGCGGACGATGGCCACCCGACGGTGACCGTTCTGCTGTGCCATATGCCTCACCCTCCTGACTGCGAGTGAGAGGCTTCTAACGGCCTCTAATGCGCCGCGTCAATCGGAATTGATTCGAGAGTCAAACGGCGGACGCCAGCCGGGCCGCCGGAGGGCCGGCCTCAAGGCGCTACTTCTGGGGCGTGGTGCCCTGGCGGAGCGCGGCGCCGTGGCGGTGCACGGCCTCCACCATGAACTTCGCCGCCTCCGGGTCCGTGGGCGGGAGGATGCCGTGGCCCAGGTTGAAGATGTGCCCCACCGGCCCGGCGCGCTTCAAGATGTCCACCACGCGCGCCTCCAGCTCCTCGCGCGGCAGGAAGAGGTGGAGCGGATCCAGGTTGCCCTGCACGGCCACGTCCGGCCCGAGGATGCGCCGGGCCTGGTCCATCTCGATGCGCCAGTCCTGGCCGATGACATCCGCCCCCGTGCGCTGGAGCAGCGGCAGGTGCGTGGACATGCTCGTGCCGAAGAGGATGACCGGCACGCCCGTGGCCTGCAGCTCCTTCACCATCCGCGTGAGGTACGGGAGGCTGAAGCGCTCGAAGTCGTACGGCGACAGCTCCCCGCCCCACGAGTCGAAGATCTGGACGATCCGCGCCCCCGCCTCCACCTGCATCTTGAGGTAGGGGATGAGCGTGTCCGTGAGCTTCTGGAAGAGCGTGTGCGCCAGCTTCGGCTGCTCGAAGAGCAGGCGCTTGATGAGGATGTAGCTCTTCGAGCCGCCCCCCTCGACCATGTAGGCCGCCAAAGTGAACGGCGCGCCCGAGAAGCCGATGACGGGCACCGAGTCATTCAGCGCCTTGCGCGTGCGGCGGATCGCCTCGGCGACGAAGCCCGTGCCCTGCACCGGATCCGGCACCCCGAGCCGCTCGATGTCCGCCGCGGTGCGCACGGGGTTGGGGAAGTGCGGCCCCTTGTCCCCCAGCTCCAGGGTGATGCCCATGGCCTCCACGGGGATGAGGATGTCCGAGAAGATGATCGCCGCGTCCACGCCCAGCCGGGTGACGGGCTGCACCGTCACCTCGGCGGCCAGATCCGGGTGCTTGCACAGATCGAGGAACGCGATGTTGCCGCGGATGGCGCGGTACTCGGGCAGGTAGCGGCCCGCCTGGCGCATGAGCCACACCGGGGTGGTATCGGTGGGCTGGCGACGCGCCGCCTTCAGGAGTCTGTCGTTCATGGATGTGCCCTCCGGCGCCACCGGGCGCCCGCCTCCCGCCCATACCGGACTTCGGCGCGGATGTCCTGCCTCTCGCGCGCGCCCTCCCCGCAAATGACGAGGGCCGAACCCGCCACCTCCAGCGAGCCCGGCCCCTGGCCTCGGAGGCAGCAGCGTGGCGCCGCCCCCGAGCCCATCACACCCTCTCTACTTCGCGAACAGCAGCAGCAGGCCACGGCCGCACAGGCCGTAGACGTAGTTCTCGCCGCCCAGGAACGCCTCGGAGCCAGGGCTGGCCACCTGGTTGGCGCCCTCGGCCCAGTTGCAGGTGTCCGTCACCCGGTACCAGCTCTTCCCGTTGCCGGGCCACGGCAGCTTGAAGTCCACGTTGCCGGACCAGCCGTTGTAGGCCACGTAGATGGCGCTGGCCGAGTCCCCGAACTCCGTCCCGTCCACGCGGAAGGCCAGCGCGTGGTTGCTGCCGCTGTTGAAGTAGGCGGAGTCCGGCACGGCGCCGTCGGGCTTGAACCAGCGGTGCTGCTCCATCACGTTCCCGTTGGTGTCCACGGCGCTGTAGAAGTTCTCGGGCCGCAGCGCCTTGTGCGCCTTGCGGAACGCGATGAGCCGCTGGGTGAACGTCTTGAAGTACGTCTGCTCCGTGGTGAGCGTGTAGTTCAGCCAGTTCTTGTCCGAGTCCAGGTTGTACACGTTGTTGTTGCAGTACTGGGTCCGCAGGAACTCGTCGCCGCCGGTGAGCATGGGCGTGCCGGCGCTCAGCATCAGGAAGGCGGCGCCGTTGCGCGCCGCCTTACGCTGGTCCGCCAGGACGCCGCTCTGATCCCAGCTGTGGTTGTTGTCCTCGCCGCCGTCCGAGGGGCCGTAGGGCCACGCCTGGTTGTTGTTCTTGCTGTTGCAGGTGTAGAGGTCCTTCAGCGTCATCCCATCGTGCGCGACCATGAAGTTGATGGAGTGGAACGGCTTGCGGCCGTCATCCCCATACAGATCCGACGAGCCGGCGAAGCGCGTGGCGAGCTGGCCCGGCGTGATGGTCTCCGAGCCCATCTGGTTCTGGTCCTTGCGCAGCGTGTCGCGGTAGATGCCGTTCCACTCGGCCCACTGGCCCGGGAAGTTGCCCACCTGGTACGAGTTGCCGCCGATGGCCCACGGCTCGGCGATGAAGTCGGTGCCCGTGCCGCCCCCGGCAGGCCGCGGCTCCAGGACATTCATGATGCGGTTGAGCGCGGTGCCGCTGTTCATCTTGTCGTAGTTGAAGCAGCCGTGCTCGCAGGTGTTGCCGAGCACCGAGGCCAGGTCGAACCGGAAGCCGTCCACCCCGAGCGTGTCCTTCCAGTACGCCAGCGAGTGGATGATCAGATCCTGCGCCACCGGGTTGAAGGTGTTGTAGTTGCCGCCCACGCCGGTGTTGTCCCAGCTGAACTGCTTGTCGGCCGTCAGGCTGTAGTAGGTCGGGTTGTCCAGGCCGCGGAAGGTGTAGACGTTGAAGGTGCTGGAGTCGTTGCCGCTCCACGCGCCGCCCTCGCCGGTGTGGTTGTAGACCACGTCCACGAGGACCTTGATGTCGACGTCGTGGAAGGCCTTCACCATCTCCTTGAACTCCCGCGTGGGGCCGCCCGCCGACTTGTCGTAGGCGTAGCGGCGGTCCGGCGCGAAGTAGTTCAGCGTCATGTAGCCCCAGTAGTTGTCCCCCGCGGTGCTGGCGACGTTGTCGTTGGCGTCGTTCTCCGTCTCCTGCACGGGGAGGAACTCCACGGCCGTCACCCCGAGCGCCGCCAGCGCCGGGGCCTTCAGGGCCGCGCCCTTGTAGGTGCCGCGGTAGGCGGCGGTGATGCTCGAGTCGTTCTTCGTGAGGCCGCGCACGTGGACCTCGTAGATGACGTCATCCTTGAGGGCCCGCGCGGGCTTGGTGCCGATGGCCTGGGTGTCCCCCGCCAGCACGATGCCCTTGGGCGCCTTCGCGCCGCTGTCCTTGTTGCGGTGCAGCGGCCCGGAGGCGAACACCGTCCCGTCCGTGTTGCTGGCGTTGCTCGGATCGTGGCTGATCTCCAGCGCGTAGGGATCCAGCAGCAGCTTGTTGGGGTTGAAGCGGTTGCCGTTCGCGTCGACGTCCGAGATGAAGCCAGTGCCCGTGCCCTTGGTCCAGCCCGCGTTGTACGGCCAGTTCGGGCCCCAGGCGCGGTAGCCGTAGTACACCGGGCCGGTGATGCCGTAGGTGTTCTGGAGCGTGGCCACGGAGACGGTCTTCGACCAGACGTTGGTGGCCGCGTCCTTGGTCATCACGTACTTCGTCACTTCCTGGGCGCCGTACGGCGTCTTGTAGAGCCAGAGCTCGAGCCGCGTGGCGCGCGAGGAGTAGACGCGGAAGGTGATGTTGGCCTTCGCCGCGTCATAGCGGGCGCCGAGCGTCCAGCTCACCACCTCCTGCTGCTGGACTCCGAGCTCCCCGGGCCCCTCCTCCAGGAAGGCGGCGCTGGGATCCGAGGGGCCGCAGGCGCCCAGGACCGCGATGAGGCTGGCGACCACGAGGGAGCGCCACGGTTGGAGCCCAGGGGCTCGACGAAGGGTGTCAGCAACAGGTGTCATGGGTCCGGTCTCCCAGCGCGGTAGCGCATGCAGCGCTGCGAGCGGGCCCGCGCTTGCCCGTAAGGCGGACTTCCTGCACTTCTCCGGTAGTGAAGTCAACGTATGTAGGTCCGAAAGGGCCGGAATGTGATGCGGGGGGCCCCCTGCCCGCCCGGGCTCCAGGGAGGCTCGGCATGGGCTCCAGGAATGATCGGTCGGGCCCAAACGTAGGCTTGACAGTGGCGAACGTGGTCGGTACAAGCCGGCCTCGTTGCGAGCGGCGGTCACGCCAGGGCGGATAGCTCAGCGGTAGAGCGTCGCCCTTACAAGGCGAGGGTCACAGGTTCAATCCCTGTTCCGCCCAAGTGTTGTGGGGAGTTAGTTCAGTTGGTTAGAACGCCGGCCTGTCACGCCGGAGGCCACGGGTTCAAGTCCCGTACTCCTCGCCAATAGAAGGGCCTGGAATCGAAAGGTTCCGGGCCCTTCGTCTTTTCAGCACCCTCCGCCGACGGGGACAGGTGCATGGGCCGCTCAGGGAGCGAGCTCGAGGTGCAGCACGCGGCCCCCGGGCCCCACCATCCACGCGTCCGTGGCGCTGGCACCCCAGATGGCGTTGGCGGTCAGCTTCTCCGAGAGGAGCGGAGTCCACGCCCCCCCGTCCCAGTGGGCGAGGCCGCCCAGTCCCACGGCCCAGACATCCGTGGCCGAGGCGCCCCACACCGCGCGGAAGAGGGGCCAGTCGGCGCGCTGCTCCGAGCTCCACCCCACGGCATCCCGGTGCGCGATGGCTCCCCATAGGGTGGCGTGGCCGTCACTGAAGAAGGGCTGCTCGCCCACGGTCCACACGTCCTCCGGGGTGGCCGCCCACACTCCGAACAGCTCCGTCGTGGTGTTGACGGGCCGCGGGGAGCCAGTGTTCTCGTTCCATGAGGCGGTACCTTCTCTGCGCACGATCTGCCCCCCGGGGCCGACCTCCCACACGACATAGTCACCGAAGCCCCCTATGCCGTTCACCATGTTGCCCATGTAGAAGCCATAGGCCCGCCACTCCGAGCCGTTCCACTCCACGCGGCCACCTCTCAGGCCTCCTTGCATGATTCCATTGGCGTAGGCGCCTTGGGGCCAGACGTGAACAGCCCGCAGCACCCGGGGTGTGCCACGGGTGTGGCCCCAGTCCGGCCCATCCTCCCGCGCACTCTCGCTCCAGCGCGCGGGCTTCCACACCGTTCCATCCCACTGGACGATGGTGGGCAGCGGGTCTCCCTCCCGCCCGCCCACGGCGAAGATGTTGTCAGGCCCACTGCCCGAGATGGCGCGCAGGTCGCGGTCCGTAGGGCTGCTGAAGGGCGTCCACTCCTCCCCGTCCCAGTGGAGGATGGTGCCCCCGGCCCCCACCGCCCACACGTCCGTGCCAGAGCTGCCCCAGACGCCATACAGCTCCTGGCAGGTGTTGCTCTTCACTCGCTTCCAATGACGCCCGCCCGCGACCGGCTGGGGCGCCTCCGCCTCCATCTCTGTGTTGCAGGGCGGCGGCGCAGGATGGAACGGCAGCACCTTCACGGTGAACTGCTGGCTGTCCGAGGCCGTGCCGGCGGTGGCGCGCACCAGCACCGTGCTCTCCCGAGCGCTGTCGGGGCCTGGCCTGAAGATCAGCGTATCCCCGGAGAACGTCCCGAAATCGGGCAGCCCCTCCACGGTGAGCTTTACGGCCTCATCGCCCGTGTGGAGCACCAGCACCTTGACCTGGAACTCGCCCCCCTCGTTGATGATCACGTCGTTGAACGGCGTCAGCCCGAGCGCCGCCTCCGCCCCCGGCGACTGCTCACCCGGTGTTGCTCCCTGGCACGCGGTGAACAGCAGCGCCAACAAACCCACCCACGCAGAGCGCATGTCCCCCCCCCGACAGAATCGAACGCCCCGGCCCAGGCGTCGCCACGCAGGGTAGCACAACCTCGCCCACTCGGGGCGCGGATGGCTCAGCCTGGGCGCACGAGGCAGACCCCGTACATGCCCACGCCGGCGTCACCGCGCTCGGACGCCGGGATCTGGCTCGTGACACCGGGCCAGGACTCGAGCGGAGCCAGCTCCCGAACCTCCCACGGCGCGACGATGCGGCGGAGCACAGCCTCGTCGCGATGGAAGAACTCGGCCCCGCTGCGCTTGAATTGCGCCAGTACCTGTTGAAGGGACTCGGAGAGCTCCCCGACGAAGGTCTGCGAGAGCGCCAGGATGCTGCCGGGCGCGGCCCAGTCGTGGAAGATGCGCAGCGTGCGCTCCAGGCTCGCATCGTCGATGAGGTAGGCGACCCCGATGCAGCCGATGGCCACCTTGCGCTCTCCGTTGAAGTGCCGCTCGGCGGCGCTCAGGAGCGGCTCCGGATCGCGCAGATCCGCCTGGAGGTAGGCGACCGCCGGGTTGTTCCCGATGATCTCCCGGGCGTACTCGACCGTGACGGGATCATTGTCGCTGTAGAGCACCCGGGCGGAGGGCATGACCGAATGGAAGTGGCCCTGCGTGGGCATCCCTGAGCCCAGATCGAGGACGTGGGCTCGTTCTTCCGCCGCCCAACGCCTCGCCATCGCCTGGAGGAAGTCCCGGTTGAGGCGCGCCCAGCGCGAGTAGGCGGGGAACATCTGCAGGATCTGCCGGGCGGCGTTCCGGTCGACGTCCAGGTTGTGCTGGCCGCCGAGGACATAGTCGTAGATCCGGCTGATATTGGGCTTGTTGGGGTCCATGGCGCCAAGCCTACCCTGGCGCGCGTCTCGGGGGCGATGGCGGAAAAGGCGCCCACTTCGGCACGGGGGTCATCACCGTCTGCCTTCTGTTCGCGGGCCCGCAGCGGTACGATCCTCCCTTCACCTCAGCAGGAGGGGGGACACATGGTGCTCGAAGCCGCGATTGGCCTCATCTTCGTCTATCTGCTCTTCAGCCTCATCTGCTCGGCGCTCAGCGAGATCGTCGCCTGGTTACTCAACCTGCGCGCCCGCACGCTGCGCGAAGGCGTCGAGACGCTGTTGAAGGACGAGTCCCTCGCGGCGCTGCTGCAGCAGAACCCGCGGCTCAAGGCGATGTTCGACAAGGGGGCCTCCCTCGGGAAGCAGGCACAGGACGTCACCGGCACGCTCTACGCGCATCCCCTCATCCAGGGGGTGATGCACGGCAAGAAGCCCCCCTCGTATATCCCGAAGCACCTCTTCGCGGAGGCCTTCCTCGACCTGCTGCGGCGCATGGCGGGGAAGGAGGGGCCGCAGGACGGGACGCAGCAGGACGGGATGCAGAAGCTGCGCGCCGCCGTCGAGAGCCTCCCGGCGGAGAGCGAGATCCGGCAGCAGCTGGAGGCGGTGCTCGACGAGACGGTGACCCGGTTCGAGGACGCCCGAGCGCGCGTGGAGAAGTGGTTCGATGACTCGATGGAGCGCGTGTCGGGCTGGTACAAGCGGCGCGCGCAGACCGTCGTGCTCCTCATCGCGGCCCTGGTGGTGGGCATCTCCAACGCGGACAGCGTGATGATCGTCCAGAGCCTCGCGCATGACTCGGCGCTGAGGGCCGGGCTGGTCGCCGCCGCGGAGCAGACCGTGAGGTCCGGCGCGCCGGAGCTCCGGGAGGAACCGGACGCAGTGAAGGCCCTGGCTCAGCTCCAACAGGCCCAGGCGCAGCTGAGCACCCTGCGCCTGCCCATCGGCTGGAACACCGACCCCGAGGCGAAGCTGGGAGAGCTCCCCGACCCCCGTCGCATTCCTCAGGGCTGGGACTGGCTGGGGAAGCTCGCCGGCCTGCTCTTCACCATCTTCGCCGTGTCCATGGGCGCGCCATTCTGGTTCGACATCCTGAACAAGGTCGTCAACGCTCGCATCACCGGCGGCCAGCCGCCCGAGACCCGGTCGAAGAGGGAGAAGAAGGACCAGGAGCCACAGGGCTGAGAGCCGGTCAGGTTCTCCAGCCCCGTGGATCCACGCGTCACTTACAGCGCAGGAGCGAGCACTGCCCTGACTTGCATTGCGCTCCCTTGGTGCAGGCATGGCCCTTGGGAAGCAGGTCCTTGCACCGGGTCTTGCCGGCGATCGGGTCGCCGCAATACTCCCCGATCTTGCAGTCGGCGTTCGACCGGCACTCGTCGACGTTCGCGCAGAAGCCCCAGGAGCACCGCCCCGTGGAACATTGCGTGGCATTCGTGCAAGCCTGGCCATGCGCCTTGAGCTCCTTGCAGGTGCGCTTGCCGGCGATCGGATCGCCGCAGTACTGGCTGCTCGTGCAATCCGCCTCCGACCGGCACTCATCCGCCTCCGCGCAGAACCCAGCGGAGCAGCGATCGCTCGCGCATTGCCGCTGGGTGGTGCAGGTCCCGCCCTTGCTCTTCTTGGCCTTGCAGACGTTCTCCTTGAAGTCGGGAATGCCGGCGGTGCAGAACTCGCTGTCCGCGCAATCGGAGTCCTCGGCGCACGTCTTGCCCCCGCCAGACGCGTTGTCGAAGATCTGCCGCGGGATCTGCTTGCCCACCGTCGATTTGGCCTCTGACCTCTCCCACATGGCGATGAAGGCTTCCGCGCCGTCATTCTTGAGCTTGTTGAGATAGGAGCTCTTCAGCCCGACCGTCTCGAGCTCCTTGTGCCAATGCTTCATCATCCCGACATGGGAGAGGCCCTCGGTCATCTCGGAGCCGAACGTGTGCAGCCGATCGGGCCCGAGCTCACGGCCGCAGTTTCTGTACGAGCGCGAATACACGCCCTGGGTGATCGTGGCGAAGTCGAGCCCGTAGCCGACATTCAGCCCCTTATCCATGAGATACGCGATGAACTTGGCCGACTCCGTGCTGGTCTTCGAGCAATCCGCGGTGACTCCCGATGGGGGATAGTCCTTGGAGTCGAACGGGCCGACGCGCACGCCGAAGAAGCCGCCGGTGTCGCGAACGAAGCCCAGCTCGTTGTCGTCGAAGTCATATTCATGAGGAGACGGCGTGGCCAATCGGCCCGCGCTGCCGACCAGCAGCGCGTTGGGGTTGTTGTGGAGCGCATTGAGCGGATAGCCGCCGAAGTCCTTCGTGGCCAGCGCATGGATGGCCTTGCGCGTGTTGCTGGAGACGTGATCGATGTTGACGATCATGCCCTTGATCATGGCCTCGCGGACCACGCGCTCGCCGTCATGCGACAGGCCCAGGTTGTTGCGCTCGATCCCATTCTCCTTGCGGCTGCCGGAGGGGCCCTTGAAGCCCGGCGGGAGCGGATAGATGCGGAAGCCATTGAACGTGCCGCCGCCCCGCAGCTTGACATAGTCGCCCATGTTGGCTTCGGAGATCTCGCTGAACTTGCTCACGCAGCGGTCGCTCAACCCCAGGAGCTTGTTGCCCTTGAAGTGATTGTCGCCGCAGTTGTTGTCGCAGAAGTTGTGGCCTTGCTCGTTCTTGAGCGGGAACGGGCCGACGTTGTCGTCATAGTAGAAGCACCCCGCGATCGCCTGCGTGGCGCGAATGACTCTGCCCGCGTCGGTGTCATCCGGGTAGTAGATGTCGGCGCCCGCCAGGCGGCTGTTCATCTTGTGGGCGAGGTAGAAGGTGCGCACGCCCATGTCGTAGTAGCGGTTGAGGCGAGCGGCGGGATCGAAGGTGCGATCCTCCGCGCCGAAGGAGTATTCGGACTCGATGCCGAGGATGATCGCCAGCTTGTTGGCGTTCACGATCCGGCGCGCGTCCGAGGCCGAATACGCGATCTCCATCCAGGAGCTGTTCTCCTTCGCCCAGGCCTTGAGCGCGTTGATCTGGCGCTCCAGCGATTCGAGGCTGTCGCCCTTCGAGCAGGGATAGCCGTCCCCACCCGGTCCGCCGTTGCCCTTGTTGGCGTAATAGAGCTGCTCGCACATCGCCTCGTTCTCGACGGCGAAGGCGACCATGACTTTCATCCGCGAGTCCTTGAGCTCGGCCTCCGGCGGATCAAACGCCTCCTTGACCCACTCCGTGCTGTAGCGGAGGTGCGAGTTGCTGTCGTGGAGGGGGCCCTTGTGACTGGGATGGTCTCCCATGTCGAAGCCCATGTCCCCGGTCGCGGCCACGAGGTTGCCCTTGAACTCGCCATGGTCGCAGGCGCTGCCCGGCTTGCAGCCCCCGCACGCGGCGGTGTAGCCCTTCTCCATGATGCCGTTGCGGTAATTGCCCGGCGCGCCCGCGAAGGCGTAATTGCCGCCAAAGGCCATGCCGTAGGTCGGGTGCTCATGGGTGAGCACATAGCCGCCCGTGATGCGCGCGGGCGGGCTGACGGGCCGATTCGTGGCCGGCGCCGCGGTCCGCACGGCGGCGGGGCGTATCTCCCGCCTGGGCTGAGGCGCAGCCGTGGGTTGCGCCAGCGCCGAACCTGCCAGGGCCAGCGCGCCAATGAGCGCCGCTTGCCGCGTCTTCAGTGAGATCATGACACCCCCAGGGAGGGCAGACCGCGCCGCGCTCGAAGTTCGCTCGGATCCGCTCAGGTTTTCATGATCAGTACAGACCGCGCTTCGGCGCCAGGCAAGGACCTGCTGAGTCACCGGCGCCTGGGAGGAGCCGGGCTCAGGCGCGCACTTCTTGGAGCCCGCGCAGCGAGAAGGGCTCGACCCCCTCCGGGACGTACCGGGGCGAGGGACATGCGGACATGGCCTCAAGGCCTGTTGAACTCCCGCCGCGGCTTGAGTAACTCATCGCCCATGGCCGACTCCTCGCGCGCTGCTGTCCTCGAGGATGGAGTGATGGGTCCGCTTCGCGTGCTGAGCGTCCGCGAAGCGGCGGAGGCGCTTGCCGCCTTCAACGCCCAGGTGGCGCTCCAACAGGCGCTGTCTCCTGGACACCCCCCGCGGCTCAACGGCTGGCACCAGCAGTTTCCGTGGGCCTACGCCCTCGCCGCCGCGCCCGCGCTCGTGGAGCGGATCGAGATGATCCTGGGGGCGCCCTGCTGCATCTGGGCCTCGGAGTTCTGGGCGAAGGCGCCGTTCTCCCGCATGGACGTCCCGTGGCACCAGGACGACGTGTTCTGGCCCTCGCCGAATGGGGGCACGTTCTCCGCGTGGATCGCCCTGACGGAGGCCTCCCCGACCAACGGCGGACTCGCGCTCGTGCCCGGCTCCCACCGGAAGAAGTGGGAGCACCAGCCCGTGGACAGCGCTCTGGGGGGGCTTGACCAGGGCGTCCCGCCCGAGCTCATTCCCCAGGAGGCCATCTTTGCCCCGACGCTGTCCCCGGGCGAGGCGCTCCTGTTCGACGAGCGGAGCCTCCACGCCTCGCCGCCCAACCCATCAGCCCGGCCGCGCGTTGCCTTCAGCGTCCGCTACACGCGGGATCCCTCCCCCGAGCGGGGACTGCCGGGCCCGCGCCTGCCGCCGATCCTTCAGGGCTGGACGAGGTAGGACCACCCGGCGCCACCGTGGAAGCCCAGCTCCACCGCGAGCGGCGTGCCCTCCTCCACGGAGCGCGGAGGAAGCACCGGGAAGACGACCTGCCTCCAGTGGGTGAGGTGCTCCTCCGGGCGCGTTGACAGGACGGCCGAGGCAGACAGGCGCGCCTCGAAGGTCCCCAAGAAGCCATCGAGCGTGCCGGGCTGATCGACCTTGCACGTGACGGCGCGCAGGAAGCGGGAGGAGCGAGCCTGGCCGAGCACGAAGGAGGCGGCCTCCACGGGATGTCCCAGGGTCCGGTCCCCGTCACCGAAGGTGTGGACCTGGTACGGCAGCACCTCGTTCTCCAGCACGGCCTGGCGCAGCCGGCGCAGATCGAACCCGGAGATGTCCGCCCAGGACTCGCCGTAGCGCTCACCCAGGCGCTGCCGCGGGCCGCTCAGCTCGACGGGGGTGAGGAAGAGGGCCAGCCGCTCCGGAATCATCCGGCCGCCCGGCTTGAGGAAGCGCGCGCGTGCGTCGAAGAGGTACTCGACCGTGAACTCCTCGAGCGCGAACTGGCCGAGCGTCTCCGAGATCACCACGTCCACCTGCTCGGGCAGGGCCACGGTGCTGGAGTTGCCCGGGAGCCAGTGGATCCGATCGTCCAGGCGGTTGTCCCGCGCGAGGGCGTGAGCGAGCTCCAGGTAGCGAGGCTCCTGCTCGACGGCGTACACCCGCGCCGCGCCCTGGCGTGCCGCCAGCAGCGCCAGCAGCCCGAACCCGGTCCCGAGATCGAGGACGACGTCGCCAGGGCGGACCTGCTCCGCGATGGCGCGCGCGAACAGCTTCGTGCGATGGGCGTCTTCCACGTACCGCCCGAACTCGCGGAGCATGATGTCCATACGCTACCTGCCTGCCCAGAAGGTCATGAGGGTGGAGGCGTACCGCGCCCAGTCCGCTTCACGCGTGTCCAGGTGGAGGAACGGCAGCATGCTCCTGCGGAGCCCGTCCCAGCGGCGGCGCTGCGACTGGAGCACCGCCTCCAGCGCGTCCGCGCGCGAGCCGTACCAGGCGTCCATGCCCTGCGCCCAGTTCTCCTCCATGCGGTCCACCCGCTCGATGGCGCGCCGCTCGGCCTGCTCCTCCGGGTAGCTCAGCAGCACCTGCGCCGTCCCCAGCCGCCCCAGCCGCTCCTCGTACCGGACCAGCCGCTCCCACTCCGGAAACAGCGCATAGGTGGTGAGGTGGAACCGCTCGACGACGAAGCGGCGGGCCGGCACCGCGGCCAGCTCCTGCTCCATCCGGTCCAGCACCCCCTCCAGGGCCTCGAAGGTCGGCGACGCGCGCCAGGCCGGATCTCGCACCTGCTCCATGATCTGCCCGAGCGTGTCGTCCTCGAAGATGAAGTGCGTGGCGGCACCTTCCGGGGACGCCTCGAGGCGCGCGCGCAGCTCTCGCAGGACCGAGCTCTTCCCCGCCCCGGTGATGCCGTCGATGATCAGGATCCGTTTCATGGGAGGGCCTGCCCGCCCCGCAGGACGAGGTCGACGCGCGGGACCGCCTCCGCGAGGACCTCGCGCTCGACGGGGGTCAGCTCGGGGTGCCAGATGTCGACGATGAGCAGCCCGCGCCACCACGGCGAGTCATTCACGGAGGTGTGGAAGTAGGTGCTGTCCGCGGCGAAGCAGACGCCGTCCGACCAGGTCCGCGCCTCGCGGCCAAAGCGGATCCAGGCGCCCGGGGACGAGAACAGCGGCAGGTAGATCGTCACCACGAAGTTCACCCGGTCGCTGTGCGGGCCGATCTCCGCGCCGGGGGACAAGAACGAGAACATCGCCTCGCGGGACAGCGGGGCGCCGTCGAGGCTGCGCAGGGTGACGGGCGCCTGCTCGGCCGAGAGCGGGAGGCGCTGGAAGTACCGCTGGAGGTAGTAGGCCAGCCACGTGCCGCGGAGCGAGCCCGTGTCCCCGCCTCGGCCCTGGCTCCAGGCGCCAGGGTGCGTCTCGAAGGCCCAGGGCCGTGAGAGCAGCCGCGCCCCTTCCTCGCGGATCAGCGCGAAGCGCGAGGCGAGCCCCCGCGCGAGCGGCAGCTCCGAGAGCTCCCACCAGGGCCTCGCGGAGAGCCCCGGGAAGTAGAGCCGCGAGTTGACCGCCCGCTCCGGGCCGACCTCCGGAGGCAGCGCCCTGCCTCGGACCACGTCGAAGAACGCCGCCACCCGGCCCAGCTCCTGGGGAGGGTGCCGCGCGCGCGCGGAGGCCTCGAGCTCGTCAGCGAGCCGGGCCAGGGTTGTCTGCCTGGGATCCATGGGTGGGGGGGGCCTGCACGAGTGAGGAGACGGCCTCGGGCGCGACGAGCCGCGCGTGGAACGCGGGATCGCGGATCGAGACCGGCTCTGCCTGAGGGACGAAGAGCGTGGTGTTGTAGTTGACCAGGTGGCCGCTGGTGGCCAGCTCCGCCAGGGTGAGCCGGTGCCGCACGGCCCTGTGCGGCCAGCCCATCTCGCACTCGATCAGCTCCACCGGGTGCTCGCCGGGGTAGTACGCCAGCAGGTAGTCCACGAGCGGGCGCAGGCGATCCGGGGCGTTCTGGAGCTGGCGGGTGATGAAGCCCGAGCCGAAGCACCCCACCTGGAAGACCAGGAGCGGCACGTTGCGCATGGGCACCAGCCCGTAGGAGACGAGCCGGTTGGAGTCCAGGATCTGAAGCCCCGTGTTGGCGATGTCGAACGGCATCCAGGACAGGATCGTGTCGATGGAGGACAGCGCGGGGAGGATGTGGACGGGGATGCCGTACCTGGGCCCGTGCTCCAGCAGCAGGTGCGTGGGCGCCACGTAGATGGACGGGTGCCCCATGACGACGAACGCCACGCGGAGGCCCGCCATGGCTTGCGCGAGCAGGAACGAGACGATCCGGCCGTACACCTCCAGATCCAGATCTCCGTCCCGGTAGAAGCCCACCAGGCTGAAGACGCGCGGGTTGAGCTGCCTGAGCCGCTGCTCCGCCTCCATCCCCGTGACCAGGTGGTACACCACGTCCGCCGAGGCCACCGCCTCCACCGTCTCCAGCGTGAGGTGGTGGCTCCCGAGCAGTCCTGCACCCATGACCAGGATTTCGCCCATGTCGTTCCTCAGTGTGCCTCGGCCGCGGCGGCCAGGGGGGCCATCGCGGGCTGCTTGCGCGCCGGCGCGGCCGCCCGGTGGGCAGAGACAGGCCCCCACGGAACGGCCAGGGCCAGCACCTTGCCACGCTCGATGAAGACGAGCCGCTGCGCGTGCCACCGCTGAAGGCAGGCCTCGAGCCGGGCCGCGTCCAGCTCTGGGAAGAGGAGGGAGAGCTCCTTGAGCGCGATGATCGTGTCACACGCCAGGTACAGGTCTCGCTCCCACCCCCGCAGCCAGTAGAAGCGCGGCTCCTTCGCGCGGAAGTCGCGGATCTTGAGGTACTGCCCACCCTCCTGGAGCGAGAGCAGCAGGTTGCCCTCCACCATCGGGCGCATGCGCTCGTAGTGCTCCTTCCAGGCCACCACCGCCGCCTTCACGCGGGCCCACAGCGGCTTGAGCTGGGTGAGCGAGTCGCTGTCGAAGGACTTCTCCGTCAGGAAGAGCCGCTCGTTCAGCTCCGGCGGCAGCAGCAGCTGGTACATGTGGTAGTTGCGGATGTTCTGGATGCCGAACCGCTCCGGCGCCTTGTAGGCGGGCGCCTGGTAGACGAGTGAGAACTCGGTGGTGCTGAGCGGGCGGTAGGCGCGCGCGAACTCGATGTTCTGGAGCGTCTCGAGCACGTCGCGCTCGTCCATCCCCGGGTAGTCGGTGATGAGGTTGGCGGTGTTCTGCACACCGTACTGCTCACAGAACTTCATCGCCTGGAGGTTCTGCAGGGCGGTGGTGCCCTTGACCATCTTCTCCAGCACCGAGGACGAGAGCGCCTCGACGCCGAACTGGATCACCCGCCCGCCGGCCTCGCTGAGCTGGCGGATCTGGGCGGGCCTCACGGAGGCCCGGGCCTCCATCCACAAGTCCAGGCCCATGCCCAGCTCCTTCAGCCCGGTGATGAACTCGTCGGCGGCCTTGTGCCGCAGGATGTTGTCCACCACCGTGAAGTCCGGGCATTCGTACTTCAGCGCGAGCTGCTTGAGCTCCTCCAGCGACTGGGCCACCGGCTTCTCGCGGTAGGCCTTCCACTGCAGGTTCAGGTTGCAGAACGTGCAGCTCAGCATCGGGTCGACGTGGCTGCGATCCCACCAGCAGCCACGGCTGGTCTCCACCGGCACGCGGAGGCGGCCGCGGGTCTCCGCCGGGTTCGTGGTCCGGGAGAGGGTCTGGAAGTAGCCATCGAAGTTGGGGGCCGGGAGCGCCGCCATGTCCGGGGCCTGGTCAATGGCCCCGAACGCGCCTGGCTCGGAGCTCCGGTGGACCACCGCGCGGACGTTCACCCGCGCGCCCCTCGGGGCCTGCTCGAGCGCCGAGAGCAGGTTCACCAGGGGGCGCTCACCCTCGCCATTCACCACGTAGTCGATGAAGTCGAACGTCTCCAGGAGGCTCTTGCCGATCAGGTTGGTGCAGCTCGGGCCGCCGAACACGATGGGGACGTCGGGTGCGCGGCGCTTGATCTCCCGCGCGGCCAGGAGGCTGGGCATCGTCTGGGAGAAGACGACGCTAAGGCCCACCATCTGGTACTGCGTCCAGTCGATCTCATCGAGCCGGCGCAGCAGGCTGACGCGGAGGCGCTCCATGAGCTGGGAGAAGTCGAGCCCCTGAAAGGCGGGGTCATCCTTGCGCGAGCCCTCGAGGTACCCCGCGATGGAGTGGGCCCGCGTGGGGAAGAGCAGGTACGCGAAGAGCGCCTCGCCGATCCAGCTCACCGAGATGCGCTTGGCCAGGTGGATGCCGATCGCGTCAGCCAGCTCGAGGAAGAGCTCGTAGGTGTGCACCTCGACGTCGGGCCGCTCACGGTTCACGTAGGCGGTGAGCGCCCCGAGCTGGATCGACGGGCTGAAGGGATCCTGCCAGGGCATGGAGATGAGCGCGATGCGGGCCTTGCGCGGAGGTTTCGACATGAACGGGCCTTCCCAGGTTATGCCAGCGGTCGAGGCGGAACGACGACCGTCGTCTCGAAGCCAACCGCCGGTAGCCAGAGCTCGAGCTGGGCCAGCGGATACGTCACCAGATCATCAGGGCGCCACGTCGCGCCCGCACGGAAGAGCGAGACGCTCCAGTCATTGCCCCAGGTCGCCAGGAGGCGGGCCCCCAGCAGGAACCGCTCGTCGTGGGAGAGGTAGCCCACGTCCCAGAGCACGAGCGCCAGCCGCGGCTCCAGGGTGTAGCCCTGGCTCAGGAGCAGCCGCGCGTCGAGGGCCGTCGCGCCCGGGGGCACCAGGGAGGTGCCTGTGCGCTCGGCGAAGGCGTCAAGGATGGACGGCGCCGCCACCAGCTCGAAGTGGACCCCGGCCTGTCTGGCGAACGCCGCGAACGCGCTCGTGGCGGCATTCGCGAAGCATGGGTGCCCCGCGACTGCCACCGCGGCGCGGCCGTGCTGCCAGGCCGCCTGGAGTGCGATCTGCGCCGCACGCGGCGTGAAGCCATAGGGCTGCACGTGGGAGGCCAGGAGCGCATCCAGATCGACCTGTTCGGCGCCATACCGGTGGAGGAACCCGGCGAGCGGGGGTGGGAGGCCGAAGAAGCCGATCCAGCCGCTGGCAGAGAGGACATCGTGCCCGCGGAGGGTCAGTTGTTCCCCGGCCCCGAACCCCAGCCCGACGACAGAGAGGGTCGGCATCGGTGCTACTTCCACTTCACCCCGTCGAGCTTCGCTCCGGTGAGGATGGCGCCGTCCAGGTTGGCGCCGCGCAGATCCGCGTTGATCAGGTTGGCCTCCGTGAGATCGGCGCCAGCGAGGTTCGCGCCGCGGAGATCCTGGTTGGACAGGTTCGCCCCGCGAAGCACGGCGCCGCGGAGCTGGATCCCGAAGTCGGGGAGCTGAGGCGCGAACGTGGGAGGCGCCATGTCAGTCGCGGCGCCGGCCGCGAAGCCGGCCGTCCGGTACATGGACGGATCCACAGCGGGGGCGCAGCGGACCGCGGCCGGCTGGTACCACGAGGGGTCGACGGCGGGGGCGCAGCGGACCGCGGCCGGCTGGTACATGGACGGATCCACCGCGGGAGCGCAGCGGACCGCGGCCGGCTGGTACCACGAGGGATCGACGGCGGGGGCGCAGCGGACCGCGGCCGGCTGGTACAT